>NZ_FYDZ01000003.1:0-483692 GCF_900187515.1 Pseudomonas sp. Irchel s3f10
ATGTGTTAGGCCTGCCGCCAGCGTTCAATCTGAGCCATGATCAAACTCTTCAGTTCAAACATCTTTGGGTTTTTAAGAAACCCTAAACTTGGCTCAGCAATCGTTGGTTACATCTTTGATTTCTCGCGGAGTAACTTGTGATGCTGATAATCTTGTTGACTATCAGTCTGACTCCACAAGCACCCACACGAATTGCTTGATTCAGTTGTTAAAGAGCGGTTGGTTAAGATCTTTCGTCTCAACCGAGGCGCGCATTCTACAGCAGCCTCATTTGCTGTCAAGTGATTATTTTCAGAAGCTTTCGAAGAATTCTTCAACAACTTCAACCACTTGCGCTTCCGATCTCTCGTCAGCGGGAGGCGAATTCTACAGCGTTACACGCTGCTGTCAACACCTCTTTTTCAACTTCCTTTTGGCTTCGATAAACTGAAGCAACTCACTGCCGAAACCTACACAACTCATTGAATCTCAAGGAGTTTTCCGTTTCGACTGCGCCGGAAGTGGGGCGAATTATAGACATCTGAAATCTGCCGTCAACCGTTAATTTCAGTTTTCTTTCAATCACTTGCAGATTGGCTAAAAAACATCCAACCCCTTCCATATAGGAGGAAAGAACCCTTCTATATAGAAGGAATGGTCACAACACCCCGGCCGCCTTCAAGTCGGCCACTGCACCAGCCCCCATCCCAAGCACCCGTTGTAAAACATCCAGCGTATGCTCACCTAGCAAAGGAGGCGCACGACGATACTCGACCGGTGTCTGCGACATACGAATCGGGCTCGCCACCTGAGGCACCATCCCCGCCAACGCATGCGGCAGCTCTATCGCCAGCCCACGCGCCTTTACCTGAGGATCCTCGAACACCTGCGACAGATCATTGATCGGCCCGCACGGTACGCCGGCCTGCTCCAGTTGAGCCACCCATTCAGCGGTAGTCTTGAACACCGTCGCCTGACGAATCAAAGGAATCAGTACCGCCCGGTTCGCCACTCGCAGCTTATTGGTAGCAAAGCGTGGATCATCAGCCCACTGCGGCTGCCCCGCCACTTCGGCAAACTTGCGGAACTGCCCGTCATTACCCACGGTAAGAATGAAATCGCCGTCAGCCGTAGGAAAGTCCTGATAAGGCACGATGTTCGGATGCGCATTACCCAGACGTTTAGGTGCATTGCCCGTGGTCAAATAATTCATCGCCTGGTTAGCCAGACACGCAACCTGTACATCCAGCAAAGCCATATCAATGTGCTGTCCACCGCCATCGTGATCACGATGGGCCAGCGCAGCCAGAATCGCTACCGTCGAATACAACCCGGTAAGAATGTCCGTCAACGCCACACCGACCTTCACCGGCCCGGCCCCCTCATCACCCTCAGGCCGACCGGTGAGACTCATCAGTCCACCCAACCCCTGGATCATGAAGTCGTAGCCGGCGCGTTTGGCATACGGCCCAGTCTGACCAAAGCCAGTAATCGAGCAATAGATCAGGTTCGGATTGATCGCCCTCAGTGACTCATAGTCCAGCCCATAAGCCGCCAGACCACCCACCTTGAAGTTCTCTATGAGGATGTCCGACTTCATCGCCAGTTCGCGTACCAGCCTCTGCCCCTCGGGGCGGGTGAAGTCGATAGTCACCGATTGTTTGTTGCGGTTCGCCGACAGGTAATAAGCCGCTTCCGACGTATTCTCGCCATAAGCGTCTTTAAGGAAGGGCGGCCCCCAGGCGCGAGTGTCGTCACCATTGCCGGGACGCTCGACCTTGATCACCTCGGCGCCAAGGTCGGCGAGGATCTGCCCGGCCCACGGCCCGGCCAACACTCGCGATAAATCCAGTACCCGCAGATACGACAGCGCGCCCATGGTCGCTCTCCTATTAATAGAACGCCTGCAGACCAGTTTGCGCACGCCCGAGGATCAGCGCGTGGACGTCGTGAGTGCCTTCATAGGTATTCACCACTTCAAGGTTGACCAAATGGCGGGCAACACCGAACTCATCGGAAATGCCGTTACCGCCGAGCATGTCGCGCGCCATACGAGCGATATCCAACGACTTGCCGCACGAGTTGCGTTTCATGATCGAGGTGATTTCGACAGCCGCGGTACCTTCATCCTTCATGCGACCCAGACGCAGACAACCTTGCAGCGCCAAAGTGATTTCGGTCTGCATGTCGGCCAGTTTCTTCTGGATCAACTGTGTAGCGGCCAATGGGCGACCGAACTGCTGACGATCCAGGGTGTACTGGCGGGCGGTGTGCCAGCAAAACTCGGCAGCGCCCAGTGCGCCCCAAGAGATGCCATAGCGTGCGGAGTTGAGGCAGGTGAACGGGCCTTTCAGACCGCGCACGTCCGGGAAGATGTTCTCTTCCGGCACGAACACGTTATCCATAACGATTTCGCCGGTGATCGAGGCACGGAGGCCAACCTTACCGTGGATGGCCGGAGCACTCAGGCCTTTCCAGCCTTTCTCCAATACAAAACCGCGAATGTCGCCAGCATCGTCTTTGGCCCAGACCACGAACACATCAGCGATCGGGCTGTTGGTGATCCACATCTTCGCGCCGGTCAGGCTGTAGCCGCCGTCGACTTTACGTGCACGGGTAATCATCGCGCCCGGATCGGAACCGTGGTTTGGCTCGGTCAGGCCGAAGCAGCCGATCCATTCACCGGAAGCCAGCTTCGGCAGGTATTTCTGTTTCTGTGCTTCGGTACCGAATTCATTGATCGGCACCATTACCAGCGACGACTGCACGCTCATCATCGAGCGGTAGCCGGAATCGACCCGCTCGACTTCACGGGCAATCAGACCATAGCTGACATAGTTGAGGCCGCTGCCACCGTACTGTTCAGGGATGGTCGCGCCCAACAGGCCGACTTCGCCCATCTCGCGAAAGATCGCCGGGTCAGTTTTCTCATGACGGAAGGCTTCAAGAACACGCGGAGCGAGGCTCTGTTGAGCGAACTGCTCGGCGGTGTCGCGGATCATGCGCTCTTCTTCGGTGAGCTGTTGATCCAGCAGCAGGGGATCGATCCAGTTGAAGCTAGCTTTACCGCCCATGAGTGTGTCCTCGCAAATCGGGTGAATTAACGTGGCATTGATCCTAGGCGCGGTTCGCCGTCGCGGCAAACGAGGATTTCGCATTCTGTTGTGCTAATTTCTCACTCCGAAACGTCGCGAAATGCCTTTTATGCGGCGCATTAGTGAGGTTGATGTACATGCGCAGGAAGATCCCCAGCACCACAGCACTGATCAGTTTCGAGGCCGCCGCGCGTCACGAGAGCTTTACCCGCGCCGCTGAAGAACTTTCCCTCACCCAGGGCGCGATTTGCCGACAGATTGCCAGCCTTGAAGAGTTCCTCAGTGTGGAACTGTTCCGACGCTCGCGGCGGGGCGTGAAACTGACCGAGGCGGGACTTTCCTACAGCCGCCGAGTCGCCACGCAACTCGATGCGGTTGAGCGCGACACGCTTTCAGTGATGGGCCAGCAAGGCACCAACGTGATCGAACTGGCGGTGGTGCCAACCTTTGGCACGCAATGGCTGCTACCGCGACTCAAGGATTTCCAACTCAAACACCCGGAAGTCACCGTCAACCTGACCAACCGCACCCGCCCTTTCCTGTTTGCCGATACCGAGTTCGATGCTGCGATCTACTTTGGCGATGCCGACTGGTCGGGTACCGAATCCCACAGACTGATGGGCGAGAATCCGATGCCGGTGTGCAGCCCGGCCCTACTCGGTGACAAGACTCATCTGACAGCCGACGAGATTGCCGAGCTACCGCTTTTGCAGCAGACCACCCGCCCCTACGCCTGGCGCCAATGGTTCAACTCGCAACACCTGAATATCCCCCGCGACATGACAGGTCCCCGCTACGAGCTATTCTCCATGCTCGCCCAAGCGGCCATGCACGACATGGGGATCGCGCTGATTCCACCGTTCCTGATTCAGCGCGAACTTGCAGAGAAGCGTCTGGTGATTGCCAACCCGCAGGCCCTCTCCAGCATCAAGGCCTATTACTTGATGATTCCGGAGCGAAAGGTCGAATCAGCATCACTCAGGGCATTTCGTGACTGGTTGGTAAACCAGGCGCAGAGCTACAACCTAGAAGGATAAAGGCTTACAAAGATAATTAACCCCGTAGTCAGGAAATGCAAAGCCCTACAGATATAACTAATTGTCGCAATTCAACAGACTGTATCCGAAAGTCGTACAGACGTCCCACAAGCGCCTGACGACGTGGCTTTGAGCCTCCATCGGCGACGCATTGATGCCTATTCACGTCACCGATGAGAAATTTTTCCATAATCGGCCAGAATCCTTGCAAGGCACGGCCTGCAAGGGATTCAGCTGGCCATCTGCGACATTCGGTCACGGCATGACTTGTAGTTAATTTTCCGTCACCAGTCATAATCCCTTGAAGGGCATAAAGTTCGCCTGCAAAATGCCGCGCCCCGCCCTGATTTGGCGGGATCGTGCTGATCGGCCGCCCCAGTCGCACCATCCGTAGTGCATGGGTTTACTCAATAAGATCACGCAGGAGATTTGACGTGCACATTGGTGTTCCTCTCGAAACCCAGACCGGTGAAACACGGGTTGCTGCAACCCCGGAAACCATTAAAAAGCTGATCAGCCAAGGCCATAAGGTCACTGTGCAAACCGGCGCCGGCGTAAAAGCCAGTGTGGTCGACAGTGCCTATGAAGCGGCAGGCGCAACCATTGGCAGTGCCAATGACGCGTTTGGCGCCGAGCTGATTCTCAAAGTGGTCGCCCCGAGCGATGCCGAACTGACGCTGATCAAGCGCGGTACGGTGCTGGTCGGCATGCTCAACCCGTTCAACAACGAAACCATCGCGAAGATGGCCGAGTGCGGGATTACCGCGTTCGCCCTCGAAGCGGCGCCGCGCACCTCGCGCGCGCAGAGTCTCGATGTTTTGTCATCGCAGGCGAACATTGCCGGCTATAAGGCTGTGTTGCTGGCCGCTCACCACTACCCACGCTTCATGCCGATGCTGATGACGGCTGCGGGCACCGTGAAAGCGGCGCGCGTGCTGATTCTCGGCGCCGGTGTGGCCGGGTTGCAGGCGATTGCCACGGCGAAACGTCTGGGTGCGGTGATCGAAGCGTCTGACGTACGTCCGGCGGTGAAAGAGCAGATCGAATCCCTCGGCGCCAAGTTCGTCGACGTGCCGTACGAGACCGATGAAGAGCGCGAATGCGCCGTCGGTGTCGGTGGTTACGCGCGGCCAATGCCGGCGAGCTGGATGCAGCGTCAGGCGCAGGCCGTGCACGAGCGCGCGAAGCAGGCTGACATCGTCATCACCACCGCGTTGATTCCGGGCCGCAAGGCACCGACGCTGTTGAGCGCGGAGACGGTGGCGCAGATGAAACCGGGTTCGGTGGTCATCGACCTCGCCGCTGCTCAGGGTGGCAACTGCCCGCTGACCGTGGCTGATCAGGTCGTGATCGAGAATGGCGTGACCATTTGCGGCCCGACCAATCTGGCCGGTGAAGTCGCTGCAGACGCCTCGGCACTGTACGCGCGCAACCTGCTGGACTTCCTCAAGCTGGTGTTCACCAAAGAAGGCCAGTTCGACGTCAACCTCGAAGACGATATCGTCGCCGCGTGCCTGATGTGCCGCGACGGCCAAGTCATCCGCAAAAACGCCTAAGCAGGGATTCAGACGATGGAAGAGCTTATCTCCCCCGGTATCTACAACCTGATCATCTTCGTGCTGGCGATTTATGTCGGTTACCACGTGGTCTGGAACGTTACACCTGCGCTGCACACGCCATTGATGGCGGTCACCAACGCCATTTCGGCGATCGTGATCGTCGGCGCCATGCTTGCCGCCGCACTGACCGTCACGCCGCTGGGCAAAACCATGGGCACCCTCGCCGTGGCACTGGCTGCGGTCAACGTGTTCGGTGGCTTCCTGGTCACCCGCCGCATGCTTGAGATGTTCAAGAAGAAAGCCCCGAAAGTAAAAGAAGAGGCGCCGAAGTAATGAGCATGAATCTCGTCACGACGCTCTACCTGATCGCGTCGATCTGTTTTATCCAGGCCCTCAAAGGCCTGTCGCACCCGACTACTTCGCGGCGCGGCAACCTGTTCGGCATGCTCGGCATGGCGTTGGCGATCCTGACCACTGTCGGCCTCATCTATAAACTCGGGGCTGAGCTGGCCACTGCCGGCATCGGTTACGTCATCGTCGGTCTGCTGGTCGGCGGCACCGCCGGTTCGATCATGGCCAAACGCGTTGAAATGACCAAGATGCCGGAACTGGTCGCCTTCATGCACAGCATGATCGGTCTGGCAGCGGTGTTCATCGCGATCGCCGCAGTTGTTGAGCCGCAATCGCTGGGTATCGTTAAACAGCTGGGCGACTCGATTCCGGCTGGCAACCGTCTGGAGCTGTTCCTCGGCGCCGCCATCGGTGCAATCACCTTCTCCGGTTCGGTGATTGCGTTCGGCAAGCTGTCGGGCAAGTACAAGTTCCGCCTGTTTC
The DNA here is from genome assembly GCF_900187515.1 of Pseudomonas sp. Irchel s3f10. Lineage (NCBI taxonomy): Bacteria > Pseudomonadati > Pseudomonadota > Gammaproteobacteria > Pseudomonadales > Pseudomonadaceae > Pseudomonas > Pseudomonas sp. Irchel s3f10. The sequence goes on from NZ_FYDZ01000003.1 coordinate 6,505, forward strand.
AAGGCGCACCGGTACAATTTGCCGGGCAGCACAAGCTCAACGCAGTGCTGGGTCTGGCGACGTTGGCACTGGGCCTGACCTTCATGTTCACCGGCAACCTCACTGCGTTCGCGCTGATGCTGGCGCTGGCGTTCGTGATGGGTGTGCTGATCATCATCCCGATCGGCGGCGCCGACATGCCAGTTGTGGTGTCGATGCTCAATAGCTACTCGGGCTGGGCGGCGGCGGGTATTGGCTTCTCGCTGAACAACTCGATGCTGATCATTGCCGGTTCCCTGGTGGGTTCGAGCGGTGCGATCCTCTCGTACATCATGTGCAAGGCGATGAACCGCTCCTTCTTTAATGTACTGCTCGGTGGTTTCGGCAATACGGCCGATGCAGGTCCTGCCGGTGCGAAAGAAGCCCGTCCAGTGAAATCCGGTTCGGCTGATGACGCGACTTTCCTGCTGACCAACGCCGACACCGTGATCATCGTGCCGGGTTACGGCTTGGCAGTAGCGCGTGCGCAGCATGCGCTGAAGGAATTGACCGAGAAGCTGACTCACCGTGGCGTGACCGTGAAGTATGCGATCCACCCGGTTGCCGGCCGTATGCCGGGACACATGAACGTTCTGCTCGCCGAGGCCGAAGTGCCTTACGATCAGGTGTTCGAGATGGAAGACATCAACTCCGAGTTCGGCCAGGCCGACGTGGTGCTGGTGCTCGGCGCGAACGACGTGGTCAACCCGGCCGCGAAGAACGATCCGAAGTCGCCGATTGCCGGCATGCCGATTCTCGAGGCGTTCAAGGCCAAGACCATCATCGTCAACAAGCGCTCGATGGCCAGCGGCTATGCCGGTTTGGACAACGAACTGTTCTACCTGGACAAGACCATGATGGTGTTCGGCGACGCGAAGAAAGTCATCGAAGACATGGTCAAAGCGGTCGAGTAATACCCGCGCTGCAATAGCGAACGCCCCGACTCGTCGGGGCGTTTTTGTTTGCGCAAAACGTCGGACAATTTGCCACGTTGTTGCAGATCCAGTAACGGTGTTTTACTTCAAACCCGCTAAATAGACGCCTCGTTTGCGACCTTGGTAGCGGGACAGGCGCCCGTCAAATTCACTAGACTGCGCATCCTGCTACTCGTTGCCCGAGATAATAATCCATGTACCGTGACCGTATTCGCCTGCCTTCGTTGTTGGATAAAGTGATGAGCGCCGCCGACGCTGCTGCTCTGATTGAGGATGGCATGACCGTCGGCATGAGCGGTTTCACCCGCGCCGGCGAAGCCAAGGCTGTCCCTCACGCACTGGCCGAGCGTGCCAAGGTCACGCCGCTGAAGATCAGCCTGATGACCGGCGCCAGTCTGGGCAACGACCTCGACAAGCAATTGACTGAGGCCGGCGTGCTGTCACGACGCATGCCATTCCAGGTCGACAGCACCTTGCGCAAAGCCATCAACGCCGGCCAAGTCATGTTCATCGACCAGCATCTGTCGGAAACCGTCGAGCAACTGCGCAACCAGCAACTGAAGCTGCCGGACATTGCGGTCATCGAAGCTGTAGCCATCACCGAGCAAGGCCACATCGTGCCGACCACTTCAGTGGGCAACTCGGCGAGCTTCGCGATTTTCGCCAAACAGGTGATCGTCGAGATCAATCTGGCGCACAACGCCAACCTCGAAGGCCTGCACGACATCTATATCCCGACGTACCGCCCGACGCGCACGCCGATCCCGCTGGTGAAAGTCGACGACCGCATCGGTAGCACGGCGATTCCGATTCCGCCGGAGAAGATCGTCGCCATCGTTATCACCCAGCAGGCGGACTCGCCGTCTACCGTGTCGTCGCCAGACGTCGACACCAACGCCATCGCCGATCACCTGATAACCTTCTTCAAGCAGGAAGTCGACGCCGGGCGCATGACCAACAAGCTCGGCCCGTTGCAGGCGGGGATCGGCAACATTGCCAACGCGGTGATGTGCGGTCTGATCGATTCGCCGTTTGAAGACCTGACCATGTACTCCGAAGTGCTGCAGGATTCGACCTTCGATCTGATCGACGCCGGCAAGCTGAGCTTTGCGTCGGGCAGCTCGATCACCCTGTCGGAACGCCGCAACAGCGACGTGTTCGGCAATCTGGAGAAGTACAAGGACAAACTGGTGCTGCGGCCGCAGGAGATCTCCAACCACCCGGAAGTGGTTCGTCGGTTGGGCATCATCGGCATCAACACGGCGCTGGAGTTCGACATTTACGGCAACGTCAACTCCACCCACGTCTGCGGCACGCGGATGATGAACGGCATCGGCGGTTCCGGTGACTTCGCGCGCAACGCGCATCTGGCGGTGTTCGTGACCAAGTCAATCGCCAAGGGCGGCGCGATTTCCAGCGTGGTGCCGATGGTCAGCCACGTTGACCATACCGAGCATGACGTCGACATTCTGGTGACCGAGGTGGGCCTGGCGGACCTTCGCGGCCTGGCGCCACGGGAGCGTGCACGAGTGATCATCGATAACTGTGTGCACCCGGACTTCCGTCAGGCGCTGAATGATTACTTCACGAAGGCCTGTGCAATCGGTGGCCACACCCCGCACATCCTGCGTGAAGCGTTGAGCTGGCACATCAACCTGGAAGAAACCGGGCGCATGCTCGCGGTCTGATCCACACAGATAAACCGCCGACGCAAACACAGTTTGCGTCGGCGGACTTTCTCAAGCCTCCCTCCCCGACAAAAACTGTACTGCTGTACTGGTCATTTCCTACAGACTTTGCCTACCTTTCCGAGTGATTCGAGCAGAAATGCACCGATTTAGTGCTGACAGGTACAGTTTGCGCATTTTTGACCCGTACACCATCTTTAAACAGTTAACTGGTCACTCACAATACAGTTGAACTGTATCTAGAGAGACTTGGCAAACGAGAGGATCATGGGCACCAGTCAAACCACTACCTGATCCCGCCACAAGCGGAAGGATGTCAACCATGGAACGTACACTCAGTTCCGAACTGTTCTTCGAAGACAAAGCTGTAAACACCCAGGCTTCCCTGCCTCTGCGCGTTATCGCCAACCTGATGCTGTGGCAGCGCCGCATCTCCAGCCGCCATCAACTGGCTCGTCTGGATTCGCGTTTGCTGGCTGACGCCGGTATCAGCGAAGCACAACGCTACGAAGAGCTGAGCAAGCCGTTCTGGCGCTAAGTAGCGTCGCTGGCTCTGGTCGTTAGACCCACCGCCAGCAACCCGAATTGAACAAGCAAAACCCGTCGTGGGAAACCACGACGGGTTTTGTCGTTTTGGGCTCTTAAAAAGCCATACCAGTACAGTTTACATTATTCGAAATAAGACCATTACAATTGTAGGAGCTGCCGAAGGCTGCGATCTTTTGATCTTGAAAATCCAAAGCAAAAGATCGCAGCCTTCGGCAGCTCCTACAGTTTTTCGTCTGGATGCTGGTTAGGTATCGGGTTCTGCGCCTAATATCCATGCAGAACGTGGCGAATGCTGTGTCACTGGCGTCTGACTCCTCAGATACCGAGCCACCTCTCTCTACGGTTTATCCACAGGAGTTACATCATGTCCCGTCTTCGTTTGCTCAGCGCCGCCGCCCTGCTGGCCGTGGCCGCCAACGCCAGCGCCACCAGCTTCATCGTGACCACCGACGCCGTTGTCGGCGCTCTGAAGTCCTCGTCCGACGCTACATCCGACGTCACCTCGTCGTTCCGAGACGACAAGATTGTTCTTGCCGCCCGCGACGACGCTGCCAGCTTCGTGGCCAGCGAAGGCGAAATCCGTGGGGTGAAACTGGAAAGCGCGCTGGATCACATCCGTCACCAGGCGCCACAGCTGCAAGCCACAGACGCACAACTGGCTCAGGCCATCCTGACGATCTAAGCGCCAGGTACCAATCGGGACACGCCCGTCGTGTCCCGATGTTTCGGCGCTGGCTCTGGCCCGGGCATTGCGCTAGCCTTTGGGCTCACCAAAAATTACCGAGTCCGATGCGCTTTCTTCCAAATCTACTGATTCCCTCCGTATTGTTCACCGCCTGCTGGACGACGCCGGTCAATGCCTTTGATGCTTTCAACGCGTCGACCCAAGGCACCGTCGTCAGTGGTTACGCCACCAGCATGGTGTCTTCCGCGCCTTTCGACCGTAAACTGCTGCTCGCCGCCCATGATGACGCGGCCGCATTTGTTGCCAGTGACGGTGAATGGCGAGGTGCTCGTCTGGAATCCGCGCTGCATTACCTGCGCAAAACCCGGCCGAAACTTCATGTCAGCGACCTTGAACTGGCAGAGGCAATTCTCGTCCAATAGTTATCCCGTATCCCCGTTATCCTTGCCCCTTCGGAGTCGTTCCATGCGTAGCCCGCTGATTGCTGCCGCCCTTGGCCTGTTTTTGTTGGCCGACGTGGCCCAGGCGCACACCCTGGTAGCCACCAGTAACATCATCGTTCGTGCCTCCCAGCGCACCATCGATTTCACTTCCGACACCACCACGTCGATTCGCGATTCGAAAATCATCCGCGAAGCCCACGACGACGCTGCCAGTTTCGTAGCGTCCAATGGCGATATCCGTGGCGCACACCTGGAAGCCGCGTTCAATACCTTGCGCACTCGCGTGCCGGAAGCGCGCGACGCCAGTGATCAGGTTCTCGCCGAAGCCATCCTCGCACTGTGAAGTCACTCGGCACCTGGCTGCTGGCCGGGGCGTTGTTGCTGCTTGGCAACAGCGCCCACGCCGGCCTGCAACTGCGGCTCAAGACCGACGGCCTGAGCCCCGCCCAACAACAGGCCAGCCAGGCGCTGATCGATGAGGCGATGCAAAAGCTGCCGCCGAGCTTTATCGAGCGGCTGGATCGGCGCATCGATGTCGGCTGGACCGACGACATGCCGAGCAACGCCTATGGCCAAGCCACCCTGGTCGCCGAACTCGACCTGAATCGCAAACTGCTCGCCAGCCTGACTGACGGTAGTGCGGCCAAAGAAAAAACCAATCGCCCCCACGGCACTGTGCGTCAGGAACTGCTCGCCACGGTGCTGCATGAAATCACCCATATTTATGATCGCGCGCGCCTGTGGCCGAGTGCCGAGCGCACGCTGATCCAGCGTTGCACTCGACGGTTCAACAGCGCCGGGCTGATCGGCATCCCCGATGAATGCCGTGGCCAGAACGGCCGGCGCTTCACCCTCAGCGATGATCCGCGCCTGCTCGACCTCGCCGGTTGGCAGCAATACGTCGGTCGTCGTGGTGAACGCGAACAACACAACCGGCAAATCGCGCGCAGCCCGGACCTGTACGAAATCTCCAGCCCCAAGGAGTTCGTCGCGGTCAACATGGAGTATTTCCTCCTCGACCCGAGCTACGCCTGCCGCCGCCCGGCGCTGTATCGCTATTACCAGGAGCACTTCGGCTGGGCTCCTCCGGCCAAGGACGCCTGCAGCAAAACCTTCTCCTTCCTCAATGCCGGCAACGACTTCGCCAAGCAACCCTTGGGGCAGGTCGATCCGGAACGGGTCTACGCCGTCGACTATCTGCTGGCCGAGGCCAATCAGAACTGGGTCAGCCGCTGGGGCCACAGCATGTTGCGTCTGGTGATTTGCGCGCCGGGCCGCCCGCGCGGGCCGGATTGCCGACTCGATCTGGACCAGCATCTGGTGTTGTCCTACCGCGCCTTTGTCGGTGACGTGCAGCTGTCGAGCTGGGACGGACTGGTCGGCAAATACCCGTCGCGGCTGTTCGTGCTGCCGCTTGCGCAGGTCATCGACGAATACACCAAGACCGAACTGCGCAGCCTCGCTTCCGTGCCGCTGAACCTGTCACGCGACGAGATCGAAGGCGTAGTCGAGCATGCGGCCGAGATGCACTGGAGCTATGACGGCAACTACTTCTTCCTCTCCAACAACTGTGCAGTGGAAGGTTTGAAACTGTTGCGCAGCGGCAGCAACAACGCGCAGCTCATCGGCCTCGACAGCATCATGCCCAACGGTTTGCTGGAAGTGCTCAAGGGACGCGGCCTCGCCGATACCAGCGTATTGGATGATCCGAAAGAAGCGTTGCGTCTGGGTTACCGCTTCGACTCGTTCCGCGATCGCTATCAGGCGATGTTCGATGTGCTGAAGAAGCAATTACCGATCAAGCAGAACACCGTTGAAGAATGGCTTTCGCTGACAGCCGAAGAACGGCGTGAGTGGTTCGAGCGTGCGGATCTGCGCACCAGCGCCGCGTTGTTGTTGCTGGAGCAGGCGAGTTATCGCCGCCAATTGCTGCTGGCACAAGACGAGGTCAAGCAGCGTTACCTCGGTGCGCGCGAGCTGGAAAACGGCGGCATGGACAAGGCCAACGCGACCTTGCAGGAAATTCTCGCCAACAGCGGGTTCCTTAGCCGTCCGGCAGAATTGCTCGATTCCAAGGGTTACGGATTGCCGCAGCCGACCGAGTTCAGTCGACTCGAAGCGGAGAGCAGCCAGCGGCAGAAGAAGCTGCTGGCACTGTCCGGTGATCTGGACGCCGAAGTACGCAAGTTGCTGGAGCCGAAGCGGGCCGCGGAGATTGCGGCCAGTGAGGAGAATGTGAAGCAGATTGGCGCGCATCTGCGCAAACTGCACAAGGCCTCCGGCGGACTGGAGCTGCCCTGAAAAAAAGACCGCAGCCATTGGCTGCGGTCTTTTTTATTGCCTGCGGATCAATACAAAACGCCATCGAGAATTTCGTAGACGATCCCGGTGCCCATCGCGATCAGCACAATGTCGCCCCCCGCCCGACGCCATTCATAACCCGGATACACCGGCAAACGACCCAACGCGCGACCGTCCAGACGTTCACCGTAATACCCATGCGGCAACGGCCGGCCACGCTCCAGATGAATCCCCGGCGGCAGCGGTGCACCGCGTACAAAGTAGCCATGATTGTCACGAATGGTCTGACGCACCGGACCAAAGTCGCGCGGTGGCGGGCCACCTCGATGATCATTTTGCGGACCACGGTGTTCATCACCGTGATTGTCGCCACGGTTATCGTAATGGCCCTGCTGCGGGCCGCCGTGGTCGTGATCGTCGCGCTGATCAGCGCTGGCCAGCAGCGGCGTCGCGCTGATCATCAGCGCGCCCAGTCCGGCCATCAGACGTTTCGGCATTTTCATCAAATCTTTCCTCACAGCACAAACAGCAAAAAGGGCTTCAGAACGATGTTCTGAAGCCCTCGGTCTTGCTGGATTAGTCTGTGCTTTGAGGTGCTAATTCCTCTGTATCAGGAACTTTACCTTCAGCTGACACGGGCCTTACGCACGCCTTCCGACAGTGCCGAGCACAGGCCCAACACGCCGTCGACGGCTTGAGCAGGCGTGGTCGCATTGGCGATGTGATCGATCAATGCCGAGCCCACCACAACACCGTCGGCCAGACGCGCAATGGCCGCCGCTTGCTCCGGTGTACGGATACCAAAACCGATGCTGATCGGCAGATCGGTATGCCGACGCAGACGGGTCACCGCCTCTTCAACGTGTTCCAGCGTTGCAGCGCCAGCACCGGTCACACCGGCGACCGACACGTAGTAAACGAAACCGGAACTGCCATTGAGCACTTTCGGCAGGCGTGCATCGTCGGTGGTCGGCGTGGTCAGACGGATAAAGTCCAGACCGGCAGCCTGCGCCGGATCGCACAGCTCAGCGTTGTGCTCAGGCGGCATGTCGACCACGATCAGACCATCGACGCCGGCCTCTTTCGCATCGGCGATGAAGCGCTCGACGCCATACATGTGGATCGGGTTGAAGTAGCCCATCAGCACCAGCGGCGTATCGCTGTTGCCTTCACGGAATTCGCGAACCATTTGCAGGGTTTTCGCCAGGTTCTGCTTGGCGCCCAAGGCGCGGATGTTCGCCAGTTGAATCGCCGGGCCGTCGGCCATCGGGTCGGTAAACGGCATGCCCAGCTCGATCACGTCGGCGCCCGCCCCCGGCAAACCTTTGAGGATCGCCAGCGAGGTGTCGTAGTCCGGATCACCGGCGGTGACAAAGGTCACCAGCGCGGCGCGGTTCTGTTCCTTGAGGTCGGCAAAACGGGTTTGCAGGCGGCTCATCAGTGTTTCTCCTGCTTGGATGGCTCTTGTTGAGAGTTTTCCATATGGTGCATGACGGTCTGCATGTCTTTGTCGCCACGGCCCGACAGGTTGACCACCATCAGGTGATCCTTCGGCAGCTTAGGTGCGCGTTTGAACACTTCGGCCAGAGCGTGAGCGCTTTCCAGGGCAGGAATAATCCCTTCGAGGCGGCAGCATTTGTGGAACGCGTCGAGGGCTTCGTCGTCGGTCACCGAGGTGTATTGAACGCGGCCGATGTCATGCAACCACGCGTGCTCAGGACCAATGCCGGGGTAATCGAGGCCAGCGGAGATCGAGTGGGCGTCGATGATCTGGCCATCGTCGTCCTGCAGCAAGAAAGTACGATTGCCGTGCAACACGCCCGGAACGCCGCCATTGAGGCTCGCCGCGTGCTTGCCGGTTTCGATGCCGTAACCGGCGGCTTCAACACCGATGATTTCAACGCTTTTGTCGTCGAGGAACGGGTGGAACAGGCCCATCGCGTTGGAACCGCCACCGATGCACGCCACCAGGCTGTCCGGCAGACGGCCTTCTTGAGCCTGCAACTGATCGCGGGTTTCCTTGCCGATTACGGCCTGGAAGTCGCGAACCATTGCTGGGTAAGGGTGCGGGCCGGCCACGGTGCCGATCAGGTAGAAGGTGTTGTCGACGTTGGTCACCCAGTCACGCAGGGCTTCGTTCATCGCGTCTTTCAGAGTGCCGGTGCCGGCAACCACTGGAATCACTTCAGCGCCCAGCAGCTTCATGCGGAAGACGTTGGCTTGCTGACGTTCGATGTCAGTGGTGCCCATGTAGATCACGCAATCCAGGCCGAAACGTGCGGCCACGGTGGCGGTGGCCACGCCGTGCATGCCGGCACCGGTCTCGGCGATGATGCGTTTTTTGCCCATGCGCCGCGCCAGCAGGATCTGGCCGATGCAGTTGTTGATCTTGTGCGCGCCGGTGTGGTTGAGCTCTTCGCGCTTGAGATAAATTTTCGCGCCGCCGCAGAACTCGGTCAGACGTTCAGCGAAATACAGCGGGCTCGGACGTCCGACGTAGTCACGCTGGAAGTAGGCCAATTCCTCTTTGAATGCCGGATCTTCCTTGGCCGCTTCGTATTCGCGGGCCAGATCGAGGATCAACGGCATCAGGGTTTCCGCCACGTAGCGGCCACCGAACGAGCCGAACAGGCCGTTATCGTCCGGGCCGCTACGCAGATCAGAGGTGTTCGAAGTCTGGGTCATGAGTCGCTCCAGGTGAATTCGGGTCAAAAGACAATGACGACCACTCTACCCCTGACCTTCCAGACTGAAAACCGATAAGATCGCCACAACCTGTCAGGAAAACTCACAGATATCATGAGCCACGACCTTCCTCCGCTGAACGCCTTGCGCGCGTTCGAAGCCACGGCCCGATTGAACAGCGTCAGCCAGGCCGCCGAACAGCTTCACGTCACCCATGGCGCGGTCAGTCGGCAGCTCAAGGTGCTGGAAGAACACCTGGGCGTCAGTCTGTTCGTCAAGGATGGACGCGGCTTGAAACTCACAGATGCCGGCATGCGGTTACGCGATGCAAGTGGCGAGGCGTTTGACCGCTTGCGCAGTGTTTGCGCCGAGCTTACGCAGAGTACCGCCGATGCACCGTTCGTCTTGGGTTGCTCCGGAAGTCTGTTAGCGCGCTGGTTTATTCCGCGTTTGGGGCGATTGAATGCCGATCTGCCGGATTTGCGGCTGCACCTGTCGGCGGGTGAAGGCGATCTCGATCCACGACGTCCGGGACTGGATGCCTTGCTGCTCTTCACCGAGCCACCATGGCCTGCGGACATGCAGGTCTATGAACTGGCCGCAGAACGCATCGGCCCGGTCATGAGCCCATTGTTCAACGGTTACCAACGCCTGCAAAGCGCGCCAGCCTCAGAATTGCTTGATGAACCGCTGCTGCACACTACTTCCCGTCCACAAGCCTGGCCAAGCTGGGCGCAGCAAAACGCACTCGACGCAAAAGCGTTGAAATTGGGACAAGGTTTCGAGCATTTGTATTATTTGCTGGAAGCAGCCGTCGCAGGTCTGGGCGTGGCCATCGCGCCGGAGCCGCTGGTGACGGAAGACTTGAAGGCTGGTCGCCTGGTTGCGCCATGGGGTTTCTGTGAAACCCCGGCGCAACTGGCGTTGTGGCTACCCAAGCGCGCCGCAGACGGGCGCGCCCGGCAACTGGCGCAATGGCTCAAGAACGAGCTGCGCCAGAGCGATCACTCGCCGCGCTTGAACAGCAAGTAAGCCGCGAGCAGACCGATCGCACCGACTGCAACACCGGCCGTCGTCCACGGATGCTCCTGGGCGTAATCACGGGTGGCGATCCCGGTTTCGCGGGTTTTCACTTTGACTTCTTCATAGGCATCGCTGAGCAGGTGACGCGAATGTTTCAGCGCGCTTTCGGCATTGCTTTTCAGCGCCTTGAGGGTCTTGCGCGACTCGTCCGAAGCGTCGTCCTTCAAGCTTTCCAACGATTTGAGCAGACTCTCGATCTCGGCTTCCATGCTTTGCAACGAGGCTTTACGTAAAGAGGTGTTGGCCATGGTGGCTCTCCTGCATTGGTGATGAGTGGCGTGTGTTGGTTGGGACTTCAGCGGTTTGAGAAAGTGCAGAAAATCTGAACTTCGCCCGCGCAAAGCCACCGAAATCAACAGTGCAGATTCACTGCTAGTCTCAATTCCACACGCCAAGGAGATCGCCATGAGTGACCATCACACGTACAAGAAAGTCGAGCTGGTCGGTTCGTCGACCAGCAGCATCGAAGACGCCATCAACAACGCAATTGCTGAAGCAAACAAGACCATTCGCAACCTGGAATGGTTTGAAGTGACCGAGACCCGTGGCCATATCAAGGACGGCAAGGCAGCGCACTTTCAGGTGACATTGAAAGTCGGCTTCAAGATTGCCAGCAGCTGAGTTTGGTCTAGTCTTCTGAACTTGCGCGCTGGCCGAGTGCCATAGGAATGGCAAAGCGCTACAGGGTGAGTGCATCGAGTGAACGCTCGATGCCCGCCTCTTTCAATCCGACCAGGGAGTGCGACCGATGAAGAAGTTCATGTTGGCAGTAGGTTTGTTGAGCCTTGCGGGTGGTGCGTTTGCTGCCGGCAAGCCATGTGAAGAGCTGAAAAGCGAGATTGCGGCGAAGCTGGATGCCAAGGGCGTTTCCGGGTATTCGCTGGAGATTGTTGATAAGGGTGCAGCGTCTGACGGCAAAGTCGTCGGCACCTGCGAAGGCGGCGCCAAGGAAATCGTCTACAAGCGCGGTTGATCGTGACTGAAATGCAAAAGCCGACGTGAAGGCGTCGGCTTTTTTGTGTCTGAAAGATTTGTGGTGTGTTTGAGATTGATCCCCCTCACCCCAGCCCTCTCCCCCAAGGGGGCGAGGGGGAGAGGGGCAGATCGTGGGTTGTATCAGAACCTGAGTACGACTGGATTTTTCAGGTCGGCGTACCTCGAACATTCAACCCGGTCAGTCCCCTCTCCCTCCGGGAGAGGGTTAGGGTGAGGGCGCCTTTCAGCCCTTCATGACCTGCGCCAACAATTCGTACGAATGCACACGATCAGCATGCTCATACAGATCACTGGTAAAAATCAGCTCATCCGCCTGCGTCTGCTCAACCAGCACTTCCAGCTTGGCGCGAATCTTCTGCGGGCTGCCGACCATCGCCAGACCGAGGAAATCGCCCACCGCCTCACGCTCATGCGGTAGCCACAGGCCGTCCATGGTTTTCACCGGCGGACGCTGCACCAGACTCTGCCCACGCATCAAAGCAAGAATGCGCTGGTACACCGAAGTCGCCAGGTAATCGGCTTGTTCATCGGTATCTGCCGCCACCAGCGGCACACCGAGCATCACGTACGGCTTGTCGAGCACCGCCGACGGCTTGAAGTGATTGCGATAAACGCGGATCGCTTCATGCATGAAGCGCGGGGCGAAATGCGAGGCAAAGGCGTAGGGCAAACCGCGCTCACCGGCCAGTTGCGCACTGAACAGGCTGGAACCCAGCAACCAGATCGGCACGTTGGTGCCGGTGCCCGGCATGGCAATCACGCGCTGATCCGGGGTACGCGGGCCGAGGTAGCGCACCAGTTCGGCGACATCTTCGGGGAAATCATCGGCGCTGCCGGAGCGTTCACGGCGCAACGCCCGAGCCGTCATCTGATCGGAACCGGGTGCGCGGCCCAGGCCGAGGTCGATCCGACCCGGATATAGGCTTTCCAGCGTGCCGAACTGCTCGGCAATCACCAGCGGCGCATGGTTGGGTAGCATCACGCCGCCGGAGCCGACGCGAATGGTCGATGTACCACCTGCCAGATAACCGAGCAAAACAGACGTGGCGGAACTGGCGATGCCGTCCATGTTGTGGTGTTCCGCTACCCAGAACCGCGTGTAGCCGAATTTCTCGACATGCTGAGCCAGATCCAGTGAGTTGCGCAGCGACTGCGCCGGGCTACCGTTCTCGCGCACCGGCACCAGATCGAGGGTGGAAAATTTTACGTCGGACAGTTGCTTCATAAACCTGCGTCTCCGAGTGAGGAGGCAGGTTTTTCTCACGAACGAAAACCTGCCAAATCCATAAGCGTGTTTTGTGCAATGAGGGCATATACCCGAGTTTCAATAGCAGCGATGAAATTTCCTACTAAAAAAGTCAACGATTCAGCCGGGCTGAACTTTGTTCCGGCGTCTATCCTCAGAAGCCTTGCAAGCAAAAACCACGACGACGCGGCGTTTCCGCGCCAGAGACGAGGAGGAAGACATGGCTATCGTGAAGAAAGCATCCGCACATTGGGCAGGCGATCTGAAAACCGGCATTGGCTCGATCTCCACCGAAACCGGGGTCCTCAGAGAAGCACCTTACGGTTTCAAGGCGCGCTTCGAAGGCGGCAAGGGCACCAACCCGGAAGAACTGATCGGCGCGGCGCATGCCGGTTGTTTTTCCATGGCGTTTTCGATGATTCTGGGCGATGCGGGCCTGAAGGCCGACAGCATTGATACCAATGCGGAAGTGACCCTCGATCAGGTTGACGGCGGCTTCGCGATCACCGCGGTGAAGCTGATTCTCAAGGCGAAAATCCCGGGGGCGACGCAGGCGCAGTTCGAAGAGCTGAGCAACAAGGCCAAGGAAGGGTGCCCGGTGTCCAAGGTACTTAATGCGAAGATTACGCTAGACGCTTCGCTGGTCAGCTAGTTCGACGCTGACCGGTCTGACGCTATCGCGAGCAGGCTCACTCCTACAGTTGATCTCCAGCGGACACAATTATTGTGAGCGACGAAGATCCCCTGTAGGAGTGAGCCTGCTCGCGATAGCCATCTGCAGATCAACCAAGGTTTGAAACCTTCAGCACAACTTGTGAGCGAAGTCAGAACCCTCGCTGTAAAAGTATGGTCGAATCAATGACAGCAGCTTCAGCGCACGCCCGTGCGCGCTGCCTCAGGGAGCTTCACTCATGAAACGTTTTGCTTTGGCAGTTATCGGTCTCGCGCTGACAGGCTCAGCGTTCGCAGCACCGAAACCCTGCGAAGAACTCAAAGCCGAAATCGAGGCCAAGATCCAGGCTCAGGGCGTGACATCGTACACACTGGAAGTTGTCACCAACGACGAGGTCCATGACCAGAATATGGTCGTTGGCTCGTGTGAAAACGGCACAAAGAAGATTATCTATCAAAAGAACGATCGCTAAGTCGCCTCAGATAATGCAGTCGTAGTCGTAATCCTCGGCAACGACTTCGCGCTTGGCATTGTAGAGCCGGGCACTCGGAGTGAACCCCAGCGAACGCCCCTCCAGCACATAACGCTGCCCGGCCTCGAAATGGTCATAGCGGATGTACAGGTAGCACAGCCGCTCCACCGGGCCGTTCATCAAGCTGCCGCCACCACCAAACACTTCGAAATCGAACCGCACGCGTAATTCGTGGCTGCCGGGGGTGACCTGAAAGTAGCGCCCGTCATTCAGTCGTTGTTTGTCGAGACGCTCGGCCATCAGCACTTTACCGCCGGGTGTCGGCGTCGAAAAATCGACCCAGGCCATCTGCGGATCGACCGGGGGCAACGGTGTCTGACAACCAGCCACAAAACTGGCAACGAGCAACAACAGCAACTGGCGCATGATCAATATCCACGGATCCGAATACTCAGCATAGCGCCGATCAGGTGCGCTGACAGCCTGCCGGTGTGCCCTGACCTACCACTTTGCGCTGCTCGTCATAAAGCTTGGCCCATGGTCGAAAGCCGATACTGCCGGCCTGTAACTGGTATCGCTGACCGGCATTGAAATCCTTGAATTTCACACTCAACTGGCAATCGCGCCACAGCGGCTCAGCGTCGGGACCGATATTGGTCGCCTCCACCGGAAATTGATAACGCACTTTCAATTCATGGCTGCCGGGCTGTACTTCAAAATAGCGTTTGTCGGCGGTCGCCTGAGTATCAACCTGCAGCGCTTGCAGCGCCGTGTCCTGTTGCCGGGCATCAAGGTCGATCCAGGCTTGCGAGGGATCAGGGTCGGGCATTCCGAATCCGGCACAACCGGCCAGCGTCAGCAGGCTTCCTGACAGCATCAACATGCGCATAGCAGTGCTCCTTAAGGCGGGATAGTCTTGCGAGCAGACTCTCCGGGGGATTTCTTATTTTGATCAGGCCGTTTCCAAGCCTTGGGTTACTTGATCGCGTTTTTCGGGTTTTGTTTCCGGGTGTGTTGTTTTTGTTGCTCAACGGTTGCGCCAGCGTCAGCTATTACGCTCAGTTGGCCAGCGGTCAGTTGCAATTGCTGCAGGCGCGCGAGCCTGTGGAAAAGGTGATCAACGACCCGAACCGCGACGCGACACTGCGCGCGCACTTGGCTCAATCGCAGAAGGCCCGCGCCTTTGCCAGCGAGCATCTGCACTTGCCGGATAACCAAAGCTATCGCCTGTACGCCGACATCCATCGACCGTATGTGGTGTGGAATGTGTTCGCCACTCAGGAGTTTTCCCTGACGCCACAGAACCATTGCTTCCCGATTGCCGGTTGCGTGGCCTATCGCGGTTACTACAGCCAGAGCGCTGCGCGCGGTGAAGCGGCGATTCAGCGCTTGCAAGGCATGGACGTGTCGATCGGCGGCGTTGAGGCTTACTCGACGCTGGGCTGGTTCAACGATCCGATCCTTAACTCGATGATGGGCTGGGGCGATGAGCGCCTGGCCACGCTGATCTTTCATGAACTGGCGCATCAGCGCTTCTATGTGAAGGACGACACCGAGTTCAACGAGTCCTTCGCCACGTTCGTCGAACAGGAAGGCACGCGGCAGTGGCGGGCGTTTCGCGGGTTGCCGGCGGATACCGAATCGCGGTTGCAGCAGCGGGATCAGTTTATCGAGTTGGTGCTGGGTGTGCGTTCACGCTTGGAGAAACTGTATGCGCAGCCGTTGCCAATCGATCAGATGCGCGAACGCAAAGCGGCCGAGTTCGAGCAGTTTCGCCGCGATTATCGGCTGATGAGGGACAGTCAGTGGGCCGGGGACAAGCGTTATGACGCTTGGGTGAATGCGCCGTTGAACAATGCGCGGTTATTGCCGTTTGGGCTGTATGACCAGTGGGTGCCGGCGTTTGCGGCGTTGTTCAGGCAGGTTGGGGGGGATTGGCTGAGGTTTTATGCGGAGGTGGAGCGGTTGGGTCGGTTGCCGGGGGCTGAGCGTAAGGCGGCTTTGAAAATGTTGGCAGATCCAAACGGTTGAGTTGATTGGGAGTAAGTCATCGCGAGCAGGCTCACTCCTACAGGGGAATGCGTTCCAAATGTAGGAGTGAGCCTGCTCGCGATTGCAATCTAATCAGCGCTGCAAAAAGGCCTGATGCAACTCGTCCAGCGTTTCAAAGTGATAAGCCGGTGCCTCGGCGCTCAACTCTTCAAAACTGCCAAAGCCATAACCGACCGCCGCCGCATCCAGCCCATTACTGCGCGCACCGATCAGGTCATGCTTACGATCGCCGATCATCAGCGTATTCGCCGGGTCCAGCCGTTCTTCAGCCATCAAGTGCGCAATCAGCTCAACCTTGTTGGTTCGCGTGCCATCCAGCTCGCTGCCGTAAATCACCTTGAAGTGCCGGGCGAAGTCGAAGTGCCGGGCAATCTCGCGGGCAAATTCCCACGGCTTCGAAGTGGCGATATACAGCTGCCGCCCCTGCCCGCTGAGGGTTTCCAGTAAAGGCGTGACACCATCAAACACGCGGTTCTCATACAGACCAGTGACCTTGAAGCGCTCACGATAGAAATTCACCGCCTGCCACGCCTTGGCCTCGTCAAACTCATAGAACTGCATAAATGCCTGCAACAACGGCGGGCCGATGAAGTGCTCGAGTTTGGTCAGATCAGGCTCATCGATACCGAGCTTGGCGAGGGCGAACTGGATGGAACGGGTGATGCCCTCACGCGGGTCGGTCAGGGTGCCATCAAGGTCGAACAGTATGGTTTGGTAATGCATGAGAATTCCTGGGCAGTCGCAAATACGATTCAGAGTGTGTCGTAGCCTTCGGCCAAGTGCAGATCCTTGAGCTTCACGTAGTTGGCGGCGCTGTAAGTGAAGAAAGCTCTTTCCTTGTCGCTCAACGCACGCACC
The DNA here is from genome assembly GCF_900187515.1 of Pseudomonas sp. Irchel s3f10. Lineage (NCBI taxonomy): Bacteria > Pseudomonadati > Pseudomonadota > Gammaproteobacteria > Pseudomonadales > Pseudomonadaceae > Pseudomonas > Pseudomonas sp. Irchel s3f10. Next base: position 23,189 of record NZ_FYDZ01000003.1, read on the forward strand.
TGTTTCACCGGGCTACCCACATAAAGGAAGCCACTTTGCAGACGCTTGCCCGGCGGCACCAGGCTGCCGGCGCCGATGATCACGTCGTCTTCAACCACTGCGCCGTCCATGACGATGCTGCCCATGCCGATCAATACGCGGCTACCGACGGTGCAACCATGCAGCATGACTTTGTGGGCGATGGTCACGTCGTCGCCGATCAGCAGCGGGAAGCCGTCCGGGTTGAACGGGCCGGCGTGGGTGATGTGCAATACGCAGCCGTCCTGGACGCTAGTGCGCGCACCGATGCGGATGCGGTGCATGTCGCCACGGATCACGGTCAGCGGCCAGACGGAGCTGTCTTCACCGATTTCGACGTCGCCGATTACCACCGCCGAGGCGTCGACAAACGCGCCTTTGCTCAGGCTAGGGGTGTGATTCTGGTACTTGCGAACGGACACGATAATTTCTCTCTCTGTCGCCGATAGCTGCGGTGAATGCCGATTGTAATTAAGATGGGGCAATGTTTCCCCAGCCAAGGTGCCAACCGTGAGCGTGAACAACCCTCTGCTGCAGTCCTACGACCTGCCACCGTTCTCCACGATCCGTGCCGAACACGTCTTGCCCGCCATCGAAACGATCCTGGCCGACAACCGCGCCGCCATCGCCGACATCCTCAAGAGCCAAGGCCAGAACCCGACCTGGGCCGGCCTGGTTCTGGCGATGGACGAACTTAACGATCGCCTCGGCGCTGCCTGGAGCCCGGTCAGCCACCTCAACGCCGTGTGCAACAGTGCCGAGCTGCGTGAAGCCTACGAGTCGTGCCTGCCAGCCCTGAGCGCCTACTCCACCGAGATGGGCCAGAACCGCGAACTGTTCCAGGCTTATGAAGCGCTGGCCAACAGCCCGGAAGCCGCCACTTTCGACGTGGCGCAAAAGACTATTCTGGAACACGCCCTGCGTGACTTCCGTCTGTCGGGTATCGACCTGCCGGAAGCCGAACAGAAGCGCTACGCCGAAGTGCAAAGCAAACTGTCCGAGCTGGGCAGCCGCTTTTCCAATCAACTGCTCGACGCCACTCAGGCGTGGACCAAGCATGTCACCGAAGAGGCCGCCCTCGCCGGCCTGACCGATTCGGCCAAGGCGCAAATGGCTGCCGCCGCACAGGCCAAAGGCCTCGACGGCTGGCTGATCACCCTGGAATTCCCTAGTTACTACGCGGTGATGACCTACGCGCAAGATCGTGCGCTGCGTGAAGAAGTCTACGCCGCCTACTGCACCCGCGCTTCGGATCAAGGCCCGAACGCCGGTCAGAACGACAACGGCCCGGTGATGGAGGAGATCCTCGACCTGCGCCAGGAACTGGCCAAGTTGCTGGGTTTTGCCAGCTTCTCCGAACTGAGCCTGGCCACGAAAATGGCCGAGTCCAGCGATCAGGTACTGAGCTTCCTGCGCGATCTGGCCAAGCGCAGCAAACCGTTCGCCGCGCAGGATCTGCAACAGTTGCGCGCCTACGCCGCCGAACAGGGCTGCGCCGATCTGCAAAGCTGGGACAGTGGTTTCTACGGCGAAAAGCTGCGTGAACAACGCTACAGCGTCGCCCAGGAAACCCTGCGCGCCTACTTCCCGATCGACAAAGTGCTGGGCGGTCTGTTCGCCATCGTGCAGCGCCTGTACGGCATCGAAATCGCCGAGCAGAAAGGCTTCGACACCTGGCACCCGGACGTGCGCCTGTTCGAAATCAAGGAAAACGGTCAGCACGTCGGCCGCTTCTTCTTCGACCTCTATGCCCGCGCCAACAAGCGAGGCGGTGCGTGGATGGACGGCGCGCGCGACCGTCGTCGTACCGTCGACGGCGTGCTGCAAAGCCCGGTGGCCAATCTGGTGTGCAACTTCACCCCGGCCGACAGCGGCAAGCCTGCGCTGCTGACCCACGATGAAGTGACCACGCTGTTCCACGAATTCGGCCATGGCCTGCATCACCTGCTGACTCGCGTGGATCACGCTGGTGTTTCCGGGATCAACGGCGTGGCGTGGGACGCAGTCGAGCTGCCGAGCCAGTTCATGGAAAACTGGTGCTGGGAGCCGGAAGGTCTCGCGCTGATTTCCGGTCACTACGAAAGCGGCGAGCCGCTGCCGCAGGACCTGCTGGAAAAAATGCTCGCGGCGAAGAATTTCCAGTCCGGCCTGATGATGGTCCGTCAGCTCGAGTTCTCGCTGTTCGACTTCGAACTGCACGCCACCCACGGTGACGGCCGCAGTCCGCTGCAAGTGCTCGAGGGCGTGCGTGACGAGGTGTCGGTGATGCGTCCACCGGCCTACAACCGCTTCCCCAACAGCTTCGCGCACATCTTCGCCGGCGGTTATGCGGCGGGTTACTACAGCTACAAGTGGGCAGAAGTGCTGTCGGCCGATGCCTTCTCGAAGTTCGAAGAAGACGGCGTGCTCAACGCTGAAACCGGTCGTGCCTTCCGCGAAGCGATTCTGGCGCGCGGCGGTTCGCAGGCGCCGATGGTGCTGTTCGTCGACTTCCGTGGCCGTGAGCCATCGATTGACGCACTGTTGCGCCACAGCGGCCTGAGTGAGGACGCGGCAGCATGAGTGAGGGGCCTGTGATTACCAAGAAACGCTTTATCGCCGGGGCTGTGTGCCCGGCATGCAGCGAGCCGGACAAGTTGATGATGTGGAACGAGGACAGCGTGCCGCACCGTGAATGTGTGGCCTGCGGTTATTCGGATACGCTGAACGAACAAGGCCTGTCGGTTCCCAAGGAGTTGGGCACGCGAGTCAACACCAGCGCGCTCAAGCCGACGGCGGACAAGACCGTCCAGGCGGTGCAGTTCTTCCCCAATCCGAAATTGAAAAAAAAGCCTGACGAGCAACACTGAGCCACTGCCACCTTCCACCACTTGCTGGTGGAGGGTGGTAACTATGTACCGCCCTTCCCCTGCGTTTTCTCCCTAGGCTGGCACTTTCAGCCACGCCTCAAGGAAGACGCCATGCCTGACACCAATCCGCTGTTACAACACTGGACCCTGCCACCGTGGTCGGCGATACGCGCCGAGCATCTGGGGCCGGCAATCAACGTGATCGTTGCCGATAACCGCCGGATCATTGCCCAAGTAATCGCCAGCCAGACCGAGCATCCGGGCTGGGACGATCTGGTGGTGGCCGTCGATGAGGCCGATGCTCGTCTGGATGAAGCCATGGGCATCATCGAGATACTCTCGACGGTCAAAGTCGACGACGTCGATTGGCTCAGGGAAAGCGCCTTGTGCAGCCTCACCGCGGACCGATACAGGGCCGAAAAGGCCGCCAATCTGGCGTTGTATCGTACTTACCAACGGCTAGCCAACAGCTCGATCGCAGCAAGTTTCGATGGTCAGCGCCAAGCCTCGCTGGCGAAGATTCTGCGCAAGTTCCGCTTGTCCGGGATTGAGCTGCCAACTGCGCAACAGCAAAAACTTGCCCGCCTGAACCGCGATATCCGGCGTCTGGAACAACTGTTCCTGAGCAATCTGGAGCAGGCCAGCGCCGCATGGCACAAACGCATCGACGACGTCACGCAGCTCGACGGTTTGTCTGCTGCGGTGAAGGCGCGCCTGGCGCTCAATGCCAAAGAGGCAGGACACGACGGCTGGCGACTCACGCTGGATCAGAACACTTATCGGCAGATCATGACTCATGGGCAAAACAGGGCACTGCGGGAAGAGTATTTCACTGCGTGGTTCACCCGGGCATCCGATCGCGGCCGGCAGCCGGACAAAGCCGACAATGATCCGGTGCTGACGTTGCTGGTCGCCTTGCGTCACGAGAAAGCCAGATTGCTGGGGTACGAGAATTTCGTCCAGTTTCGCCTTGAAAACCGCATGGCCACCTCGCCTGAGCAAGTCGGCACCTTTGTCCGCCAGCAAGCCGCGTTGAACACGCCAGCCTTGCTGCGCGACGCCCAGGCTCTGAACGCATTCGCGCTGACACAGGGGATTGCGCCAGTACAGCCATGGGATGAAGACTTTCTCGCCGAGCAGTTACGCCTCCAACAATTGAACGGTGCACTCAAGGGCCTGCGTCAGTATTTTCCGCTCGAGGGTACGTTGCGCCGGCTCTGTCAGTTCAGCGAGCGGATGTTCGGTGTCGATATCATCGAACAGACGTCTGCCGAGCACTGGCATGAAAGCATTCGGCTATTGGAGGTGCGCGAACACGGGCAAGTGATCGGGCATATCTACATCGACCCTTATCACCGCGACGATGCTGCCGATTACGCGTTCACCAGCGCCTTGCGCATCCGCCGGGTCAATGCCGAAGGACGCCCATCACTGCCGATTGCCCGCCTTTACAGCAACTTTCCCGCCGCCACAGACGAGCATCCTTGCCTGCTCTCCCACGAAAATCTGCGGGTGCTGTTCCACGAGTTCGGCCACTGCTTGCAACATGTTCTGACGCGCTCGCCCCATCGCAACCTGTCGGGGATATCCCAGTTGGGCCGCGATACGGCCGAGTTCGCCGGGCAGCTGTTCGAACACTGGTGCCTGTCACCCGAGTTTCTGGTGTGGCTGGGAGCTCATTATCAGAGCGGCGAGCGGTTGACGTTGGCGCGAGTCAACACAGCCCTGACGGCCATTGGTGCTCACACCAGCCGGACAACTGCCATGCTGTTGATGTCAGCATCATTTGATCTGCAGTTACATCGCAGCCATGGCGATGGTCGCAGCATCGAGCAAATATTCGAGGACGTGCAACGCGAGAACCCGCACCTGCAAATGTCGGGCTATTACCGCTTCGCCTATGGATTTGACTACCTGGCGACCGGCTATGAGGCATCAGTCTATGCCTACAAATGGTCAGGCGTACTGGCTAGCGAAGTGTTCAAACGGTTTCAACGCGAAGGCCTGTTCGCCCCCCAGACGGGACGGGATTTTCGCGAGGCGTTCTTCTCGCCCGGCGATTCCCGCTCATTGCTGAACTCGGCACATGCGTTTCTTGGCGAGCCGGTCAATGCACAACTGTTTGCAGCGGCGACACCTGCGGTTACTTCAGATTGACCGTCTGAAACCAGCTCTTCATCGAGCAGGTCGCGAACGCGCTGGTGCTGCAATCGCCATTAGCCAGCGCGGTGCGCAGCTTGTCGACATCGGCCTGCATCATGTAGCGCACGCTCTCGCGAAAATGCCCGCTTTCACCAAAGCCGCCCTGGGTCATCTCGCTCAAGGCGTCTTCTTTGCTCCAGCCCTGCACCACAACGCGATACATCGCCGCCATCAACCCGGTGCGGTCAGAACCGTGCTTGCAATGCATCAGCACCGGGCCGCTGGCCTCTGCAGTCTGAATCGCACGCAGGGTCTTGAGTACATCGGCGTCGTCAACGTGACTGGTGCGATAGGGCAACTGCACTTGATTGATGCCGGAGTCGGACAACCAGTTGCTGTCTGCTTCCGGTAGAAAGTTGATCACCGTGGCGACCTTGAGATTTTTCAGCAACGGCATCGCGCCGTCATCCGGCAATGCGCTGCGATAGAGCGTCGGCGACATCTGGAACAGGTTGTATTGCACTTCGACCGGTTGCGCCCACTCAGTCGGGCGAACCGTCGATGCCGTCTGCGCCTGGACTGCTATCGAGGGCAACAGCGCTAAAAACGATAAACACAAAGCCGGGAAAAAACGCACTCGGGACATGCTGGGGTGACCGTGTCGGGATTCATGATGAGGAGAAACACAGCTTCGGCGTCGGGCGGTCAAAGCCCTGTGAGGCGCCTGTCAAAGAAACGTGAATCCGCACGCTTTCCAGCACTGCCGTAAAGAAAACCGGTGTTTTTTCCGCTGAATCGGTTTATCCGGAAGCTTAGCCTGCTACCATTTGTCACATCATGTTGCAGACGCGTCCCCTTTCTCCGGGTCAGACCGGATCCGTCTCGACGAAAATTCCTCAAGCCGCTCGCAGAAGCGGCTGTCTCCTAATGCCTGATGAGGTGCACCCCATGTCTGATGAAGATCGAGACAACCCGCGGCGTGAGTTTTTGCGCAAATCCCTGACCCTGATTCCGGTGGTCACTTTGGCCGGTACCGGTCTGGGCAGCAGCGTCCTGCAAGCGGCACCTGAAACCGCACCTGCTGCGCCCGCGCCGCAATCGGTGCGCACTGATGCCAGCGCTTACCAACCGAGCTATTTCACCGCTGAGGAATGGGCGTTCATCAATGCCGCCGTCGCGCAGTTGATCCCCAACGATGCCCAAGGCCCGGGTGCGCTCGAAGCCGGTGTACCGGAATACATCGACCGCCAGATGAACACGCCGTACGCCGCCGGTGCCCTTTGGTACATGCAGGGCCCGTTCAATACTGACGCCGCTCCCGAGATGGGCTGGCAGAGCAAACTGGTACCCAAAGAGATCTATCGCCTCGGCATCGCCGCCACGGATCAGTGGGCAAAATCCCTCAACGGTAAAGTATTTGCTGAGCAAGACAGCGCTACCCGAGACGATTTGCTCAAGCAACTTGAAGCAGGCAAGCCGCAATTCGACGCGGTTCCGGCAAAGATTTTCTTCAATCTGCTGCTGCAAAACACCAAGGAAGGGTTCTTCTGCGACCCGATCCACGGCGGCAACAAAGGCATGGTCGGCTGGACCATGATCGGCTTCCCCGGCGCCCGCGCCGATTTCATGGATTGGGTGGAACGTAACGAGCAATACCCCTTCCCGGCAGTTTCGATTCGCGGCGAGAGGGCGTAAGCATGGCAACGGTAATGAAGAAGGTTGACGCAGTCATCGTCGGTTTTGGCTGGACCGGCGCGATCATGGCCAAGGAATTGACCGAAGCGGGTCTCAACGTGCTGGCGCTGGAGCGCGGGCCGATGCAGGACACCTACCCCGACGGCAACTATCCGCAGGTGATCGACGAACTCACCTACAGCGTGCGCAAAAAACTCTTTCAGGACATCTCCAAAGAGACCGTCACCATACGTCACAGCGTCAACGACATCGCCCTGCCGAACCGCCAGTTGGGCGCGTTCCTGCCGGGCAATGGCGTCGGCGGTGCCGGCCTGCACTGGTCGGGTGTGCACTTCCGGGTCGATCCGATCGAGTTGCGCATGCGCAGCCACTACGAAGAGCGCTACGGCAAAAGCTTTATCCCCAAGGACATGACCATCCAGGACTTCGGCGTCAGCTATGAAGAACTGGAGCCGTTCTTCGATTTCGCCGAAAAAGTCTTCGGCACCTCGGGCCAGGCCTGGACGGTGAAGGGCCAACTGGTCGGCCAAGGCAAGGGTGGCAACCCATACGCGCCGGACCGCTCCAACCCGTTCCCGCTGGAGGCGCAGAAGAACACGGTGTCCGCACAGCTGTTCGGCAAAGCGGCGACAGAAGTCGGTTACAAACCCTACAACCTGCCATCCGCGAATACTTCAGGGCCGTACACCAATCCCTACGGCGCGCAAATGGGTCCGTGCAACTTCTGCGGTTTCTGCAGCGGTTATGTTTGCTACATGTACTCCAAGGCTTCGCCGAACGTGAACATTCTGCCGGCGCTCAAACCGCTGCCGAATTTCGAGCTGCGGCCTAACTCGCACGTACTGCGCGTCAACCTCGACAGCACGAAATCCAAAGCCACCGGCGTGACCTACATCGACGGCCAGGGTCGCGAGATCGAGCAACCGGCGGATCTGGTGATCCTCGGCGCCTTCCAGTTGCACAACGTGCGTCTGATGCTGCTGTCCGGCATCGGCAAGCCATACGACCCGATCAGCGGCGAAGGCGTGGTCGGGCGTAACTTTGCCTACCAGAACATGGCGACCATCAAGGCGTTCTTCGACAAGGACACCCACACCAACAACTTCATCGGCGCCGGCGGTAACGGCGTGGCGCTGGACGATTTCAACGCCGACAATTTCGACCACGGCCCGCACGGCTTCGTCGGCGGCTCGCCGATGTGGGTCAACCAGGCCGGCAGCCGGCCGATTGCCGGCACCTCGAACCCGCCGGGCACGCCGGCCTGGGGCCGTGACTGGAAACGCGCGACCGCCGATTACTACACCCATCAGGTGTCGATGGACGCCCACGGCGCGCATCAGTCCTACCGGGGCAACTACCTCGATCTCGATCCGGTGTACCGCGATGCCTACGGCTTGCCACTGCTGCGGATGACCTTCGACTGGCAGGAAAACGACATCAAGATGAACCGCTTCATGGTCGAGAAAATGGGCAAGGTCGCTGAAGCGATGGGGCCGAAAGCGATTGCGGTGATCGGCAAGAAAGTCGGTGACCACTTCAACACCGCGTCTTACCAGACCACCCACCTTAACGGTGGCGCGATCATGGGCACCGATCCGAAGAAGAGTGCGCTGAACCGCTACCTGCAGAGTTGGGACGTGCACAACGTCTTCGTTCCGGGCGCCTCGGCGTTCCCGCAGGGTCTTGGCTACAACCCGACCGGACTGGTTGCCGCACTGACCTATTGGTCGGCGAAGGCGATCCGCGAGCAGTACCTGAAAAACCCCGGCCCGCTGGTTCAGGCTTAAGGAGCGACGACCATGAAAAATCTCGTTATCGCGACTTTGGCGCTGCTCGGCAGTGCCTCGATCCATGCGGCCGACGTTGATCAAGCTTTGATCAAACAAGGCGAATACCTTGCCCGCGCCGGTGACTGCGTGGCGTGCCACACCGCCAAGAACGGCAAACCGTTCGCCGGTGGTCTGCCGATGGAAACGCCGATCGGCACGATCTACTCGACCAACATCACCCCGGATAAAACCGGCGTCGGTGAATACAGCTTCGAAGACTTCGATCAGGCCGTGCGCCATGGCGTCGCCAAAAACGGTAGTACCTTGTACCCGGCGATGCCGTATCCGTCCTATGCCCGTGTCAGCGAAACCGACATGCAAGCGCTGTACGCGTACTTCATGCACGGCGTCGCACCGGTCGCGCAGGAGAACAAGGCCAGCGACATCCCGTGGCCGTTGAGCATGCGCTGGCCGCTGATGGGCTGGCGCTGGATGTTTGCGCCGAAGGTCGAGGACTACAAGGCGACCGGTGACGACGCCGTCATCAACCGTGGCGCCTATCTGGTCGAAGGCCTGGGCCATTGCGGTGCCTGTCACACACCGCGCGCGCTGACCATGCAGGAAAAATCCTTGAGCGCGGCCGATGGCAGTAACTTTCTCGCAGGCAGCGCGCCGTTGGAAGGCTGGATCGCCAAAAGCCTGCGCGGCGATCACAAGGATGGCCTCGGCAGTTGGAGCGAGGAGCAACTGGTGCAATTCCTCAAGACCGGGCGCAGCGACCGCAGCGCGGTGTTCGGCGGGATGAGCGATGTGGTCACCCACAGCATGCAATACATGACCGATGCCGACCTGACAGCGATTGCCCGCTACCTCAAATCGCTGCCGGCCACTGATCCGAACGATCAACCGCATCAGTACGATGAGAAAGCCGCCAAAGCCCTGTGGAATGGTGACGACAGCCAGCGCGGAGCGGCCGTGTACATCGACAACTGCGCGGCGTGCCATCGCACCGACGGCCACGGCTACACCCGCGTGTTCCCGGCGCTGGCGGGCAATCCGGTGCTGCAATCGGACGATCCGACTTCGCTGATCCATATCGTGCTCAAGGGCGGTACGCTGCCAGCGACGCACACTGCGCCTTCGACCTTCACCATGCCGGGTTTCGCCTGGCGCCTGTCGGATCAGGAAGTGGCGGATGTGGTGAGTTTCATCCGCGGCAGTTGGGGCAACAAAGGCACGCCAGTGAGTACCGCCGATGTCGCCGAACTGCGCAAGGAAGATATGAAACACACCTCCAGCGATGACCTCGGTCAGGTGACGCAACACAACTGACCAGTCGCCCGACGGCACTAGCCAGACGCGCAACGCCCCGATACTGTGTGCATATACAGTATCGGGGCGTTTTCATGTCTACTCCATTGCCACCTCGCGGTCGCGGCACCGCGACCAACCCGCACAACCGCTTCGCACCGAACCGTTCGGTAGCCGAGGATGACGGCTGGTTTCAGGAAGTGCCGCTGACGCAAGGTACTGAAGTGATGATCGAAACCGCCAAAACCATCATTACCCGCAACACTTCACCGGATCTGCCTTTCGACCGTTCGATCAACCCCTATCGAGGCTGCGAACACGGCTGCATCTATTGTTATGCGCGGCCCAGCCACGCCTATTGGGACATGTCACCGGGGCTGGATTTCGAAACGAAACTGATCGCCAAGACCAACGCCGCCCAAGTGCTGGAAGAACAGCTCGGGAAAAAAGGCTATCAATGCGCGCCGATCAATCTGGGTTCCAACACCGATCCATATCAGCCGATCGAGCGCGAACACAAAATCACCCGCCAGACCCTCGAAGTGCTGCTGCGTTATCGACATCCCGTGACCATCGTCACCAAGGGTTCGCTGATCCTGCGCGACCTCGACCTGCTCACTCGGTTGGCAGAGCAACGGCTGGTAGCCGTGATGATCAGCCTGACCACGCTGGATGACGAGCTCAAACGCATCCTGGAACCGCGTGCCGCCGCGCCCAAAGCGCGGTTGCGAGCCATTCGGGTGATGCGCGAGGCCGGCATTCCGGTGGGCGTGCTGTGTTCGCCGATGATCCCGATGATCAACGACAGCGAAATCGAAAACCTGCTCACCGAAGCCCACGCCGCCGGTGCGCAAAGCGCTGCCTACATGATGTTGCGTCTGCCGCTGGAAGTGGCGCCACTGTTTGAAGAATGGCTGGCAGCGCACTATCCGCAACGTGCCGCGCATGTGCTGAGCCTGATCCGCCAGAGCCGTGGCGGCGAGCTCTACGACAGCCGTTTCGGTGCGCGGATGCGTGGTGAAGGGGTATTCTCCGACCTGCTCGCGCAGCGATTTGCCAAAGCCATAAAGCGTCTTGGCATGAATCATCGCGAAGGCTACAACCTCGATTGCACGGCCTTCTGTCCGCCGGGTCGCCAGATGGCATTGATCTAAGAGCAACTGGCTAAGCGCTGAGTCAACGCACCAATCGAAAGGAAGGAATGAAACTTCAAAGCCGAGGCCAACATGAAAGTTCACGCTGACCTCGGCGCTGACTCAGGGCTTGATAATACTGTTATACGCCTTGGCCAGGGCTGCCAGTTTCGCTGTGTCTTGAGAATCAATATCGCCGTCGCCGTCGATGTCGCTTGCGACAGGTGCAACGTTAAACGTTCTACCGCGATTGCGCGAGATGGCCCCTACTATCCTGGAATCTACCAGCGTCTCCGTCACTTCATTAGTGAGCGGGTCGCGATGCTCTTGTTTGGTCGCCAATTGCATCGTAATCAAAATGTCAGATCTTGAACCGTTAGCGTGTAAACCCTCAATCACTGTGCGATCGAGGAAGATGCCTCGAATACTTTTTCCACGCGCAATACTTGTCATTTAAAACTCCATTTTTATCTGATTTGCCATCATGGCAGCCCTCATATTACGAGCCGATTGCTAAAAAACCATCGGACATCTGTTTCGTAAAATATGTATCGCAAGGAGTCTTGTTGCCTGACCTCTTGAACAGATCGGACCATACCTGCACCGGACGGAACGGGCATACGCACGCGCACGCAGGGATTGTTGATCCGCCTTCTGTCCGCCGGGTCGCCAGATGTCTTTGATTTAGCGACAATTGGCCTATGGTTGAGGGGTTGGAATCCTTCCGCGGAAAACACCCAGTCACGTTTTTTGTGACCTGGAACACACGTTCTAGAGCGTCTGATTCAGTTTGAGTTAAGTTTCGGCGGCTACCTTGTTCATCGAGTGACTGACGGGTCGGGATGACCCGGATGTTTTAAACAGCCACTGGCTTCATACCGGAATACATGGGAATGACTCCCCTAATCCGCCAAAGAGGATGAATCATGAGTGACAAGGATAAACAGCCGTTGGCTGCGTCGGCGCAAACCCCTGAAGCGGAATCCGCCGATGCAGCGCTGCGCCAGATCGTAGACGGCTTTTTGCATTTTCATCATGAGGTCTTCCCACAGCAGGAAGAACTCTTCAAGAAACTCGCCACGGCCCAGGCGCCCAAGGCGATGTTCATCACCTGCGCCGACTCGCGCATCGTCCCCGAGCTGATTACCCACAGCTCACCCGGCGATCTGTTCGTGACCCGTAACGTCGGCAACGTCGTGCCGCCTTACGGGCAGATGAACGGCGGCGTTTCCACCGCGATCGAATACGCGGTACTGGCGCTCGGCGTGCAGCACATCATTATCTGCGGCCACTCCGATTGCGGCGCCATGCGTGCAGTGCTCAATCCGGACAGCCTGGAAAAAATGCCGACGGTCAAAGCCTGGCTGCGCCACGCTGAAGTCGCGAAAACCATGGTGCATGAAAACTGTAACTGCGCCGACGAAAAAGAAAGCATGCCGATCCTCACCGAGGAAAACGTCATCGCCCAATTGCAGCACTTGCGTACCCATCCTTCGGTAGCCTCGCGCATGGCGAACGGTCATTTGTTCATCCATGGCTGGGTCTACGACATCGAAACCAGCGAAATCAAAGCTTACGACGCGGATCAGGGCCGTTTCCTGCCGCTCGACGGTAGCCATCCGATTCCGGTGGCGACGCCCAAAGCGCGCTTCTAAATCTTCCTAAACATCTGTGTGGTTTGACGCCGGCCGCTGTTTCAGCGGTTCGGCGAAGCCATGCCTGAAGAAAACTTCGGGAGAATCGCCATGCGTGCGGCTCAATTGAAAGCGGTGTTGCCACGGGAGTTGCTCGCTTCAGTGGTTGTGTTTCTGGTCGCGTTGCCGCTGTGCATGGGTATCGCGATTGCGTCAGGGTTGCCACCGGCCAAGGGTTTGATCACCGGGATCATCGGCGGTCTGGTGGTCGGTTGGCTGGCGGGTTCGCCGTTGCAGGTCAGCGGGCCGGCGGCGGGTCTGGCGGTGTTGGTCTTTGAACTGGTGCGCCAGCACGGCATCGAGATGCTCGGGCCGATTCTGCTGCTCGCCGGTTTCCTGCAACTGGTCGCCGGGCGCTTGAAGCTCGGTTGCTGGTTTCGGGTCACGGCGCCAGCGGTGGTCTACGGCATGCTGGCGGGGATTGGCGTGTTGATTGTGCTGTCGCAGGTGCATGTGATGCTCGATGCGTCACCGAAGCCTTCTGGCCTGGATAACCTTACGGCGTTCCCGGCGGCGGTGGCGCAGGCCTTGCCGTCGTTCGGCTGGCAGGCCGGGTTGCTCGGGCTGTCGACGATTGCAGTGATGTGGCTCTGGGAGAAATTTCGCCCGCATTCGTTGCGCTTCGTTCCGGGCGCATTGCTCGGTGTCGGTCTCGCGACCGGGGCAAGTCTGCTGCTGGCGTTGCAGGTGAAACGCGTTGAAGTACCGGCGAATCTGGCGGAGGCCATCGATTGGCTGAAACCTGCGGACCTGCTTAGCCTTGCCGATCCGACTCTGCTGATTGCTGCGTTTGCGGTGGCGTTTATCGCCAGCGCGGAAACGTTGTTGTCTGCCGCAGCGGTGGATCGCATGCACAGCGGCGTGCGTTCGGATTTCGACCGCGAACTGTCGGCGCAAGGTGTCGGCAACATGCTCTGCGGTCTGCTCGGCGCGCTGCCGATGACCGGGGTGATCGTGCGCAGTTCGGCCAACGTCCAGGCCGGCGCGACCACGCGTTATTCGACGATCTTCCATGGCCTGTGGCTGCTGGCGTTCGTGTTGCTGCTGTCGAGTGTGCTGCAAAGCATTCCGGTGGCGAGTCTGGCCGGTGTGCTGGTTTACACCGGGTTCAAACTGGTCGATCTCAAAGCGTTTCGAGGCCTGGGACGTTATGGGCGCATGCCGATGTTCACCTATGCCGCGACGGCGCTGGCGATCATCTTCACCGACCTGCTGACGGGCGTGTTGATCGGTTTCGGTCTGACGATGTTGAAACTGGCGTTCAAGGCTTCGCGGTTGAAGATCAGCCTGATCGATCTGCCGCAGGACGGTGAGATGGAGTTGCGTCTGGTCGGCGCGGCGACATTTCTCAAGGTGCCGGCGCTGACGCAAGTGCTGGGCAGTATTCCGCAGGGGACGACGGTGCATGTGCCGCTCAATAACCTGAGCTACATCGACCATTCGTGTCTGGAGTTGCTGGAAGAGTGGGGCCGGGCGAATGCGGCGAAGGGCTCGAAGCTGTTGATTGAGTCGCGCGGGTTGAAGCGCAGGCTTGAGGGGCGGATTCGCACAACAACAGGTATCGGTGCGGCCGGCTAAATTTTCCCGCCTGAACATAAACCCTGTAGGAGTGAGCCTGCTCGCGATGGCGGTGGGTCAGTCAACAGAGATGTTGATTGATCTATCGCCATCGCGAGCAGGCTCACTCCTACATTGGATCGTGTGAACTCAGGCAGCAGGCTGATCCAGCTCCAGGCCCACACCCAGTCGGCGGCCCATGCACGGCCAGCGTTTCCACGCGGCGCCGGTGTCCGGGCTGCTGAGTTTTTCGCGGTAGACCTCTACCGATTCCAGGGCAAAACTCTCGTCGTTGAGCATCTCGTCGATGGCGTGATGCACCGCTTCGTCCAGTTGGTTGGCAAATTCCTCACCGATCAATTGGTGAGCAATCAAGTTGGCGACCGTCATGTCCAAGGGGATCAGTGGCTGGCCGAAATGCTTGATGTACAGGTCGTTGACCTCTTCGACAAAACGGTGCGCCAGATAGGCTTCGTCGAGCAAGCTGTCCAGGCCAACGTGCCCGGCCATGATGGCTGGCGGCTGGAGGAAATACTGCTCAGCGATTTTCAGCACCGGTTTGATCTGCGATTCGATTCCCGCTTCCCTGGCAACTTCATTGGCTGCATCCAGCAGGTCTGGCACTTCATCGATATAGGCGGCGACAAAACGCGTCAGCACACCATTGGCGTCGGCTTCCGGCAATTGGATCGCCGGGTGTAAATGAGGCAGCTTGCTTTCCAGCTGACGGGTCAGCAGGCCGGTTTCTTTTTCGTGTTGTTGGGCTTTTTGGATCTGCTCGCGCAATGCGGCGGTGTTCATGAAAACTCCAGGAAACAAGGCAATGAAATAGGGAAGACATAACTTAGCTGGCTTACGAAAAATGCTAAGACGCATTTGTCATAATTATTTCATCCTTGATGCACCTGCGTTATATCGGTTTGCCACCACTCGTCTGCATCCTTCTCCATTCGTGCCCTTGAACGCAAGTCCCGGCTGTTTCAGTTGATTTACGTCCTCACATTGCAATTCTCAGTCGCTGTCTATACTCGCCAGTGAATGGAGTTAGCTGATGACGCCCGACTGCACCCGCAGCAAGGCCCGGCGATTCAAGTTCGTAGTCTGATGCAGCCGCTCCCTTGCCGCAGGCGAAAGCCGGCGGGATAACAAGAACGATAAGGGGAACCCGCAATGATGCGACATCCACACGTCTGGATGGGCCTCCTGTTGTGGTCGATTTTCAGCCAGGCCAACGCCGCCTGGACTGTGAATATGGCGCCTGGAGCGACTGAAATCAGTCACGCAGTATTCGACCTGCACATGACCATTTTCTGGATCTGTGTGGTGATCGGGATCATCGTCTTCGGCGCCATGTTCTGGTCGATGATGGTGCACCGCCGTTCTACCGGGCAGGTCGCCGCAAAATTCCACGAAAGCACCGGCGTCGAAATCATGTGGACCGTCGTGCCGCTGCTGATTCTGGTGGCCATGGCCGTACCGGCGACTGCCACCCTGATCAAGATGTACGACACCAGTGAGCCGGACATCGATATCCAGGTCACCGGTTATCAGTGGAAGTGGCACTACAAATACCTGGGCCAGGACGTCGAGTTCTTCAGCAACCTGGCCACCCCCGCCGAACAGATCCACAACAAGGAAGCCAAGGGCGAGCACTACTTGCTTGAGGTCGACAAGCCATTGGTGCTGCCGACCGGGGCCAAGGTGCGCTTCCTCGTGACCTCCGCCGACGTGATCCACTCTTGGTGGGTGCCGGCCTTCGCGGTGAAACGCGATGCTATTCCGGGGTTCGTCAATGAAGCCTGGACACGTGTCGACAAGCCCGGCCTCTACCGTGGCCAGTGCGCCGAACTGTGCGGCAAGGATCACGGCTTTATGCCGATCGTGGTCGAGGTCAAGGACAAGGCCGATTACGACAAGTGGCTCGCCGAGCGCAAGGCCGAGGCCGCGCAGCTTAAAGAGCTGACCAGCAAGGATTGGACCCTCGACGAACTCAAGGAGCGCGGCGACAAGGTGTATCACACCACCTGCGTTGCCTGTCACCAGGCCGAAGGCCAGGGCCTGCCGCCGATGTTCCCGGCGCTCAAGGGCTCGAAAATTGCCACCGGCCCGATCAAGGATCACTTGAGCATTGTCTTCCACGGCAAACCCGGCACCGCCATGGCGGCGTTCGGCAAACAGCTGTCGGAAGTCGATATCGCAGCGGTCGTGACCTACGAACGTAACGCCTGGGGCAACAACAAGGGCGACATGGTCACGCCAAAAGAAGTGCTGGAGCTGAAACAGGCGGAAAGCAAATGAGCCGGTCTATCGCGTACCTCGTGAACCGGCCGGGGCACCACGCCCCGGCCCGCCCCGCCCACTCACGTAAAGGAGACCGGCCATGAGCGCTGTCATCGATGACCACGGTCATGCCGACCACGCCCACGGCCCCGCCAAAGGCCTGATGCGCTGGGTACTGACCACCAACCACAAGGACATCGGCACGCTGTACCTGTGGTTTGCGTTCCTGATGTTCCTGCTTGGCGGCTCGTTTGCCATGGTGATCCGTGCCGAGCTGTTCCAGCCCGGTTTGCAGATCGTCGAGCCGGCCTTCTTCAACCAGATGACCACCATGCACGGTCTGGTGATGGTCTTCGGCGCGGTGATGCCGGCGTTCGTCGGCCTCGCCAACTGGATGATCCCGCTGATGGTCGGCGCGCCAGACATGGCCCTGCCACGGATGAACAACTTCAGCTTCTGGCTGCTGCCGGCGGCGTTTCTGCTGCTGGTCTCGACCCTGTTCAGCCCCGGTGGCGGGCCGAACTTCGGCTGGACCTTTTACGCACCACTGTCGACCACTTACGCGCCGGAAAGCGTGACCTTCTTCATCTTTGCCATCCACCTGATGGGGATCAGTTCGATCATGGGCGCGATCAACGTGATCGCGACCATTCTCAACCTGCGCGCCCCCGGCATGACCCTGATGAAAATGCCGCTGTTCGTCTGGACCTGGCTGATCACCGCATTCCTGCTGATCGCGGTGATGCCGGTATTGGCCGGGTGCGTGACGATGATGCTGATGGACATCCACTTCGGCACCAGTTTCTTCAGCGCTGCCGGTGGCGGTGACCCGGTGCTGTTCCAGCATGTGTTCTGGTTCTTCGGCCACCCTGAGGTGTACATCATGATCCTGCCGGCGTTCGGCGCGGTCAGCCAGATCATCCCGACCTTCGCGCGCAAACCGCTGTTCGGCTACACCTCGATGGTCTACGCCACGGCGAGCATCGCGTTCCTGTCGTTCATCGTCTGGGCGCACCACATGTTCGTGGTCGGCATTCCGTTGGTGGGCGAGCTGTTCTTCATGTACGCGACCATGCTCATCGCGGTGCCGACCGGAGTGAAGGTGTTCAACTGGGCCAGCACCATGTGGCAAGGCTCGATGACCTTCGAGACGCCGATGCTGTTCGCGGTGGCATTCGTGATCCTGTTTTCCATCGGCGGTTTCTCCGGGCTGATGCTGGCCATCGCCCCGGCGGACTTCCAGTATCAGGACACCTACTTTGTGGTCGCGCACTTCCACTATGTGCTGGTGCCGGGGGCGATCTTCGGGATCTTCGCCTCGGCCTATTACTGGTTGCCGAAATGGACCGGGCACATGTACGACGAAACCCTCGGCAAGCTGCATTTCTGGCTGTCGTTCGTCGGCATGAACCTGACCTTCTTCCCGATGCACTTCGTGGGACTGGCGGGGATGCCGCGACGGATCCCGGACTACAACCTGCAGTTCGCCGACTTCAACATGGTCTCGTCGATTGGCGCGTTCATGTTCGGTGCCACGCAGATCTTCTTCCTGTTCATCGTGATCAAGACCATTCGGGGTGGCGAGCCTGCACCGGCCAAGCCTTGGGATGGCGCGGAAGGTCTGGAGTGGAGCGTGCCGTCACCGGCGCCGTATCACACCTTCACCACACCGCCGGAAGTGAAATGAAACGCTTGGCTTTTGTAGGAGTGAGCCTGCTCGCGATGGCGGTGTGTCAGGCACACCGCGGTGGACCCATCGCGAGCAGGCTCACTCCTACAGGGTTTAGTGGGGAGGCATGAAATCATGGCTGACTCGATCTCGATGAAAAAACTCGTCACCCGCCTGCTCGGGGTGGTGGTGGCGATGTTCGTCTTCGGTTTTGCCCTGGTGCCGATCTACGACGTGATGTGCAAGGCCTTCGGCATCAACGGCAAGACTGCCGGGCAGTACGAGGGTGAACAGGTGGTCGACACTTCGCGCGAGGTGCGCGTGCAGTTTCTGTCGACCAACAACGCCGATATGCCATGGGATTTCTATCCCAAGCACGACGAACTCACCGCCAACCCCGGCGCGGTCAACGAGATGATTTTCATCGCGCGCAACCCCACCGACAAGCCGATGAGTGCGCAAGCCGTGCCGAGTATCGCGCCGAGCAACGCGGCGGCGTATTTCCACAAGACCGAATGCTTTTGTTTTACCCAGCAGGTGCTGCAGCCCGGTCAGCAGATCGAGATGCCGGTGCGCTTCATTGTTGACCGCGACATGCCCAAGGATGTGAAGCACCTGACGCTGTCCTACACGCTGTTCGATATCACCGCCCGACATCCGCCGGTGGCTGCAAACACTGGCGGTTGAGCGTGCCCGATAAGGAGAACAATAAATGGCAACTCATGAGCACTATTTCGTTCCGGCCCAGAGCAAATGGCCGATCATTGCCACGGTCGGGATGCTCGTCACCGTGTACGGCCTGGCCACCTGGTTCAACGATCTGAAGGCCGCGCGCCCGGAATCCCACGGTCCGCTGATCTTTTTCATCGGCGGCCTGCTGGTGGCGTACATGCTGTTCGGCTGGTTCGGCACGGTGATCAAGGAAAGCCGCGCGGGACTCTACAGCGCGCAGCTGGATCGCTCGTTCCGCTGGGGCATGAGTTGGTTCATCTTCTCCGAGGTGATGTTCTTCATCGCCTTCTTCGGTGCGCTGTTTTACGTGCGACACATCTCTGGGCCGGCGCTCGGCGGTGAAGGTACCAAAGGCATCGCCCACATGCTCTGGCCGAATTTCCAGTTCACCTGGCCGCTGCTGCACACGCCTGATCCGAAACTGTTCCCGCCACCGAAAGACATCATCAGCCCGTGGGGCCTGCCGCTGATCAACACGATCCTGCTGGTCAGCTCCAGCGTGACCATCACCATTGCCCACCATGCCTTGAAGAAGGGCCATCGCGGCGCGCTGAAAATCTGGCTGGCGATCACCGTGTTGCTGGGCTGCGCGTTTCTCGGTTTCCAGGCTGAGGAATACATTCACGCCTATCACGAGCTGGGCCTGACCCTCGGTTCGGGCATTTATGGCGCGACGTTCTTCATGCTCACCGGATTCCACGGCGCCCACGTGACCATCGGCACGATCATTCTGTTTGTGATGCTGATGCGCATCATGAAGGGCCATTTCGACAACGAGCACCAGTTCGGTTTCGAAGCGGCGAGCTGGTATTGGCACTTCGTCGACGTGGTGTGGATCGGCCTGTTTATCTTCGTTTATGTGCTCTAACAACAGCTGCAAGCCGCAAGTTTCAAGCTTGCAGCTAGAGGCTAAAAGCTCGTAGCTACCACGTCACGTGGGACACCAGTTGGCCGCTGTAAAAGCCCCAGGCGATCAAGCCGACGGTGACTGCGGCCAATGCCACCCGAACACTCAAGGCGATGACCAGACGATTGGAGCTGCTGTCGTCCTTGACCAGGAAAAACAGGCCGCTGAACAGGCTGATCACCGTGGCAATCAGCATCAGGACGATCGCTGTTTTGAGCATGGGAAGAACTCCGGGGGACAGGCGATGCAGTTGAGTATAGCGATCGCAACGACTGACTTTGTGGCGCGGCCATGAAGCGCTTTCGTCCGGGCGTGATTCCGACCGTGGTGGTTGCCTTGTTGCTGCCGCTGCTGGTGTCGTTGGGTTTCTGGCAATTGAGCCGTGGCGCCGAGAAAACCGCCCTGCTCGCCAGTTACGCCGAACGCCGCGCCGCCGAACCGATGGCCAGCAGCGAGTTACTGAGCAGCGCCGATCCGGCCTATCGCCGTGTGCATCTGCACGGCCAGTTCGATGCCGCGCACAGCTTGCTGCTGGATAACCGTCAGCGAAACGGCAAGGTCGGCGTCGAGCTGCTGCAACCGTTTCAGGACCAACGCAGCGGTTTGTGGCTGCTGGTCAATCGCGGCTGGTTGCCGTGGCCGGATCGCCGCGTGCCGCCACAATTTTCCACACCTGCCGATGCGCTGAATATCGACGCCTGGGTCTACGTCGCCCCCGGCGCCACTTTCCAGTTGCACGCCGATCCGGTCAG
The DNA here is from genome assembly GCF_900187515.1 of Pseudomonas sp. Irchel s3f10. Lineage (NCBI taxonomy): Bacteria > Pseudomonadati > Pseudomonadota > Gammaproteobacteria > Pseudomonadales > Pseudomonadaceae > Pseudomonas > Pseudomonas sp. Irchel s3f10. The sequence continues at coordinate 43,697 of NZ_FYDZ01000003.1, forward strand.
CAACACCTGGCCGCAAACCATCACTGCCGTCGAGCCCACCAAGCTGTGGCAAACCCTCGAGCGCGACGGCTTCGCCTACGAATTACGCGTCGAACCCGGCCCGGCCAGCTACGAGGCCGATTGGCCGGTGGTCACCATGGGCCCGGAAAAACACCTCGGTTACGCCGTGCAGTGGTTCGCCATGGCCACCGCCCTGCTCGGCCTCTACGTCTATTTGGGCTTGCACAACGCAAAGGAGAAACACCATGGGAACGGCCATGAATCCACCCAGCATGTCTGAGGCGAAACCTGCCGCCAGCCGCCGTCGCGGGCGCATTCAGTTATTGCTGATTGTGCTCGGCGTGGTCGGCCCGATGCTGCTCGCCACCGGCATGTACAAATTGCAGTTCTGGGTGCCGGAGGGTCGCAGCTATCACGGCGAACTGATCGGCAACGGCCAGACCCGCGCCGACCTCGGCGTGCAAGCCGATGAACAACGCTGGCAGATGCTGGTCACCGCGCCGAAGGATTGCGCGGTGGATTGCCAGCAACTGGTGTATCTGGCGCGGCAGATCCAGATCGGCCTCGGTCGCGAGGCTGGCCGCGCCAGCCATGCCCTCGCCGTGGCGCAACCGGTGAGCGCCGATTACGAAGCCAAGCTGACCCGTGAATATCCACAATTGCAACGCTATCCGCTGGACGCTGGTGTGTTCAGCAAAACCACTGGCGACAAAGCCACGCCGCAGCTGTGGATCATCGATCCGCACGGCAACCTCGTGCTGCGTTACGAGCCGAATGTGAAAGGCAAGGATCTGCTCAACGACCTGCGGCACCTGCTGAAACTGTCGAACATCGGATAAGGGCATCGTCATGGCCAAACCTGGATTTCGCCTCGCGCTGTTTGCCACCCTGCTGGCACTGATTGTGGTGCTGCTCGGCGCCTATACGCGCCTGACCCACGCCGGCCTCGGCTGTCCGGACTGGCCGGGCTGCTACGGCTTTATCAGCGTGCCGAAAAGCGAAGCGCAACTGGCCCATGCCGAACTGCATTACCCCGACTCGCCGGTGGAGGCGCACAAGGGCTGGAACGAGATGATTCACCGCTATTTCGCTGGCACCCTTGGCCTGCTCATTTCGATTCTGGCCGGGCGCGCGTGGGTCAATCGGCGTCATCCGGGGCAGCCGTTGAAGCTGCCGCTGTTTCTGCTGGCGGTGGTGTTCGCGCAAGCGGCGTTCGGCATGTGGACGGTGACGCTGAAACTCTGGCCGCAGGTGGTCACCGGGCATTTGCTCGGCGGGTTTGCGACGTTGAGTCTGTTGTTTTTGCTGACGTTGCGATTGTCCGGCGTGCTGCCGGCGCTGTCCGTGCCCAAGCGTTTGCAGTATTGGGCGACGGCGGGATTGTTGCTAGTGATCGGCCAGATCGCGCTGGGTGGCTGGGTCAGCTCCAACTACGCGGCGGTGGCGTGCATCGATTTTCCGACCTGCCACGGGCAATGGTTGCCGCCAGCGGATTTCGCCAATGGTTTTCACCTGACTCAACACATCGGCCCGAATTACTTGGGCGGACAACTCGACAGCGATGCGCGCACGGCGATTCACCTGACCCACCGGATCGGCGCGTTGCTGGTGACGCTGGTGCTGCTCGGTCTCGCCTGGCAATTGAAAGTGGTCGGCATGACGCGGCTGGCCGGTCTGGTACTGATCGCACTCACCGCACAAATCACCCTCGGCATCAGCAACGTGTTGTTCCATCTGCCGCTGCCAGTGGCGGTCGCGCATAACGCTGGCGGTGCGGCGCTGTTGCTGACCATGGTGCTGGTCAATTACCACGCGCGCACCAGTCTCGTTCGGGTCAAACAACCGGTGCTCGCACGCTGGCGTCTGAGCCCGCGCAAACACGCGGCCGCGCCCATCACTATTAAAGGAGAAACGCCGTGGCGATTCTGATTGGCGAACGTCCGCATCAGGCGATCTGGCGTGATTATCTGGAACTGACCAAACCGAAAGTCGTGGTGCTGATGCTGATCACCTCGCTGGTCGGCATGTTCCTCGCGACTCGCGCCGGGGTGCCGTGGACGGTGCTGGTGTTCGGCAATCTGGGGATTGCGTTGTGTGCCGGCGGCGCGGCGGCGGTCAATCATGTGGTCGATCGGCGCATCGATGCGGTGATGGCGCGCACGCACAAACGGCCATTGGCCGAGGGCCGGGTTTCGCCGGCGGCGGCACTGACGTTTGCACTGGTGCTGGCGCTGCTCGGTCAGGCCTTGTTGCTGACCTTCACCAATCCGCTAACGGCGTGGCTGACTCTGGCTTCGCTGCTCGGTTATGCGGTGATCTACACCGGTTTCCTCAAACGCGCGACGCCGCAGAACATTGTCATCGGTGGCCTCGCCGGCGCCGCACCGCCGCTGCTCGGCTGGACCGCCGCCACCGGCCATGTCAGCGCCGAACCATTGTTATTGGTGCTGATCATCTTCGCCTGGACGCCGCCGCACTTCTGGGCGCTGGCGATTCATCGCAAAGAGGAATACGCCAAGGCTGATATCCCGATGCTGCCGGTCACCCACGGCGAGCACTACACCAAGGTGCACATTCTGCTGTACACGTTTGCGCTGCTGGCGGTGAGTCTGCTGCCGTACGTGATTCACATGAGCGGCATGCTCTACCTGATTTGCGCCCTCGCCCTGGGCGCAAGGTTTCTGCAATGGGCCGTGGTGCTGTACCGTGGCACTCGGCCGCACGCGGCGATCAACACCTTCAAGTACTCTATTTGGTACTTGTTTCTGCTGTTCATCGCCCTGCTCGTAGACCATTACTTACTGTTGAACCTATGACTCGAACCCAGAAAACCGTCTTCATCCTCGTCGCCGTGATCGCGCTGATCCTCGGCCTGACCGTCAACAAAGTGCTGAGCGGCAAGGGCCAGGGCGACCCGACCGCGCTGATCGACGCCGGCATTATCCTGCTGCCGCAGAGCCGCAACCTGCCGGACGTGACGATGACCGATCAGGACGGCAAACCGGTCGCGATCAATGAGCTGAAAGGTAAGTGGAGCCTGCTGTTCTTCGGCTACACCTTCTGCCCGGACATCTGCCCGACCACATTGGCGCAGTTGCGGCAGATCAAGAGTGAATTGCCCAAAGACGCTGTGGACAAGTTGCAGATCGTCCTCGTCAGCGTTGACCCGAACCGCGATAACCCGAAGCAGTTGAAGCAGTATCTGGGCTACTTTGATCCGCAGTTCATTGGCCTGACGCCGACTTCGATTGAAGAGCTGCAGAAGGTGGCGAACGCGGTGAGTATTCCGTTTATTCCGGCGGATACCAGTAAGCCGAATTACACGGTGGATCACAGCGGTAATCTCGCGGTGATCGGCCCGGACGGGACGCAGCGGGGGTTTATTCGGGCGCCGTTGAATAATGCCAAACTGGTTGCGCAGCTGCCGGTCATGCTTAACCGCAAATAAAAGCTGAAGAGCGAAAAGCCCCTCACCCTAGCCCTCTCCCAGAGGGAGAGGGGACTGATTGGGGGATGCTGACGAAATACGCCGACCTGTAAGCGCTGTGCTGAATCCATAATCGCCAAGATCGTTCAGGCCGATGTGCAGTGCCGAATCCATAATCGACTGGATCTTTCAGGTCGATGCATGACGCAAGACACCTCGGTCGGCCCCCTCTCCCTCCGGGAGAGGGCTGGGGTGAGGGGAAGCTTCACAGCAGGTTCAAAGCCAAACACCAGACACAAAAAAGGGGACGCTCATAGCGTCCCCTTTTTCATTGCAGCAACCCAAATCAGAACGCCGGTAATACCGCGCCTTTGTACTTCTCGGTAATGAATTTCTTCACTTCCGGGCTGTGCAGCGCAGCAGCGAGTTTCTTCATCGCGTCGCTGTCCTTGTTGTCCGGGCGGGACACAAGGATGTTCACGTACGGCGAGTCATTACCTTCAATCACCAGCGCATCCTTGGACGGATCGAGCTTGGCTTCCAGCGCGTAGTTGGTGTTGATCAGCGCCAGATCGACCTGGGTCAGCACGCGCGGGATGGTCGCGGCTTCCAGTTCACGGATTTTCAGGTCTTTCGGGTTGGTCGCGATGTCTTTGACGGTCGACAGGATGTTGGTCGGATCCTTCAGCGTGATCACGCCAGCCTTGGCCAGCAGCAACAGCGCACGGCCGCCGTTGGTGGCGTCGTTCGGGATCACCACGTTGGCGCCGCTTGGCAGATCCTTCAGATCCTTGAGCTTGCTCGAGTAAGCGCCCAGTGGCTCCAAGTGCACACCGGTCACGGCAACCAGACTGGTGCCCTTGGCCTTGTTGAACTCATCGAGGTACGGCTGGTGCTGGAAGAAGTTGGCGTCCAGACGCTTTTCGGCGACCTGTACGTTCGGCTGAATGTAGTCGGTGAAGACCTTGACCTTCAGATCCACGCCTTCTTTGGCCAGTGCCGGCTTCACGAACTCGAGGATTTCCGCGTGCGGCACCGGAGTGGCGGCAACGGTCAGGGTTTCGGCGTGGGCCGAGAATGCTGCAACGGCAGCAAAAGCAGCGATCAGTTTTTTCATTCAGCTAACTCCTTATGAGGCGCCCGTCTGGCGCCTGCCAGCGAATGGCCGGCTCATCTCTTAATGACCAGACCAGTTTATTTGCGCGAGAAATGCACAACCAGTCGATCGCCTACCATTTGCAACACCTGCACCAGAATCAACAGCAACACTACGGTGACGATCATCACGTCAGTCTGGAAACGCTGGTAACCGAAACGGATGGCCAGGTCACCCAGACCACCGGCACCGACCACACCGGCCATTGCCGTGTAGGACACCAGTGTAATCGCCGTCACCGTAATCGCTGCGAAGATGCCCGGACGGGCTTCCGGCAGCAGGGCGTTCATGATGATCTGCCGCGTGGTCGCGCCCATCGACTGGGTCGCTTCGATGATGCCGCGATCGACTTCACGCAGCGCGGTTTCCACCAGACGCGCGAAGAACGGTGTGGCACCGACTACCAACGGCGGGATCGCACCGGCCACGCCCAGCGAGGTGCCGGTGATCAGCACGGTGAACGGGATCATCACGATCAACAGAATAATGAACGGCAGCGAACGCAGGATGTTCACCGCCAGCGACATGAACGCGTAGAGGCCACGGTTTTCCAGCAACTGACGCGGGCTGCAGAGGAACAGCAACACGCCCAGCGGCAAGCCGAGCAACACGGTGAACAGCAGCGAACCACCGAGCATCAGCATGGTGTCGCCGGTGGCCAGCCAGATTTCGTACCAGTCGATATTGGTGAAGAAACTGATCAGGTCTTCCATTAGCGCAATACCTCCATGTGAACGTCAGCGGCGGTGAAGCGGGCGAACGCCGCTTCCATGTCGCCACCGGTGACGGCGAGGGTCAATTGCCCGTACGGAATGTCTTTGATGCGGTCGATACGACCGGCGAGGATGCTGTAGTCGACCCCGGTTTCCCGGGCGACGGTACCGAGCAGCGGCGCGTAGGTCGCTTCGCCCTGGAAAGTCAGACGCACGATGCGCCCCGGCACGTGAGCAAAGTCATCACGCTGCTCGCTTTCGTCGATCTGCTCGCTTTCCTGGACGAAACGCTTGGTGGTCGGGTGCTTCGGATGCAGGAACACATCGGCCACCGAACCTTGCTCGACGATCACGCCGGCATCCATCACCGCCACTTGATCGCAGACGCGACGGATCACATCCATCTCGTGGGTGATCAGGACGATGGTCAGTTTCAGCTCGCGGTTGATCTCGGCCAGCAGTTGCAGGACCGAGGCCGTGGTCTGCGGGTCGAGGGCACTGGTGGCCTCGTCGCACAGCAGAATCTTCGGCTTGGTCGCCAGGGCGCGGGCAATGCCGACGCGCTGCTTCTGGCCGCCGGACAATTGCGCCGGATACTTCTTGGCGTGGTCAGACAGACCGACCCGCGCCAGCAACTCGGCGACACGCTTGTCGATCTCGCTGCCCGACAGTTCGCCGGCCAAGGTAAGCGGCAACGCAACGTTGTCGGCCACGGTCTTGGAGGCGAGCAGGTTGAAGTGCTGGAAGATCATCCCGACTTGCTGACGGAAACGGCGCAGGCCGTTGGCGTCCAGCGCGGTGACTTCTTCGCCGTCGACGATGATCTTGCCGCCGCTGGAGTCTTCCAGGCGATTGATCAGACGCAGCAGGGTACTTTTGCCCGCGCCGGAATGGCCGATGAGGCCGAACACCTGCCCGTTCTCGATGGCGAGACTGGTCGGATGCAGCGCGGGAATGTCCTTACCGGCGACGCGGTAAGTCTTGTGGACGTTTTGAAACTCGATCACGTAGCGAACCTTGTGGGGCGCGTTAGAAAAGGATCAGCGGTTAGCCGGGCGCGCATTTTAGCCTGTCCGTATAGAGGTTCTTAGCATTTATTTCGCAATTAACCTTCGATTTGGCAATAACAAGATCAAAGGTCATAAAAAAGGAACGTCCAAAGCAGCCCATCAGTCACTAAGTAAGCGACTTGAAAACCCTGGGTGCCGTGCCCGGGAACCACTCAAGAGTCCCCGGCGAGCATCGGGGTCAACCGAGGAGTTTACGACTGATGAGCAAGAAGCCTACGACCGATAAAAGCCAGATGGCCGGTACCGATACCCCGGATCGCGCCAACACCAACGCCAAACTCGACAGCCTGGAAAAGTTTCGCTCCGACGCCACCGGCCAGGCCCTGCGCACCAACCAGGGTGTGAAGATCGCCGACAACCAGAACACCCTCAAGGCCGGGCCGCGCGGGCCGTCGCTGCTTGAAGACTTCATCATGCGGGAAAAGATCACGCATTTTGACCATGAGCGGATCCCGGAACGCATCGTTCACGCGCGCGGCACCGGCGCGCATGGCTTCTTTCAGGCGTACGAGAACCATTCGGAGCTGACCAAGGCCGGTTTCCTACAGGATCCGGGGAAAAAGACCCCGGTATTCGTGCGCTTTTCCACGGTGCAGGGCCCACGTGGTTCCGGCGACACCGTGCGTGACGTGCGCGGTTTCGCGGTGAAGTTCTTCACTGATGAAGGCAACTTCGACCTGGTCGGCAACAACATGCCAGTGTTTTTCATTCAGGACGCGATCAAGTTTCCCGACTTCGTCCACGCGGTGAAACCCGAGCCGCACAATGAAATCCCTACCGGCGGCTCGGCCCACGATACGTTCTGGGACTTCGTCTCGCTGGTGCCGGAATCGGCGCATATGGTCATCTGGGCGATGTCCGACCGCGCGATCCCGAAAAGTCTGCGCAGCATGCAGGGCTTCGGTGTGCACACCTTCCGGTTGATCAACGCCGAAGGCAAATCGCGCTTCGTCAAATTCCACTGGCGCCCTACTGCGGGTACTTGCTCGCTGGTCTGGGACGAGGCGCAGAAGCTCGCCGGTAAAGACACCGACTACCACCGTCGCGACCTCTGGGAAGCGATCGAGATGGGCGATTACCCGGAATGGGAACTCGGCGTGCAGATCATCGAGGAGGAAAACGAGCACGACTTCGATTTCGACATCCTCGACCCGACCAAGCTGATCCCCGAAGAAATCGTGCCGATCACGCCGCTGGGCAAAATGACCTTGAACCGTAACCCGGACAACTTCTTTGCCGAGACCGAGCAGGTTGCCTTCTGCCCTGGCCACATCGTGCCGGGCATCGACTTCTCCAATGACCCGCTGCTGCAAGGCCGGCTGTTTTCCTACACCGATACGCAGATCAGCCGACTCGGCGGGCCGAATTTTCATGAGCTGCCGATCAACCGCCCGGTGGCGCCGTTCCACAATGGTCAGCGCGATGCGCAACACCGCACGGTGATCGACAAGGGCCGTGCTTCCTACGAGCCGAACTCGATTGATGGCGGCTGGCCGAAAGAAACCCCGCCTGCCGCGCAGGACGGTGGTTTTGAAAGTTATCCAGAGCGCATCGACGCGAACAAGATCCGCCAGCGCAGCGAGTCGTTCAGCGATCACTTCTCTCAGGCAACGTTGTTCTTCAACAGCATGAGCGACCACGAGAAGGAGCACATCATCGCGGCCTATAGCTTCGAGCTGGGCAAGGTTGAACGCGAGTTCATCCGCGCGCGCGAGGTGAACGAGATTCTGGCCAACATTGATCTGGAACTGGCCAAACGTGTCGCGGCCAACCTGGGTCTGCCTGCGCCTACCAAAGGCACGGTGGATGCGCGCAAGGTGTCGTTCGATCACTCGCCAGCGCTGAGCCAAGCGAATCTGCTGCCAGAGAACATTAAAACCCGCAAAGTGGCGATTCTTGCTGCTAACGGCGTCGATGGTGCGGCGATTGATGCGATGAAGAAGGCATTGGCGGCGGAAGGTGCGCACGCGAAATTGCTCGGCCCGACTTCGGCGCCGGTGAAAACCGCAGACGGCAAAATGTTGCCTGTGGATGCGTCCATGGAAGGCATGCCGTCGGTGATTTTCGATGCGGTGTTTGTGCCGGGCGGCGCGGCGTCGGTCAAAGCGTTGAGCGGTGACGGCGTGGCGTTGCACTACGTGCTGGAGGCTTACAAGCATTTGAAGGCGATTGCGTTGCAGGGTGATGCCAAGCAATTGCAGGATCTGCTGAAACTGGAAGCGGATGCCGGGTTGTTGCAAGGCAAGGATGTACCGGCGCTGACCAAGCCGTTCTTTGCTGCGATTGGGCAGCATCGGGTTTGGGCTCGTGAGCCTAAGGCTAAAGCGATTCCAGCTTAAAAAGCAAAAGATCGCAGCCTTCGGCAGCTCCTACAGGGTGTACCTCAATCCCATGTAGGAGCTGCCGCAGGCTGCGATCTTTTTACGGTTTACGCGGACTCAAAACCATCTGCGCCGGCACCGTGCGCACGATCTGCTTCTCGATTTTCAGATCAAAATCCGGGTTGAGCTTCTTGACCCGCTTGGTCAGCAACGTCGACAACCAAGGATAATCATTCGTCCGCGGTGCCTGAATCGTCACCCCACACTCATAATTCACCACATCGGCGGCGATCGCATCCAGTTGGCGGCGAAGTTTGTGGCTATCGGTGATGTTCAGCGCAACCGTGGTGCTCTCGGCGGTCGGATCGATCACCTTGGCTTTCGGCTTGGCCTCAGCAGCCAGCAGCGCTGCTTCAGCCTTCTCCAGCTCAGCCTTCCGCGCTTCAGTAATCGCACCGTTGACGCCCCCGGTCAGCGCCGGCGCTTTCGGCATCAGCACGCGGGCACGGCTCAGCGCCGTAGCGGCGGCATTCACATCACCCTTCTGCAACACGATCTGGCTGCGACGCAGATACGCTTCGGCCAATTGCCGCTGGTATTGCTCAAGGGATTGATCATTGGGAGTTTCTTTCTGCAAAGCGGCCAACTGATCTTCGGCAGTGGCCAGTTCGCTGCTGGCCAGGCTTTGCTCCAGCTGTGCGATGGCCGTAGCCCGCGCATCGGGGACTTCAGCCACCGGCGGGGTACTTTGGCAGGCGCCCAGCAGCACTGAAAATGCGACAAGGAGCAGATAACGGGAGGCGAACGGCTTCATTCCTGCGACTCTCTATTTGCGCAAAAAGCGGCCAAGTCTACACCCCGCGACGGGGCAGAACAAAACTCAGCAGAAACAGTGCGGCCGCCGTCACAACGATTGACGGCCCGGCCGGGGTGTCCTTGAACCACGACAAGGCCAGCCCGCCACACACCGCGAGCATGCCCAGCAGGCTCGCGCCCAGCGCCATCTGCTCCGGCGAACGGGCGTGACGCTGTGCCGCAGCCGCCGGGATGATCAACAGCGAGGTAATCAGCAACACACCGACGATTTTCATCGCCACCGCGATCACCACCGCGATCAACAGCATCAGCGCCATGCGCAGACCTGCGACCGGCAGGCCTTCGACCTTGGCCAACTCTTCGTGCACAGTGATCGCCAGCAATGGCCGCCACAGCGTTACCAGCAACACTAGCACCGCCGCGCTGCCGCCGAGGATCCACGCCAGATCAGTCGGGCTGATCGCCAGCAGGTCGCCGAACAGATAGGCCATCAGGTCGATCCGCACTTCATGCATGAAGCTTAGTACCACCAAGCCGAGAGAGAGCGTGCTCGGTGCGAGAATTCCCAAAAGCGTGTCAGACGCCAGCGGTTGACGCTGTTGCAACGTGACCAGCAGCACCGCCAGCAACAGACAGCCTACGGTCACCGCGACCGTCGGACTGACATCCAGCAAAAAGCCCAGCGCCACACCAAGCAGCGCGGCGTGGGACAGGGTATCGCCGAAATAGGCCATGCGCCGCCAGACCACGAACGAACCCAGCGGACCTGCAACGATCGCCAACGCCAGACCTGCAAGCAGGGCATACAACAGAAAATCAGCCATGCTTGCAGTTGTCTCCGTGAACGTGAGGTTGGCCAATAACCGGCCCTTTGACCACCGAACCGTGCAGGTCGTGAGCGTGGTCGTGATGGTGGTGATAGACCGCTAGGCTTTGCGCGTTCTTGCCGAACAGCTCGACAAACGCCGGATCGCCGCTGACCTGCTCGGGATGCCCGGAGCAGCAGACGTGACGGTTGAGGCAGACCACCTGGTCGGTAGTGCTCATCACCAGATGCAAATCGTGGGACACCATCAACACGCCGCAACCATGGCGATCGCGCAGACGGGTGATCAGGCTGTACAACTCGGCCTGGCCGGCGACGTCGACGCCTTGCACTGGCTCATCCAGCACCAACAGTTCAGGTTCGCGCAGCAACGCCCGAGCCAGCAACACACGCTGCATTTCGCCGCCGGAAACGCTTTGCACCGGGCTGTCGATGACGTGTTCGGCACCGACTTCCTTCAACGCGGCCAGCGCACGGGGACGATCAACGCCCGGCACCAGGCGCAGAAAGCGCAGCACCGAAAGTGGCAGGGTCGGATCGACATGGAGTTTTTGCGGCATGTAGCCGACTCGCAGTTTCGGCTTGCGCCAGACGCTGCCGCTGTCCGGTTTCAACAGTCCGAGCACGGCGCGCACCAGCGTAGTCTTGCCGGCGCCGTTGGGGCCGATCAGGGTGACGATCTGCCCCGGCTCGACGCTCAGCTCGATGTTGTCCAGCACAGCCTGCCCGGCAAACGTGACGGCGACCTGTTCCAGACGGATCAGCGCGTTGCTCATCAAGCCCCCTGGCAACCGGAGCACAGGCCGACGACTTCGACGGTCTGCGCTTCGACGATGAAACCGACATCTTTGGCGCTGTTGATGATCGCGTCGCTGATCACTTTTTGCTCAAGTTCGATGGCAGCGTGGCAATCGCGGCAAATCAGGAACTGGCCCTGATGCGCGTGTTCCGGGTGCACGCAGCCAACGAAGGCGTTGAGCGAGGAGATGCGGTGCACCAGGCCGTTTTCCAGAAGGAAATCCAGCGCACGGTACACGGTCGGCGGCGCGGCGCGGCGGCCGTCCTGCTCGCTGAGTACAGCGAGAATGTCGTAGGCGCCCAGCGGCTTGTGGCTCTGCCACACCAGTTCCAGCACCCGGCGGCGCAACGCGGTCAGGCGCAAGCCTTTCTGGGCGCACAAGGTATCGGCCTCGGACAAAGCGCTGTGCACGCAATGTGAGTGGTCGTGGGGACGGCTGGCGATCGGTGTAATAGGCATGGGCGGCGACGAGTTTTGATAGAGACGTTATTATGTTACCCGTTCTCGCCTCCTTGAGTGGTCATCGTGTCCCGACTTTTTTCTGTTTTTGTGGCTTTTGTCGCCAGTTTTCTGCTGATCGGTTCGGCTCAGGCCGAGGTCAAAGTCCTCACCAGCATCAAACCGTTGCAGCTGATTGCAGCGGCCGTGCAGGACGGCGTGGCGATTCCCGAAGTGCTGCTGCCGCCGGGCGCGTCGCCACACAATTACGCCCTGCGCCCATCCGACGTACGGAAGGTGCAATCGGTGGATCTGCTCTACTGGATCGGCCCGGACATGGAAGGTTTCCTGCCGCGCGTGCTCAGCGGTCGTACGCTGCCAAGCGTCGCCGTGCAGGATCTGCCGGGGATGAAACTGCGGCGTTTTGCTGAAGACAGCCATTCCCACGCCGAAGAGGCTGACGAGCATGATCACGATCACCGTCCGGGCTCGCTGGATGCGCATTTGTGGCTATCGCCGGTCAATGCGCGGGTAATCGCCGACAAAATGGCCGCAGACTTGAGCGCCGCAGATCCGGCCAATGCCGAGCGCTATCAGAGCAACGCCAAGGCGTTTGATGAGCGTCTGGATGCGCTGGATCAGCGTTTGAAGAAGCGTCTGGCCAGTGTTGAAGGCAAGCCGTATTTCGTCTTTCACGAGGCGTTTGATTACTTTGAAGAGGCTTACGGCCTGAAGCATGCCGGGGTGTTCAGCGTGGCCGCCGAAGTGCAACCGGGTGCGCAGCATGTCGCGGCGATGCGCAAGCGATTGCAGGAAGTGGGCAAGACTTGTGTGTTCAGTGAACCGCCATTGCGGCCGCGTCTGGCGGAGACGCTGGTGGCCGGGCTGCCGGTGAAACTGGCTGAGCTGGATGCATTGGGCGGGTACACCCCGGCGACGGCTCAGGGTTATGAGCAGGTGCTGGAAAAGTTAGGTAACGATCTGGCGGGATGCCTGGAATCTCTGTAACCCCATAGAAAAAGATCGCAGCCTTCGGCAGCTCCTACAGGGTGTACATCAATCCCATGTAGGAGCTGCCGAAGGCTGCGATCTTTTGATCTTAAAGGGCGAAAGGTAGCGGTGTGTGAACCTGCTGCCGCTGCGCCAAACGCTGCTCAAACTCTTTCGGATCGTGAATCAACACGTCCTGCCCGGCGAACTGCTCCGCCGCGATCAACCGCGACAGCCAGAACCGTACACAGGCCACGCGCAGCATCGTCGGCCACAACTCAGCCTCCGCCGCCGTGAACGGGCGCAGCGCCGCATAGGCGCCAAGGAATGCTCGGGCACGCGGGCCATCAATCAGACCGTCCTCGTCCGAACACCAGTCGTTCAAGGCAATCGCCACGTCATACAGCATCGGCCCCGAGCAGGCGTTGTAAAAGTCGATCAGCCCGGTCAGGTGCGTGCCTTCGAACATCGCGTTGTCGCGGAACAGGTCGGCGTGGATGTTGGCGCGAGGCAGCGCAAGAATCTTGTCTTTGCGCTCGGTAATCTCGTCCAACGCCTTTTGCAGCAGCGCACGCGGTTCATCGCTCAGGTGCGAAAGAAACTCCGTGCCCTCCTCCAGCATCCAGTCCAGGCCACGGTCGGTCTTGCGCTTGATCATGCGCTCGCCCTGGGTCGCCAGGTGCAGATGCGCCTGCAACTCGCCGACCTGCGCGCAATGCTGAGCATTGGCGACCTTGATGTGCTTGCCGGACAGACGCGGCTGCAGCAGCGCCGGCTTGCCTTTCAGCTCACGCAGCGCCACGCCATCAGTGGTGCGCAACGCGTACGGCACCGGCAAGTCGGCTTCGTGGAGCACGTCGAGCAGGTCGATGAAGAACGGCATCTCCTGCACCGGGCCGCGCTCGACCAGGGTCAGGACGAACTCGCCCTGCTCCAGACTGATAAAGAAGTTGGTGTTTTCGCTGCCGGCGGCGATCCCCTGGAAATCAAGCAGACGGCCAAGCCCGTAAGGGGCGAGAAAGGTTTCCAGCTCGGGCCGAGCCAGGGGAGTGAACACAGACATGGTTAAAAACTGCTCAGTTCAGGCGTCGCGGTCAGGCGACGCCGATTAAAAGTCGGGAATCTTACTTCCAGGTAAAGATTTCCCACGACGGAATCAGCATATCCGGCTGGTCGGAGCGAATGTAGTTCGCGTCTGTACCATCAGCGCGCACCAGGAAATACGGTTTGCCACCCTTTGGCGTGACCTTGATCGCATAGACGAAGCCACTGCGACTGTATTCCTGGATGACCTTGTCACCTTCCGTGTGCGTGTTGATCGTAACTTCCGGCTCCGAAGCGGGCGGATCATCCGCCGCCATCGCGGCCAACGGTGAGGCAGCAATCAGACCGACCAGCAGCAAGCGATTTAACGTACGCATGATAACCTTGTCCCTTTGTCGTCAACGGTCCCGCTATTCTAGCGCCGGACCCGCCGAAAAGGTTGATCCTGCTCATGAGCCAAGCCCCCCTCGTCCTGGTGGACGGTTCGTCTTACCTGTACCGCGCCTTTCACGCACTCCCACCACTGACCACCTCCAAAGGCCTGCCGACCGGTGCGGTCAAAGGCGTGCTGAACATGCTCAAGAGTCTGCGCAAGCAGTACCCGGACAGCCCGTTCGCCGTGGTGTTCGACGCCAAGGGCGGGACATTTCGCGATGAGATGTACGCCGAATACAAAGCCAACCGCCCAAGCATGCCCGACGACATGCGCGTGCAGATCGAGCCGCTGCACCAGAGCGTGATAGCTCTTGGTTTCCCGCTGCTGTGCGTGGAAGGCGTCGAGGCCGACGACGTGATCGGCACCCTCGCCCGCAGCAGCGCGGCGGCGGATCGTCCGGTGGTGATCTCCACCGGCGACAAGGACATGGCGCAACTGGTCGATGGCCACATTACCTTGGTCAACACCATGTCCGGTAGTTCGATGGACGTGGAAGGCGTGAAGGAGAAATTCGGCGTCGCACCGGAGCAGATCATCGATTATCTGGCGCTGATGGGCGATTCGTCCGACAACATTCCGGGCGTTCCGGGCATCGGCCCGAAGACTGCGTCCGGCCTGCTGGTCGGGGTCAATGGCGGCCTCACCGAGTTGTACGCCAATCTCGACATCGTCCCGACCCTGCCGATTCGCGGCGCGAAAACCCTGCCGGCCAAGCTCGAAGAGCACAAGGAGATGGCGTTCCTCTCCTATCAACTGGCGACCATCAAGGTCGACGTGCCGCTGGACGTCGAACTCGACGACCTGCAAATGGGCGCGGAAGACCCGGCCAAGCTCTACGAGCTGTACTCGCTGCTCGAATTCAAAAGCTGGATCAATGATCTGGATCGCGACGCCAAACGTCTGGAACTGAGCGCAGCCAGCGAACCTGCACCGGCCGGCGATTTGTTCAGCGCGCCAGATATCGAAACTCCCGCTGCTCCGACCGAAGCGGCATACGAGACGATCCTCGATCAGGCGCGCTTCGACGTCTGGCTGGAAAAGTTGAACAACGCCAAGCTGTTCGCCTTCGACACCGAAACCACCGGCATCGACGCGCAACAGGCGCAACTGGTCGGCCTGTCGTTCGCCGTGCAGGCCAACGAAGCCGCGTATATCCCGCTGACCCACTCCTACATCGGCGTGCCGGAACAGCTGGATCGCGACACCGTGCTGCGCGCACTCAAGCCGATTCTCGAAGACCCAAGCAAGCTGAAGGTCGGCCAGCACGCCAAGTTCGACATGAACATTTTGGCCAACTGCGCCATCGGCGGCGATCAGAACCAAGGCATCAACGTGCGCGGTATCGCCTTCGACACGATGCTTGAGTCTTACGTACTCAACTCCACCGCCACCCGTCACGACATGGACAGCCTCGCGCAGAAGTACCTGGACCACACCACCGTGAGCTTTCAGGACATCGCCGGCAAAGGCGCCAAGCAGCTGACCTTCGACCAGATCGCGCTGGAACAGGCCGGGCCGTACGCCGCTGAAGATGCCGACATCACTCTGCGGCTGCACCAGACTTTGTTCGAAAAGCTCAGCGCCATCCCGAGCCTGGCCAGCGTGCTGACCGACATCGAGATTCCACTGGTACCAGTGCTGGCGCGCATCGAACGCCAAGGCGCGTTTGTCGACGCTGAGCTGCTCGGCATCCAGAGCATCGAGTTGGGCAACAAAATGGTCGCGCTGGAGCGCGAAGCGTTCGAGATCGCCGGGGAAGAATTCAATCTTGGCTCGCCGAAGCAACTGGGCGTGATTCTCTACGAGAAACTCGGCCTGCCAGTGCTGAAGAAGACCGCCAAAGGTCAGCCGTCCACTGCTGAAGAAGTGTTGGCGAAACTCGCTGAAGACGATCACCGCTTGCCGAAGGTGCTGATGGAGCACCGTTCGATGAGCAAGCTGAAAAGCACCTACACCGATCGCCTGCCGGAGCAGATCAACCCGCGCACCGGGCGTATTCACACTTCTTATCACCAGGCTGTGGCGTCGACCGGGCGCTTGTCATCTAGCGATCCGAACCTGCAGAACATCCCGGTACGCACCGCTGAAGGTCGACGCATCCGTCAGGCATTCGTCGCGCCGAAGGGCTATAAATTGCTGGCGGCGGACTATTCGCAGATCGAGCTGCGGATCATGGCGCACCTGTCCAAGGACGAAGGCCTGATGAATGCCTTCCGCAACAACCTGGACGTGCATACCGCGACCGCAGCCGAAGTGTTCAAGGTTGAGCTCAACGAAGTGACCTCCGACCAGCGCCGTGGCGCCAAGGCGATCAACTTCGGCCTGATCTACGGCATGGGCGCGCAGAAGCTCGGCAAGGACATCGGCGTCGACACCAAAACCGCCAAGGCTTACATCGACACCTACTTCGCCCGTTATCCGGGGGTTCGCGAATACATGGATCGCACCCGCGCGCAGGCAGCGGATCAGGGTTATGTCGAGACGTTCTTCGGTCGTCGTCTGTACCTGCCGGAAATCAACTCGAACAAGCCGCAGGAACGTGCTGCCGCCGAGCGCACAGCGATCAACGCGCCGATGCAAGGCA
This sequence comes from Pseudomonas sp. Irchel s3f10, assembly GCF_900187515.1. Classification (NCBI taxonomy): domain Bacteria; kingdom Pseudomonadati; phylum Pseudomonadota; class Gammaproteobacteria; order Pseudomonadales; family Pseudomonadaceae; genus Pseudomonas; species Pseudomonas sp. Irchel s3f10. The sequence goes on from NZ_FYDZ01000003.1 coordinate 60,317, forward strand.
CGGCCGCGGACATCATCAAGAAAGCCATGGTGGCTGTGGATAACTGGCTGGCGACATCCGGGCTGGACGCCAAAGTCATCCTGCAGGTGCACGATGAACTGGTGCTGGAGGTTCGCGAGGATCTGGTCGAGCAGGTCAGCGCCGAAATCCGCGTGCACATGAGCGAAGCGGCGAAGCTGGATGTGCCGCTGCTGGTCGAAGTGGGTGTGGGCAACAATTGGGATGAGGCTCACTGAGCCTTTTGAACACGGTTTGCCGCGACCTGTTGTCGCGGCAACGCCGGTAAAACCTGCTTATTTCGAAAAGCGCTTGGGATTATTCCAAAGCTTTTTGAAAAAAATCTGAACTAATCTGGAAGGACACCACTCAGAGATACTGAATGGCTGGTGAAGCCCTTCGATGCTCCTATGTTGTGTTAAGTGTTGGCAGATATCTGAACCCCGCCCTAGCGGTTCGGAACTTAAACCCCGGAATTTCTCCCTCCCCAATGAAATCCGGGGCTTTTTTTGCCCGAAATTTGTCTGTAGCGCGCTCATGCTGCGTTGAAAGCACAGCTCAAATGCTCATTTAGGTCCCCTAAAGTCGAGCGCGACCCCGGCCGCTTTTCACCGTGCTTTCGCCTTGCCTGAGCACACTACAAACAAATTTCCATATCCCGATTACTCGGCTGCCGCCTCGGCGCCTTTGTCTGCCAGTTCCATCCAGCCGGCCAGTACAGTGTAGGCCTCTTCCAGGCCCATGCGTTTTGGCGCGGAGAACAGCTGGATGGTCACCAGATCGCCCCAGCCCTTGCGGATTTCCGACTGCACTTTGAGCAGGGTGTTCTTGGCTGCGCCATAGGTGAGCTTGTCGGCCTTGGTCAGCAGGATGTGCATCGGCATGCCGGCGGCAACGGCCCAGTCGAGCATCAGCAGGTCGAAGTCGGTCATTGGATGACGGATGTCCATCATCAGAATCAAACCCTTCAAACTCTCGCGGCCACCGAGGTACGCCTCAAGGTGACGCTGCCAGTGCATCTTCAGCGGGATCGGTACTTTTGCGTAACCGTAGCCCGGCAGGTCGACCAGACGGCGATCTTCGTCTAGCTTGAAGAAGTTCAACAGCTGTGTGCGACCCGGAGTTTTCGAGGTACGCGCCAGGCTGGCGTGAGTCAAAGTGTTCAGCGCGCTGGATTTGCCGGCGTTGGAACGACCGGCAAACGCCACTTCGAAGCCTTCGTCGTCAGGGCATTGATCGACTTTGGCGGCACTGAGCATGAACGTGGACTGTTGGCACAGGCCGAGGATGGGATTCTTGAGTTGCATGGGATTTCCGATGTGGGCGGCGCCGGGATTGGGCGCGGAACGCGGTGTCGCTTCCGTTTCAGTGACGCCAGTATATAATGCCGCAGATTTTGTGTGTGCTTTGTCCCAGCGTAGGATGAAGTTCACGAGAGCGACAGACCTTGATTGCGCATTAGAACGCAGAACGCTCTCAACCCTGAAAAGGTCGTTTTATGACGAAATGGCTGCTGGCTGCCGGAGTCTTGATGCCGCTTTACAGCGCACAGGCTACACAGGATCCGGAAGCTGTGTACAACCGTGTTTGTGGTGCCTGTCATTCCGGCCAACTACCCATGGCGCCCAAAAGAGGCGATCAGGAAGCTTGGACGCCGAGATTGGCGAAAGGTATGGGGACGCTGGTGCAACACGTGACCCAGGGTTTCAAGGCGATGCCGCCGCGTGGTTTGTGCATGGACTGCAGTGCCGAGGATTACCAAGCCATCATCCTTTGGATGAGCGAGTAAACCCGGTCCATAACTTAACCCTTAGCCGTAGTTGGATTAGCTGATGAACAAATTGATCGTGAGTCTGCTGTTGACCGTGGGAATCTCAGGTTTCGCCCATGCTGCCGGTGATGCCGCAGCGGGCCAGGCAAAAGCCGCCGTTTGCGGAGCCTGCCATGGCCCGGACGGCAACAGCATGGCGCCAAACTTTCCGAAACTGGCCGGTCAAGGTGAACGCTACCTGACCAAGCAACTGCAGGACATCAAGTCGGGCAAGCGCACCGTTCTGGAAATGACCGGCCTGCTGACCAACCTGAGCGATCAGGACCTGGCCGACATCGCCGCCTACTTCGCCAGCCAGAAAGGCAGCGTCGGCGCCGCCGATCCGAAGATCGTCGCGCGCGGTGAAGCGCTGTTCCGTGGCGGCAACCTCGCCAAGGGCCTGCCAGCCTGCACCGGCTGCCACTCGCCGAACGGCGCCGGCAACGCCGCTGCCGGTTTCCCGCATCTGGGTGGCCAACACGCTCAATACATCGCCAAGCAACTGACCGATTTCCGCAAGGAAGAAGGCGGTCGTACCAACGACGGCGACACCATGACCATGCAGACCATCGCCAAGCGCCTGAGCGACGAAGATATCGCAGCAGTCTCCAGCTACATTCAAGGTCTGCACTAAGCGCATTTGGCAGCGATAGATCTCGCGCAACGTTAACGCTCGATTAATCCGTCGCAGCAAGTATAAAAAGGGTGGCTTTGGCCGCCCTTTTTTGTGGCCGCTGCCGTTACACTACAGAACTCATGCCCGCCAGGATCTGTCTGAAAACAGGTCGCGCGAGGCGACCCAAATTGTCCAGGAGTAAAGCATGCGTAATCTGATCATCAGCGCCGCCCTCGTCGCTGCCAGCCTGTTCGGTGTGACCGCTCAAGCCGCCGAAGCACCTGCCGCCCCTTACGTGGAACTGGCCAACCCGGTGCCGGTTGCAGAGCCTGGCAAGATCGAAGTGGTCGAGCTGTTCTGGTATGGCTGCCCGCATTGCTACGCGTTTGAGCCGGTGATCAACCCATGGGTTGAAAAACTGCCCAAAGACGTCAACTTCGTGCGTATCCCGGCCATGTTCGGCGGCCCGTGGGACGCTCACGGTCAAATGTTCCTGACCCTGGAAGCGATGGGTGTCGAGCACAAGGTTCACAACGCCGTTTTCGAAGCAATCCAGAAACAACACAAGAAGCTGACCGACAAGAACGACATGGCTGACTTCCTCGCCACCCAAGGCGTGGACAAGGACAAGTTCCTCGCCACCTTCGACTCGTTCGCCATCAAAGGTCAGATCGTAAAAGCTCGCGAACTTGCCAAGAAGTATGAAATCACTGGCGTGCCAACCATGATCGTCAACGGCAAATACCGCTTCGACATCGGCTCCGCCGGTGGTGCCGAGCAAGCGCTGCAACTGGCTGACCAACTGGTCGCCAAAGAGCGAGCGGCAACCAAGGCTGCTGCCAACTAAGCGCGGCAACTGCCATGCGCCGCTGGAAGTCGGAGCGCATCGTTGGCCTGCATGATCCGCAGGTCAACGAGCATCACCTGGAGTCCACGGGCCTGCCCGCAGACCAGCGTCTGCGCTTGCTCAGTTTCAATATCCAGGTCGGCATCAGCACCGAGCGTTATCGACATTACCTGACCCGCAGCTGGCAGCATCTGCTGCCGCACACCGGACGCTCAGGCAATCTGCAAAAGATCGGCGACTTGCTCGGCGACTTCGATCTGGTCGCGCTGCAGGAAGCCGATGGCGGCAGCCTGCGTTCAGGCTACGTCAATCAGGTTGAGCACTTGGCCCATCTCGGCGCCTTCCCCTACTGGTACCAACAACTCAATCGCAACCTCGGTCGACTCGCTCAGCACAGCAATGGTGTGCTCAGTCGCCTGAAACCGTCGGCGATCGAAGATCACCCGCTGCCCGGCCCGAAAGGTCGCGGCGCGATCCTTCTGCGTTTCGGCGAAGGCCCCGAAGCGCTGGTGGTGGTAATGATGCACCTGGCCCTTGGCGCGCGAACCCGCAGCCTGCAACTGGCCTATATTCGTGAGCTGATTGGCGGTTACAAACACCAAGTGTTGATGGGCGACATGAACACCCATGCCAGCGATCTGCTACAACATTCACCGTTACGCGATCTCGGCCTGCTGGCCCCGCAGGTGGAAGCGACATTCCCCAGCTGGCGCCCTCAGCGTTGTCTTGATCATATTTTGCTCAGCCCGACCCTGACCCTGGAAAAGGTCGAAGTGCTGGCACAACCGATTTCCGATCACCTGCCGGTCGCGGTAGAGATTCGTCTGCCGGGTTCGCTCACGGCCGATGCATTGCCCGCGTTGAGTCCTGCCCCTCGCGGAACCCCTGAATGAGCGACGACGCCCAGCGCTGGAAAGAGAAGTACCTCAAAAGCATCGAACAGCAGGACAAACTCGAACGCCGCTGGGCCGCCAGGCTCGATTTGCTGCGTCGCGGTCTGGTGCGCAGCACATTGGCGGCTGAAGGCACCGATAAAGTCGTTGATCAGTGCATGAAGGAGATGCGCGACGTAGTGCGCACCGACGACATGGACGCTGGCTTGGCCGCCCTGCTGCCGCGCCTGGAAAAAGCCGTGCTCGATTCCGAGCAGCGCCGCGAAACCCGTATCGATCAGGTCAGTACCGCGCTGACGTCGCTGGTCACCCAGTTGCAGGCTTTGCCGTTGCCGCGTGAAGTCGCTCAGCCACTGAAGAAATTCGCCAAACAACTGGATGGCCGCGTCGGTTCGGCGCGGGAAATGCCATTGCTGTTAAGTGAGCTCAGCGGCTTGCAGGGCAAGGCTTTGAGTCAGCTGGAAACGCCAGCCGAACCGGGACGCCCAGGATTGTTGCAGCGCTTGTTTGGTAGCCGTGACAGCGAAGAAGCGCCAGCCCCGAGCGCAGAAGCACCCGCACCAACTCCGGCACCACGTGATGCGCAAGCGCCTGTCGCATCAGAAGCCGAGCCAGAACCAGCGCCCTTGCAGACTGCCGCTGTTGCAGGGCCGGTCATCACCGCCCCCGTGATCAAACAACTCGAGCCCGCGACTGAGATTCCCCCACCGCTCTCGGAACCTCAGCCGGAACCTGACGTGGTTGCGTTTCAACCACCCCTCGCCAGCGAAACAGCGCCCGTTGCCGCTGAAGCAGCGCAGGCCGAACCTGAAGTTGCCATGGCGCCGAGTGTCACGCCGACACCAGTCACGGTCTCCAGCTTCAACCCCGACGAATTGATCCACCCCGGCGACCCGACACCGCTGATCCTCGACAGCCTGCCCCTGCCCGAACCGATTGCTCAGGCACTGGCGGCCATCGACCCGGAGCAGCCCGAGCACGACATCCTGTTCGCCCTGCCGGACACTCCAGAGCCGTCCTACAGCTCCGTGGCCAAGCACATCGAAGACACCCTGATCGGGCTGCTCGACGACCTGACCCTGCCCGAACGTCACCGCCCGCAAGCCGAAGCGATGCGTGAACGGCTCAAGCACGGCTTGAACTGGTACGAACTGATCCCGATCCTCGACGATCTCGCCACGTTGATGCTGGCGATCACTGACAGCGGTCAGCACGAATTCGAAGCCTATCTGCAACAGCTCAACGAACGCCTCGAAGCGTTCCAGAGCAACCTGCAAGCGGCCAGTGAAGGTCACGCCGATAACAGCTCGGCAGCGCGAGCGATGGACACGCAAATCCGTGAGCAGGTCGACGGCTTGCAGACCAGCGTGCAGGAAGCTGCAGATCTGGATGACCTCAAGCAAGTGCTGGAGAACCATCTCGAAGGCCTGCTCGGCACCATGGACCAGCACCAGAAACAGCGCGATGCCCGCGAGCAAGAAGTCGCCACGCGGCTGAAAAGCCTGTCCGAACGCGTGGCACATATGGAGCAGGAAGCCCAGGGTTTCCGCGAACATCTTGAAGTACAGCGGCAGAAAGCCCTTATAGACCCACTCACCGGCCTGCCCAATCGCGCCGCGTGGAGCGAACGCCTCGAGCATGAAATCAAGCAGTGGCAACAGCACGGCAACACCCTGAGCCTGGCGATGCTCGATCTGGATCACTTCAAACGCATCAACGACAACTACGGCCACCTCGCTGGCGACAAGGTGCTGAAGATCATTGCCACCGTGCTACGCAAACGCCTGCGCGGCTCCGACTTCATTGCCCGTTTTGGTGGTGAGGAGTTCGTTCTGTTGATGCCGGCGACGCCGCCCGCACTCGGCGCCAAGCTGCTGGAAACCCTGCGCGCAGCGATCGAAGCGTGCCCGTTCCACTTCAAGGGCGAGCGGGTGACCATCACCATTTCCATGGGGCTGGCGACATTCCGTGCCGGAGAACACAGCGATCTGGTGCTGAAAAGAGCCGATCAGGCGCTTTACCGCGCTAAAAATGCAGGACGCAACCGGGTCGAGCTGGGCTGAGCAATTTGTTCCATTTTGTTTAAATCCGCCCACTGACCGTCGAGACGCAAGGCAGTACGTTACACTGTTGCATTACTGTCTTGCGTGTACTGCCTTCTGCCATGAAATTCTTTGCCCTCCTCGCTTCGCTGCTCGTTCTGGCCGGTTGTGCCAGCGGCCCGCGCTACAACACCAGCCATCCTTCGGCCAATTACGACAGCCGCATTCAGTTTGTGGTCGTGCATTACACGTCGGCCTCGCTGGAGCGCTCGCTGCAATTGCTGACCCACGGCGAAGTCAGCAGCCATTACCTGATCGGCGACGACAAGAGCGGCACCATCTACAAGCTGATGGACGAAAACCAGCGCGCCTGGCACGCCGGCGAGAGCCAATGGCAGGGCCGCACCTGGCTCAACTCCAGCTCGATCGGCATTGAAATCGTCAATCCGGGGTTCAAGGACACGCCGACCGGACGGCTGTGGTATCCGTACAGCGAAGCGCAGATTCAATCGCTGATCGTACTGCTCAAGGACATCAGCAAACGCAACGGCATCAGCCCGCCGCACATCATCGGCCATAGCGACATCGCGCCGCTGCGCAAGCTTGATCCCGGGCCGTTGTTTCCGTGGAAACGCCTGGCCGCGGAGGGTTTCGGCCTGTGGCCAAATGAACAAGCCGTGGCGCGCCAGCAAGCGCTGTTCAACAGCAGCGAACTGCCGAGCATCAGCTGGTTCCAGGCACAACTGGCGCACTTGGGTTATGACACGCCGCAAACCGGCGAACTGGACGTTGCGACGCGCCACGTCCTCGCCGCCTTCCAGATGCACTTCCGGCCTTCGCGCTTCGATGGCACGCCGGATGCGCAAACAGCAGCGCTGTTGCTGGTACTGAACCAGACAAAATAATGACGCCCGCCCGACGGTCAGGGCGAAATCGCAATCAGCAGCTATAACTCATTGGTAATTCTTCGGATATTCCATAATGGTTGCTACCCGAGAGACGCTGCGTAGCTGGTTTTATCGCCCCTGGTTTTTGGCGATGATCGCGGCTGTCCTCAGTGCCAGCCTGCTGATCGCCGGCGGAATGTTCGTGGCAATGCGACAGGTCGAGCAAAGCGAAAGTCAGGAAATGAACGCGCAAGGCGAACGTTTCCTCGCCCGCCTCGAACAATTGTTCGGCCAGTTGCGTGAAAGTCTCGACGATCTCGAAGCGCAGCCATTGCGCAGTTGTGACGATGAAATGATCGCGACCCTGCAGCAAGTCACCTTCAACTATCGCTTCGTCTACGAAGCGGCTTACATGGACGCGTCACGGATCTGCTCCAACCGTCCGCGTCAGGAAGGCGTGTCGGTAGTGCGGGCGCCGGATATCAAAGGGCCGACTTACAGCTATTGGCTGAACACCACCACCGAACCCGATGAAAACCGCGCCGCGCTGATGCTCGGACGCGGCAATTTTCGTGTGGCCACGTCACGCGGGCATCTGACCGACATGGTCGATCTGTCGCCCGGCAGCAGCCTTTTGGTGGTGCTCGATCACGGCACCCGGGCGATCCCGGTCCTCGGTACGGCGCAGGCCTGGCCACCGACCGAACATTGGCCACCGAAAAGCCGCGAGTCATTACAGGTCACTCAGACTCGGCTGATCTACCGCATGCCCACCAACAACCCGGAATATCAACTGGTGCTGATCACGCCGCGCACCGGCATGCACATCCCTGCGATCTGGTGGTGGATGGTTCCGGCCTGTCTATTGCTCGGCGCATTCCTAGGGTTCTTTGTGTTCCTGCTGGTGCGCCAGCGCCAGTCGATGGACGCCGAACTTAATGGCGCCATTCGTCGGGGCGAGCTGCAGGTGCTCTATCAGCCGATCTTCGATCTCGACAGCCGCAACTGCGTCGGCGCCGAAGCCCTGCTGCGTTGGCGCCGCCCGGACGGCACGCTGACCAGTCCCGACCTGTTTATCCCCATGGCGGAGAACACCGGGCAGATTCGCCAGATGACCGATTTCGTCCTGCAGCGTCTGCTGGAGCAATTGGGCCAATTGCTGCGCGCCAACCCGCAGCTGTATATCTCGGTCAACCTCGCAGCCTGCGACGTGATGGTGCCGCGCATCGGTCTGGTCATGGCGCGCTTGCTCACATTGCATCGAGTCGCCGCGCGGCAGATTGCCTTCGAGGTTACCGAACGAGGCTTGATTGATGTGGTAGTGGCGCGGGAAAACCTGCAAGCCTTGCGCGATGTCGGCCATCAAGTGCTGATTGATGACTTCGGCACCGGCTATTGCAGCCTCGCCTACCTGCAGACCTTGCCGGTCGATTGCCTGAAAATCGACAAGGCGTTCATTGATGCACTGGGCCATGACGCGGCGAGCAGCGGCGTCGCCCCGCACATCATTCACATGGCCCAGGCGCTGGATCTGAAAGTGATTGCCGAAGGCATCGAGCTGGAATCACAAGCGCAATTGCTCAGCAGCGAAGGCGTGAAGTTCGGTCAGGGCTGGTTGTTCGCCCATGCGCTGAGCGCGGTGCAATTCATTGAGTTGATCACCCGTGGCCGACGCCTCGCGGGAAGGCGCATGGACGACGAAGCCTAAACGGCGAGCGCCATATAGAACTGCGTGCCCTGCCCCGGCCGCGAATAAACCCCCATACGTCCGCCATGCAGCTGGACGATTTCCTTGCACAGCGCCAGACCAAGCCCGGCACCGCCCTTTTTGCGGCCGACCTGCACGAACGGCTCGAAGATTCGGCCTTGCTGGCCGTAGGCAATGCCTTCGCCATTGTCCTCGACGCTGATGATCACCCGCTCGCCATGTCGACGCGCCTGTAAACGGATCTGACCGTCGCGGGCGGTATGACGCAGCGCGTTATCGATCAGGTTGTCGAGCACGCGATCGAGTTGCGCCTGATCGGCCTGCAAACGTGGCAGCGGCCCCTGCACTTCGACATTCAGGGCGATGCCCTTGGCCGCCGCCGAATCGGCAAAGCGCAATTGCGCCTGCTCGAGCAAATCTTCGATGGAGCACGGCGCCAGCGTGAGTTTCTGCAGGCCGTTCTGATAACGCGAGAAGTTGAGCAGGTCATTGATCAACTGCATCAGGCGCTGCATTTCCTCGTTCACAGTGTCGAGCAGATCAGCCTCGCGCGACTCCGCTGGAAACTTCGCCCGTTCGCGGAACAAACCGAACGCCATGTGCATGCCGGTGACCGGCGTGCGCAGTTCATGGGAGGCGCGCAAGACGAATTCACTGCGTACCCGTTCGAAGGCGCGCTGCTCGGTGACGTCGTGCAACACCATCACCGCGCCGAGGATATGACCTTGGGTGTGACTGACCGGGGTCAGGCTGTAGGTCAGCAAGCGTGATTCGCCGTCGACCTCGATACTCAAATCTTCCGGCGCCCGCTCCAGCGTGCCGCCACGCAGCACCAGTTGCAGCTGCGCATCCAGCTCTGGGCGTTCCAGCGCCGTGCCCAGCCCCTGGCCGAGACGATCATCCTCCCAGCCCAATTGTCGCTGGGCGACCGGATTGAGGTGCTCCAGATGCCCTTGTCGGTCGATCATCAGCAAACCGTCATCGATACTGTCGAGCACCGCCTGCAAGCGTTGCTGACCGGCGAGCAATTCGTCGACATTGGTCGCCTGATGCTCGCGCAGTGCCTCGGCCATCAGGCCGAAGCGTTTGGTCAGCAGATTCATCTCCATCGCCGAAGAAATCGGCAGGGTTACTTCAAAATTGCCTTGGCCGATATTGTCCGCCGCTTTCGCCAGAGCCTCGATCGGCGCGCCAAAACGCCGGGCAATGCCGTGAGCCGTGATGAAACCGATGATCAGCACCGCCAATCCGACAAATCCCAGCAGACCCGCAATCAACAAGGCTCGGTCACGCGCCTCACTCTGTACCGCGTTGATGTTGTCCAGTGCATGCTTGTGCTCGGTGATCAGTCCGTTGCGCAGCGTGTTGAAGCGCTCCCTGAAGTCAGCGCTGCTGCTTATGGAGCCGGCCGGGTCACGCGACAAATCGAATGCTTCCAGAAAGCTCAGATAATCCGCTTTTGCCCGACTGAAGCCATATAGCCGGCCATCGCCCTCTTGCTCTTGGGCGATGCCTTGGTCCAGCAACTCGAAGTAATGCTTCTTCGACGCTTCGAACGCCACGGGATCGGGCTTTTCCGCGAGCATGATGATCAGTTGATCACCCAGCGTCTGCCGCAACTTGAGCCCCAGATCCAAAGTGACGAAGTTGCTGCGCACCAAAGCTTCTTGCGTTCCGGCCATCTGCATCACGCTGACCAGCCCAAGCAACAGCCCGAGCAAGGCCACGGTGATCAGTGCGGAGATACTCAGAAACAACCGGGTCCGCAACTTCATCGCCAGTTTCATCGCCCGGCACTCACAGGTTGTACTGCTTGCGCTTGCGATACAGGGTCGAGGCGTCAATGCCCAGGGTTTTGGCTGCTTGGTCCAGGGTTCCGGCGGTGGCCAGAACTGCACCGATGTGAGCTTTCTCCAGCTCATCCAGACTCAACGCCGCGCCCACTCGTGGCGCGTTGTTGGCCGGTTGCTCGGCCATGCCGAGATGGCTGATTTCCACGCGCTCCTGCGGGCAGATGATGCTCGCCCGCTCGACCACGTTGCGCAGCTCACGAATATTGCCCGGCCAGCGGTAACCGAGCAGCGCTTCACGGGCCTCGTCGCTGAAGCCGCGCGCCGGACGTGCATATTCCTTGACGAAGCGCGCGAGGAAACGGTCGGCCAGGGTGAGAATGTCCTCGGCACGTTCGCGCAGTGGCGGCAAGTGCAGGGTGATGACGTTCAGGCGATAGAGCAAATCCTCACGGAAACGCCCGTCACGAACCATGTCTTCGAGATTGAGGTTGGTCGCCGCCAAAATACGTACGTCAGCGCGACGGGTCACCGGATCCCCTACCCGTTCGTATTCCTTGTCTTGAATGAAACGCAGCAACTTTGGTTGCAAAGTCAGGGGAAAATCGCCGATCTCGTCGAGAAACAGCGTACCGCCGTCCGCTTGATTGACCCGGCCCAACGTACTTTCGCTGGCCCCGGTGAACGCGCCGCGACTGTGACCGAAAAGCTCGCTTTCCATCAATTCCGCCGTCAGCGACGGGCAGTTGATGGTCACGCAGGATTTCTTCTCGCGTTTGCTCCAGCCATGAATCGCCCGGGCCAGCTCACCTTTACCGGTGCCGGACTCGCCGAGGATCAGAATGTTGGCGTCGGTGCTGGCAACCTGGCGAGCCGTTTCCAGTACGACCTTCATCGCCGGGCTGTGGGAATCGAGGCCGTCCTTGGGTTTGCGTATCTCGCCTTCAAGCGCTTCAAGACGCGCCGACAGTTGGCGCACTTCCAGTTGCTTGGCGGTGGCCAGACGCAACTGATCCGGGCTGCACGGTTTGACCAGATAGTCGGCGGCGCCCGCCTGGATCGCATCGACGGCGGTATCCACGGCCGAATGCGCGGTGACAATCACCACGCGCATCCACGGCGCCTGAATGCGCATCTGCGCCAGCACGTCGAGGCCGTTGTCTTCGCCCAGACGCAGATCAAGGAAGCACAAGTCGAAAACCTGCCGTTGCAGTAAGGCATCAGCCTGGGCTGCGCTATTGGCAGTGGCGACCGTATAGCCTTCGTCTTCGAGGCAATAACGGAAAGTACGCAGGATGGCGGATTCGTCGTCCACCAGCAGAATGCGGCCTTGATGCTCAGTGGCAGATTCCATTTTTCCTACGCTCCATAGTGATTGATCTTGGGTTAGTCCCGGAAAAATCGGGCAAGTTGCATGGTTGATTCTGAACGATGCCAGCCATAGGAGGGTAGCTCTCTCCTGCCTTTACAGCCAATACGTTGATTTTGTTGGTTTTTTAAACAAATGCCGATTTGCAGGGCATTCCCTGCGTACTTTTCTGACATCTGCGCCCTGCTCTCAATTCCATAAGATTGAAATCTCCTACGAAAAAATCGTGCATTGCGCACGATCCCAGAAGACCCATCGTGCAGGATGCGTCGCAAACGATTTTCCGCATACGCATAACCTATTGATTTTATTGGATATTTTTCAACTAAAAAACTGGCATGCAGGCTGCAATACCTCATTCAGCCCGGGCAGAAATGAATTGCCCTAACCGAATAAGAGTGAGGAACCCAGGATGACTCGCCAACGTGCCGCCCAAGTGCGTATCTCGCCACTGCATATCCAGCAAGGTCTGTTTGGCGTATTGGCGCTGTTGATCACCCTGATCGCCTGTCAGCAATACCTGCGCTGGGAAAACAGCCAGAAAGTTGAGCCGCTGATCTCGATCCAGCACAGCACGCAATCGCACTTCAGCGCCGTCAGCAGCAGCCAGGCCGAGAGCGCTTCGATGCGCATGATGGATGTCGATCAGGCGCAGCCGCTGGATCAACTGCCACGTGAAGAGCGCTGGGTTTTCTAAAGAACAACCGAATTCGGGCGCGCAGCGCCGGAACACGCAACACCCCTAAATAGAGAAGTAAGGAGAATCACCATGTTGAGCTGGGCAATTACATTCTTGATCATTGCCATCATCGCTGCAGTACTGGGCTTCGGTGGTATCGCGGGCACCGCCACGGGTATCGCCAAGATTCTCTTTGTCGTGTTCCTGGTGATGTTCATCGCTTCCTTCTTCTTTGGCCGTCGCGGCCGAGGTTAACGATGAGTGCGTTAAAGACACTGGCAGCCGCCCTGCTTCTGGGCGGCAGTGCCATGGCGATGGCGGCCAATGACGGCCAGACGCGGGTCAACGAACTCCTGAGTTCCGACCCGCAATACCGCGAAACCTGGGAAGGCGTGGTGAAGAAGGAAGAACGCCTGCCGGAATGGGTGATGAACCTGACCGGCACGCCTGACCAGCAGATGAATGCCGTGACTGAAGATGGCGACCAGTATCTGGTCGGCCCGCTCTGCGAATCCGCAGACAAGTGCCTCAACCACCGCTTGATCGTCGCCTTCAGTTTCGACAAGAAAGATGCTTACGCCATGCTCGTCGATGTGCCCGAAGGATTGCCGGCCGACAAGTCGCCAACGCGACATGCCACCTACCGCTTCCTCGGTAAACCCGACCAAGGCATGCAGGATCTTTTGATGGAAACCCTGAAGAAAGATCCGAAGTGGTACTGATTCGAACATGAAGGCAGCAGCCCTGCTGCTTTCCATTGCGCCCACCTGAGGAAGGCAGGCGCATGACCAAGGGGCCGGGACGTTCTGACTGTTACAGGGTCGGAGTGACCTACGGGTACAAGGAGTGCCTGCGCAAGGGCCGGGTCAGGGTAAAAGCTGCGCCGCAGGTTCGCCGACCCACAGTGGTTCGACGGACTTGCGCTGAGCTTTCAATCAGATAAAACGTTGATCCAGAGCGTCCAGCTCGTTCCTTTTATCGCTGACACTGCGCGCGAAAACATTACGCGGTGTTTCCTGGCGACCGTATATCGACAAAAAAACCGTTTAAACAGTAGGACTTCTAGTCTTCCAACGTAGGCTTTTTCCTAAGTTTTTAGTCGATTTTTCTTGTTCAAAAAACAACCAACCTTCGCTGTGATGACCGGTTCACGGCACTTATGCCGGCCGAAATGTCACAATCGAACCGGTTGGGACGCCAGTTTCATTAAAAAAAGCTCATGCCGATTCGGCATAGGGTAGGCGTTTACGGCATTAGACGGCGCAACCTTGCATCGGAATAGTTGCGCCTTTTTTCGCCTGCCGAAGAGCTGTAAATACGCGCTTCGGGGCACCTTATACGGAGGCAGATGCACAGACTTTTCCGCCAAGAGCGTTCCAGTTCCTGCATGTGCCTGAGTCAAACGCAAGTAAGGGTAAAGATAATGAAGAAGGCAAAAATTAGCCTCGCCTGGCAGATCCTCATCGGTCTGGTTTTGGGTATTGCAATTGGTGCGTTGCTCAACCACTTCAGTGCCGAGAAGGCCTGGTGGATCAGCAACGTCCTGCAACCGGCAGGCGATATCTTTATCCGTCTGATCAAGATGATCGTGATTCCGATCGTCATCTCGTCCCTGATCGTCGGCATCGCCGGCGTGGGCGACGCCAAAAAGCTCGGGCGTATCGGCCTGAAGACGATCATCTATTTCGAAATCGTCACCACCATCGCCATCGTCGTCGGTCTGGTATTGGCCAACCTGTTCCATCCAGGTACCGGCATCGACATGAGCACCTTGGGTACGGTGGACATTTCCAAGTACCAGGCGACTGCCGCCGAAGTACAGCATGAACACGCGTTCATCGAGACCATCCTCAACCTGATCCCGTCGAACATCTTCGCGGCCATGGCCCGCGGCGAAATGCTGCCGATCATCTTCTTCTCCGTGCTGTTCGGTCTCGGCCTGTCGAGCCTGCAGTCGGACCTGCGCGAGCCGCTGGTGAAGATGTTCCAGGGCGTCTCGGAAAGCATGTTCAAAGTCACCCACATGATCATGAACTACGCGCCGATCGGCGTATTCGCGCTGATCGCGGTGACCGTCGCCAACTTCGGCTTCGCCTCGCTGCTGCCGCTGGCGAAACTGGTGATCCTGGTTTACGTCGCCATCGCCTTCTTCGCCTTCGTGGTACTGGGCCTGATCGCCAAGCTGTTCGGTTTCTCGGTGATCAAGCTGATGCGCATCTTCAAGGATGAGCTGGTGCTGGCCTACTCCACCGCTTCTTCGGAAACCGTACTGCCGCGCGTGATCGAGAAGATGGAAGCCTACGGCGCACCGAAAGCCATCTGCAGCTTCGTCGTGCCGACCGGTTATTCGTTCAACCTCGACGGTTCGACCCTGTACCAGTCGATCGCCGCGATCTTCATTGCTCAGCTGTATGGCATCGACCTGTCGATCAGCCAGCAATTGCTGCTGGTCCTGACCCTGATGGTCACCTCCAAAGGCATCGCCGGTGTACCGGGTGTGTCCTTCGTGGTGCTGCTGGCCACTCTGGGCAGCGTGGGTATTCCGCTGGAAGGCCTGGCGTTCATCGCCGGTGTCGACCGCATCATGGACATGGCGCGTACCGCTCTGAACGTGATTGGTAACGCCCTGGCCGTTTTGGTTATCGCACGCTGGGAAGGCATGTACGACGACGCCAAGGGCCAGCGCTACTGGAACTCCCTGCCGCACTGGCGCAGCAAGGAAAAACTGCCAGCAGGCGAAATCTCCAAGAACTGACACAAATCCCTGTAGGAGTGAGCC
This sequence comes from Pseudomonas sp. Irchel s3f10, assembly GCF_900187515.1. Lineage (NCBI taxonomy): Bacteria > Pseudomonadati > Pseudomonadota > Gammaproteobacteria > Pseudomonadales > Pseudomonadaceae > Pseudomonas > Pseudomonas sp. Irchel s3f10. Next base: position 75,734 of record NZ_FYDZ01000003.1, read on the forward strand.
TGCTCGCGATGAGGGCTGTACATTCAACATCTCTGTTGTCTGATACACCGCGATCGCGAGCAGGCTCACTCCTACAGGGGACCGAGTCAGCCATACGAACCCCGGAGAAATCCGGGGTTTGTCGTTTCTGGCGACCCCGTTATCATTCGCCGCATTCTTCGGGGGATTTGACTGATGCTTAATGGCCTGTGGCTTGGCTTCTTCATCGTGGCAGCCGTATCGGCGCTGGCGCAGTGGCTGATCGGCGGCAACGCCGGGATCTTTGCGGCGATGGTGGAAAGCATTTTCGCCATGGCCAAGCTCTCGGTCGAGGTCATGGTGCTGCTGTTCGGCACCCTCACCCTGTGGCTGGGCTTCCTGCGCATTGCCGAGAAGGCCGGGATCGTCGAATGGCTGGCCAAGGTGCTCGGCCCGCTGTTCCTGCGGCTGATGCCGGAAGTTCCGGCCGGTCACCCTGCCCTTGGCCTGATCACTTTGAACTTCGCCGCCAACGGCCTCGGTCTGGACAACGCCGCCACGCCGATCGGCCTGAAAGCCATGAAGGCGCTGCAAGAGCTCAATCCCAGTGCCACCATCGCCAGTAACGCGCAAATCCTCTTCCTGGTGCTCAACGCCTCCTCCCTGACGCTACTGCCGGTGACGATCTTCATGTACCGCGCCCAGCAAGGCGCGCCGGATCCGACGCTGGTGTTCCTGCCGATCCTGCTGGCGACCAGTTGCTCGACGATCGTCGGCTTCCTCTCGGTGGCGTTCATGCAGCGACTGCGGATCTGGGATCCGGTGGTGTTGGCGTATCTGATTCCCGGCGCGCTGATTCTCGGTGGCTTTATGGCGCTGCTCGGCACGCTTTCGGCGACGGCTTTGGCGGGATTGTCGTCGATCCTCGGCAATCTCACGCTGTTCGGGTTGATCATGCTGTTCTTGCTGATCGGCGCGTTAAAGAAAGTGAAGGTCTACGAGGCGTTTGTCGAAGGCGCCAAAGAAGGCTTCGACGTGGCGAAGAATCTGCTGCCGTATCTAGTGGCGATGCTTTGTGCGGTTGGCGTACTGCGTGCCTCCGGGGCGCTGGACTTTGGTCTGGACGGTATTCGCCATCTGGTCGAGTGGGCCGGTTGGGACACGCGGTTTGTCGATGCGTTGCCGACGGCGATGGTCAAACCGTTCTCCGGCAGTGCGGCGCGGGCGATGTTGATCGAGACGATGAAGACCTCGGGCGTCGACAGCTTCCCGGCGCTGGTCGCGGCGACGATTCAGGGCAGTACCGAGACCACGTTCTATGTGCTGGCGGTGTATTTCGGCGCGGTGGGGATTCAGCGGGCGCGGCATGCGGTGGGGTGTGCGTTGCTGGCGGAGTTTGCCGGTGTCGTGGGTGCGATCTTCGTCTGCTACTGGTTCTTCGGCTAACCACAGATCAAAACTGTAGGAGTGAGCCTGCTCGCGATAGCGGTTTATCAGTCGCCATCATCGGTGACTGTCAGTCCGCTATCGCGAGCAGGCTCACTCCTACAGGGGATTTGTGGTGAGTCAGGGGGTCGGGGGGGCTAGTTTCTGACCCTGGTCGACGGCCCAGGCGACGACTTTCGCGGTCAGTCGATCACTGGCCTGACCAAACCCGTTGACCACCGCCGGCACCTGAACATCACTCAACAGCTGACGCTCTTCAAAGCGGCGGCTGGCCAGAATCCGCTGGTCATAACCGCGCACGAGCAACGCATCAACCCGCACCACAACGCTGGCCTGCGTGCCCTGATATTCAGTCTGAAACGCCTGCAAATTCCCGCCCAATTCCAGATCCGCAGCAAAGTTGCTGTCATCGGTACTGAGCAGCGTCACCCGGCCATCGCGCTGAAAGCCGTCGAGCAAACGATTACGCACCAGCACCGGTGCCGGATCGCTCCAGCGCGAGCCCTTGTAGCTGCTGATCACGTCACCTTGTGGAATCACCGCAATCGTCGGCCGGTTCAACGCTTCACTGGCCTGCAGCTTGTTCAGCCGCAGCGACCACGACTGAGTCGCCGGTGAAATGGTCGGGGCGGGCGCCTGGGCAGTCGGCAGGCGATAGACATCCGACGGCTCGGACTTGGGCAGAATCGAGCAGGCACTGATCAAGGAAAAACCAGCAGCGAAGAGGGCGAGTCGAGTCAGCTTCATGGCGTGAATTCCTTGTTCTTGTCACGGCCCAGCAGATAACCGCTGGGGTTGGCCTCAAGGCGTTGGGAAATGGCGCGCAGCGAGGTCAGCGTCTCACGCAGTTCGCGGATCGCCGGGGCCAGGCCATTGAGACCCTGCATGCCGTTGTCGAGGGAGTTTTCGTTTTTGCTCAGCAAAGTGCTGATGGTGGTGGTGCTTTGTTCCAGCGACTTCATCGCTTGCTCGGCGCTGCCCAGTGCCTGTTTGCCCTGGTCGTTGATCAAACCGTTGGCGTTGCGCATCAGCAGCGACGTCTGTTCGAGCATGCTGCCGGCCTGTTTACCGACGGTCGCCAGTTGCTGCATGGCCTGTTTGATGTCGCCGCGCTGATCGTTGATCGTCCCGGTGGTTTGCTCCAGATGGGCGAGGGTCTTGCTCACACGCTCGACGTTCTCGGCAGAGAACATCTGATTGGCGTTCTGCAGCAGCGCGGTGATGCCGGTCATCAAATCGTTGGAGTCATTGAGCAAGCGCGAAATAGGCGAGGGCGATGCCACGATGGTCGGCAGATTACCGTCATGCCCACGCAGTTTCGGGCTCTCGGGCGTGCCGCCGCTGAGCTGGATGATCGACGTCCCCGTAATCCCGGCCAGCGCCAGTTTGGCCTGGGTGTCTTCCTTGACCGGTGTGTCACCGGCCAGGCGAATCCGCGCCAGCACCCGCCGCGGATCCTTTGGATCAAGGCGCAGGTTGATCACGTCGCCGACCTTGATCCCGCTGTATTGCACCGGGCTGCCCTTGGACAGGCCGCTGACCGCCTCGCTGAAGACAATCTCGTAATCCTTGAACTCGGTGTCGACGCTGGACTTGGCCAGGAACAGACCGAAGAGCAGGGCGCCTGCCACCACTATCACGGTGAACAAGCCGATCAATACATGATGCGCTCGGGTTTCCATGTCAGACCTCGTTGAGCAATTTGGCGGCGTCCAGCGCCGAGCGGCCGCGCGGGCCGTGGAAGTATTCGTGAATCCACGCGTCGTCGGTTTCCGAGACCACGTCGATGGGACCGGCGACCAGCACTTTTTTCTGCGCCAGCACCGCCACGCGGTCGGTGATGGTGTAGAGCGTGTCGAGGTCGTGGGTCACCAGAAACACGCTAAGGCCGAGTGCATCGCGCAGGGTCAGAATCAGTTGATCGAACTGCGCCGCGCCAATCGGATCGAGGCCGGCAGTCGGCTCGTCGAGAAACAGAATATCCGGATCCAGCGCCAAGGCCCGCGCCAGCGCAGCACGCTTGATCATGCCGCCGGACAGCGACGCCGGGTATTTGTCCGCCGCCGACAGCGGTAATCCGGCCAACGCCAGTTTCACTGCCGCCAGGTGCTCGGCATCGTTGCGGCTGAGGCCCGCATGTTCGATAAGGGGCAGGGCGACGTTCTCGGTGACGGTCAGCGAGGAGAACAGCGCGCCTTTCTGGAACAGCACACCGAAGCGCCGCTCAACCAGTGAGCGCTCATGCTCGGACAGGCTTGGCAGGTTTTTGCCGAACACTTTGACCATGCCTTCGCTGGGCCGGCGCAGTCCGACAATGCTGCGCAACAGCACCGATTTGCCACTGCCGGAGCCGCCGACCACGGCGAGGATTTCGCCTTTGTACAAATCCAGATCGAGGTTCTCGTGCACGCTCTGGGTGCCGAAGCGATTGCACAGGCCACGGACTTCGATCACCGCCTCCGAGGGCGCGCGGGGTAGACGACTCACCAGCCCATCTCCATGAAGAACAGCGCGGCCACCGCGTCGAGCACGATCACCACGAAAATCGATTGGACCACGGCGGACGTGGTGTGGGCACCGACCGACTCGGCACTGCCGCTGACCTTGAAGCCTTCCAGGCAACCAATCGCGGCAATGATGAAGGCGAAGATCGGCGCCTTCACCAAGCCGACCAGAAAGTGCTGCACGCCGATGTCCGACTGCAGCAGCGTCAGGAACATCGCCGGCGAGATATCCAGCGATACCGCGCAGACCACGCCGCCACCAATGATCCCGCAAAGCATCGCCAGAAACGTCAACATCGGCAGCGCCACCAACATTGCCAGCACACGCGGCACTACCAGCAGCTCCATCGGGTCGAGGCCCAATGTGCGGATCGCATCGATTTCTTCGTTGGCCTTCATCGAGCCGATTTGCGCGGTGAAGGCACTGGCGGTGCGCCCGGCCATGAGGATTGCCGTGAGCAGCACACCGAATTCGCGCAGGAACGAGAACCCGACCAGGTCCACGGTAAAAATCGTCGCGCCGAAACTGGCCAGCACCGTGGCGCCGAGAAACGCCACCACCGCGCCGACCAGAAAAGTCAGCAACGCCACGATCGGCGCGGCGTCGAGGCCGGTCTGCTCGATGTGCGCAATCATTGGGGTGATGCGCCAGCGCTTGGGCCGAAACAGGCTGCGAGCAATGGTTTCCATGATCAGGCCGACAAAACCGAGCAGTTGCAGGGTGTCCTGCCAGACCGTGTCGACCGCGCGGCCGATGCGCGTCAGCAACTGCACGCTGACGCTGATTTCCGGTTCCTTGATCGGAACGCAGAAATCGGTCATCGAGCAATACACGGTTTGCAGCAGCGCGCGGTCGGCGGAGGTCAGGGTGCAATCGGGGTGTTCGGCGGATTTGCCGAGGCGTTCGGAACCGAGCAGTTCGACCAGCAGCGACGCACCAGCCGTGTCGAGGGCGCCGAGGCTGTTGAGGTCGATCGGGGTGTTGGCGTCGTACTGGCCGTGGAGCTTTTCGCTCAGTTGCTTGAGCTCGGCGTAATGGGCAAGCGTCCAGTCCCCGGTGACCCGCAAGCGGGCAGGGCTGATCGACGTGTCCAGTTGGGCATTACCGCTGATCGAGCTGCTGGTCATAAGCTCCGTGCTTGTTCGGCCTTTATGCGAACTAACGTAATAGCACGAACCGGATTACTTTTCTTTGATCGCTGTGCTGTCTGTGATTTCGAAGCGCAGTACGCCGATCAACTGGCCATCCTCGGTCAGCACGCGCACCTGCCATTTGCCCGCCGGGTTGCCGGGGAAGTTCTGCTTGTGCGTCCAGGCACGGTAGCCTTCCTTGCGCCCGCCGTGGATGTCGAGGGCGATACGGTCGACCTCTTTGCCGTTGAATTGCCAGACGTGATAGATCCGCTCATCGAGCCCGCGCGGCGCGTTGATTGCGGTGTAGGCGTAGAGGCCATCGCCACGAATCTGCTCGGCACTGACCGTGTCGAGGCTGGCGCCGGGGGTGCGGTCCTGCATTTGCGTGCTGATCGCGACGTCGGTCATCCACAGCGTCGCCGGCGGCACCCACGAGCGCAGCGCCCAACCGACGCCGCCAATACCAACGGTAATGCACAGGATCGCCAAGGCATTGCGCAGCGTGCGGATCGGGAAGATCGACGCCAGACTCGGGAACGACAGCAGCACGGCAATGCCCAGCGCCCACTTGAAGCTCTGCGCCGTGGTCAGGTGCATGATCACCGGCAACGCGGTGAGCAGGGCGGCGAACAGGGTCAGGGTGTGCAGCGCGAGAAACGCCCAGCGCCGTGGCGCCAGCCATTTGTAATAGAGCGGATCGACGATCGAGATCAGCGCCGCGACGCTGAGCAGGCCGGTGAAGAACAACTGGCCGCTGTTCCAGGTCGTGGTGATGAAGAAAAACGGCAGGACAAAAAACAGGCTTTCCTGATGGATCATCTGCGTCGCATAACGCAGCAGTGGCTGGGGTATCTCGCGTTTGAACACGCGGGTGAAGAGGCCGGTGAGGGTGTTTTCCAGCATCAGCCAGATCCAACTGAGCAGCATGATCACGGTGATCCAGCTCGCCAGCCCTTGCTGACGATCGACCATGATGAAACTGCCGACTCCGGAGATGAAACCGCCAAGCGCAATAACCCCGGGATAGCGCTTCATCAGTTCGAGAAGGCGCTGGATCAGGAGCTGTATTTTCGGCATTTGGGCGGTTCACGACTGGATAGGAAAAAACCTCGACAGAGTAGCGCCCGCCGGGCGTTGTGGCGAGGCTGCCGGTCACTTAAAGCCAACGCATTCCCCTGTAGGAGTGAGCCTGCTCGCGATAGCGGTCGTTCAGTCACCCTCTCTTCGTCTGGTAGACAGCTATCGCGAGCAGGCTCACTCCTACAGGGTCAGTGTTCGGCGGGTTTGCGGCGGCGGTGCAAACGCCAGCCGATCAGGATCAACAACACCAAGCCCAAGCCACCCGCACTCAGCCACAACACCTGATCATCACTGATCAACGGCTTCTCGATCCGCAAATACCCCGGTTGCAGCAGCAACTCGCGCATGGCCTTGTTCGCCGCTTCCAGCGTCACTCCTTGCAGCTCGCGCGCGGGGTTGGCAAAGCGACCGTCCTGGTAATCAGCAAGGGCGCTCCAGTAATAATCCGCCATCGCGCTGTTGCCCTGTACCGCCCACGCCTGATGGGCGATCGAGGCCTGTTTGATCCGCGCAAAGGTGTCCGGGTCGAGACCGTTTTTCAGTAGGTCGGCCTTGAGGTCTTCCAGCACTTGAATGGCCTCGTCGACATCATCGCGATCGAGATCGGCATTCAGGCTCATGAAACCGACACCGCCAAACACCTCACGCTCAGCCCACGGCCCGTAGGACAAACCGTGGTTGAGGCGGATCTGTCGGTACAACGCCCAGTCGAGGTAATCCTTGAGAATGTCGAAGGTCTGGTCGTACTGATCATCGATCACTGGTTCCGGCACCAGCCAGTGCAACTTGGCGCTGTCGCCGATAAAGCCACGGGTGAGGGTGCGCTCATGAGCGGCGCTAGTGCTGATGTCCGGCAGTGTACGGTGCTCGCTCGGCTCAACCGCTTCGAGTGCGCCCCAGGTGCGTTCCAGGTAAGCCGGCAGCAATTTGTCGAGTTCGCCAACGACGATCAGGGTCATGTTGTTCGGCGCGTACCAGGCCTTGCGCACCTTCTCCAACTGTTCCTGAGTCAGGTGACCGACTTCGGCGCGTTGCGGGCATTTCAGGCCCAGTTCGACGGCGAGCTGATTGCTCGCGGTGTGGCCGATATCCTGACGATCGAGAAAGCGTTGCAGACGGGTGTAATGGCCGCCGTCCTCGCGTTCGACCACGCGTTTGGCCGCGTTGATGGCGTTGTCGTCAATACGCGTTTGTGTGAGCAGAGCGAGCAGCAGGTCGAGGACTTTGCGCTGATTTTTCGCCGGCGCTTCAATGACGAACGTGGTGTCGGCATTACTGGTGAACGCATTCCAGTCACCGCCCAGCGCTTGCATGCGTTCTTCCAGGCCGCCTTCGCCAGTGGCATCGATGCCGCTGAACAGCAAGTGTTCAAGCAGGTGCGGCAGCTCCTTGTCATCGCAATCGAAATCATCAAGGCCGACGCCGACCACCAGCCGGATCGCCACGTGCCCACGTTCGGTGCCGGGCTTGAGCATCAGTTGCAAACCGTTGGGCAGCGCATAGCCTTCGACCTGAAAACGATCCAGGGCGAAGGAGGGCAGGGAACCGAGCAACAGACAGGCGAACAACAGGCAACGCATAACAGGCTTCCATACGGCTGATTTGGAGATCCGTGTCGTCAGTCAGGGCCCCATCGCGAGCAGGCTCACTCCTACATTGGAATGCTCCTCCTGTAGGAGTGAGCCTGCTCGCGATAGCGGCCTGAAGGCTGAATCAATGTAACTGACTAAACCCAGCCCCAGACGTTCAAGGCGAATGCGTTATATCGGCAATATCATCCGCCGCCAGCGCCCCGGTATCCGCCGTTTCCAGCACCACATACGCACTGCCGCAAAACAGCGAATTCAGGCGTTTCATGTCGGCAATCAACTCCAGGTGCAGCGAACTGGTCTCGATACTCTGCACGATCTTGCGTTGCAAACGGCTGACATGCGCGTGGGCCAACCGGCGTTCCTGCGCGCGAAAGCGGCGTTTCTCGCGCAGCAACTGCCGGGCACTTTCGCGGTCGCCGCTGAGGAATACCGAGAGGCCCAGACGCAGGTTGGAAATCAGTTGCTGCTGCAATCCGGCCAGATCCTCCAGGCCTTCTTCGGAAAAGGAGCGGCGCTGCGAAGTCTTCTGCTGCTGAATCTTGCGCAGCATGCGTTCGATCAGGTCGCTGGCCAGTTTCAGGTTGATCGCCAGTTCAATGATCTCGGCCCAGCGCCGGCTGTCGTGTTCGCCGAGGTCTTCGCGGGGCATTTGCGCCAGGTACAGCTTGATTGCGCTGTACAGCGCTTCGACGTCATCGGTCAGCCGACGCATTTCCTGGGTGACGGCGGTCTGCTTGCCGCGCAACACATCGAGCGTCGCATCAAGCATGTTGTCGAGCAGATCGCCCATGCGCAGGGTTTCCCGCGCGGCGTTGGCCAGCGCCAGACTCGGCGTCACCAGCGCCGTCGCGTCGAGGTGACGCGGTTTGGCGGTGCCATTAACTTCGGGTCGCTCCGGCAGCAGCCAAGCACACAGGCGTGCCATCGGGCCGACGCTTGGCAGCAGAATCAGGCAGCGCGCGGTGTTGTAGAGCAAGTGGAAGCCGATGACCATTTCCTGCGGGCTGAAATCGAGGCTGTCGATCCAGTGCACCAGCGGGTCGAGCACCGGGATGATCAGCAGCAGGCCGATCAGTTTGTACAGCAGACTGCCCAGCGCCACTTGTCGGCCAGCGGCGTTCTGCATGCTGGTGCTCATAAAGGCGAGAATGCCGCTGCCGATGTTGGCGCCGATCACCAGACCAATTGCCACCGGCAAACTGATGACCGCAGCACCGGCCAGCGTCGCGGTGAGCAGCACGGCGGCTAGGCTGGAATAGGAAATCATCGCGAACAGCGCGCCGACCAAGGCGTCGAGGAGGATGTCGCCGGTCAGCGAAGCGAAAATCACCTTCACACCTTGGGCATGGGTGATCGGCGCAGCGGCCTCGACGATCAATTGCAGCGCGAGAATGATCAGCCCCAGACCGATGCTGACCCGGCCCATCTGCCCGAGGCGCGTCTGTTTGCGCGAAAGAAAGAAAATCACCCCGAGAAAAATCAGCAGCGGCGACAGCCACGACAAGTCAAACGTCAGCACCCGCGCCATCAGCGCGGTACCGACGTCGGCGCCGAGCATGGTCGCCAGCGCCGGGGTCAGCGCCATCAGGCCCTGGCCGACGAAAGAGGTAACGAGCATGGCCGTGGCATTGCTGCTCTGCACCATCGCGGTAACGACGATGCCGGCGACAAAGGCCAGCCAGCGCTTGGACATGTTCTGGCCAATCACATGGCGCAGGTTGGTGCCGTACACCCGCAGGATGCCGGTTCGAACGATGTGCGTGCCCCAGATCAGCAGGGCGACGGCGGAAAGCAGATTGAGCAGGGTGAGCATACAAACCCCCTGTAGTAGCAGCGCCCCAGAGGGGCAAGTGGACGGTACCGCGCGGTTTCTACGTTTTTGATACTTAAGCTGTAGTTGGCTAACGGTCTGGGCGCCAGCATTGCACAGCTAAAGTGTGGATTGAAACAAAAGTGTCATGAAAAGCGCTTCATACACCCACCTGAATCCACCACAAACAAATGTAGGAGTGAGCCTGCTCGCGATAGGGCCATCAGCCTCAACATTGATGTTGACTGACAGACCGCTATCGCGAGCAGGCTCACTCCTACAAGGGGTGTGGCGTCTGGACTACCGGGTTACTGGCCCGGAATGTCCTTGCGCAGTTTCACCGGGTCTTGCTGCTGTCGCTTCTTGGCCATTGCGCCGCGCAGCTTGATGTTGATCGCCTCAACCGCCAGCGAGAACGCCATGGCGAAGTAGACGTAGCCTTTCGGCACATGCACGTCGAACGATTCGGCAATCAGCACGGTACCGACCACCAGCAGGAACGACAGCGCCAGCATCTTCAGCGACGGGTGCTTGTCGATGAACTCGCTGATCTTGCCCGAGGCCAGCATCATCACCAGCACTGCCACGACAATCGCCGCGACCATCACTGGCACGTGGGAAACCATGCCCACGGCAGTGATCACCGAATCCAGCGAGAAGACGATGTCGATGATCGCGATCTGGATGATGGTGTAGAGGAAGTTGCCACCCTTGCCGCCAGGCGTGTCGTCGCTTTCGTCTTCGCCTTCCAGCGCGTGGTACATCTCTTGCGAGCTCTTCCACAGCAGGAACAGACCACCGAAGAACAGGATCAGGTCGCGACCGGAAATGCCTTGGCCGAACACTTCGAACAGGTCAGCGGTGAGGCGCATGACCCAAGTGATCGACAGCAGCAACAGGATGCGCGTGATCATGGCCAGGCCAAGACCGAAGATCCGGGTGCGCTGCTGCATGTGCTTGGGCATGCGGCTGACCAGGATCGAAATCATGATGATGTTATCGATGCCGAGGACGATTTCCAGGGCGGTCAGGGTGAAGAAGGCAACCCAGATTTCGGGGTTGGTCAGCCATTCCATGTGTATTCCTTTGAGCGATTGTTAAACCGAAAAAGGTCCGGGCTTCAAACCGCGAAGCCAGGACCCGAAACGGTGAGTCTTGGGCTTATAGAGTACTGAACACCGGGAAAGTCCCCAACAGCAGTGCAGCAATCAGAATGCAGATACACACCAGGATCGCCCATTTCAGGGTGAAACGCTGGTGGTCACCAAAATCAATGCCGGCCAGGGCCACCAACAGATACGTCGATGGCACCAACGGGCTCAGCAAGTGGACGGGCTGACCGACGATCGAGGCACGGGCCATTTCCACTGCGGTGATCCCATAGTGGCTGGCGGCTTCGGCCAACACCGGCAACACGCCATAGTAGAACGCATCGTTGGACATGAAGAAGGTGAACGGCATGCTCACCAGCGCCGTGATCACGGCCAGGTACGGGCCGAGGAAATCCGGAATCACTGCCAACAGGCTCTTCGACATCGCATCGACCATGCCGGTGCCGGACAGGATACCGGTGAAGATACCCGCCGCAAAGATCAGCCCGACCACTGCCAGCACGCTACCGGCGTGAGCGGCGACGCGATCCTTCTGCATCTGCAGGCAAGGGTAGTTGACGATCATGGCAATACTGAACGCGACCATGAACAACACCGGCAATGGCAGCAGGCCGGCGATCAGCGTGCACATCAGGCCGAAGGTCAGGGCGCCGTTGAACCAGATCAGTTTCGGACGGCGAGCATCCGGAAACTGCGACACGCTGATTTCGCTGTGATCGACATCATCGCCAACCAGATGCAGCTCACCCAGACGCGCACGCTCACGCTTACCGTAAAAGTAGGCGATGACCAGGATCGCCAAAACACCCGCCGCCATCGCCGGGATCATCGGCACGAAGATATCTGACGGGTCGACATGCAGCGCACTGGCGGCGCGGGCAGTCGGGCCGCCCCACGGGGTCATGTTCATCACGCCACCGGCGAGGATGATCAGGCCGGCCATGATCCGCGGGCTCATGCCGATGCGGCTGTACAGCGGCAGCATGGCGGCCACGCAGATCATGTAAGTGGTCGCGCCGTCACCATCGAGGGAAACGACGAGCGCCAGTACGGCGGTGCCGACCGAAACCTTCAGCGGGTCGCCCTTGACCAGTTTGAGGATCTTGCGCACGGCCGGGTCGAACAGGCCGGAGTCGATCATCAAGGCGAAATAGAGAATGGCGAACATCAGCATCACGCCAGTCGGCGCGAGCTTGGTGATGCCTTCGAGCATCATCGGACCGATCTTCGGTGCAAAACCCCCGAACAGCGCGAAGACAATCGGGATGATGATCAGAGCGATCAGCGCGGACAGGCGCTTGGTCATGATCAGGAACATGAACGTGATGACCATGGCGAAGCCAAGGAAAGTCAGCATGGGAATACTCCAGGCGTAGCGCGGCTAGTTAAATGAGCGGATCGGGTGGATCAGCGCAGAACGGGAAGCACGAGACGTACGGGCGGAGTTGAAGCGAGGAGGCGGGCTACAGAGGACATCAGAATCACCATTGTTGTTGTTAATTGGGCCGTTCGTGCGAGGTATCACACGCATTGGCCAACCGGTCTGTTGCCGGAAGTGAGGCGATCCTAATCCGGGAAGCTTTCAGCTACCTTTCGCTGCAGAAAGCTTTGAATGAACGGTCAACCGGTCGTCGGATGCGATCTAAAGTCAATAAACACGGGAAGGGGGAGCTTCGAGATGGGCGAATTGCACAGCGGCGGCTGCCATTGCGGACACATTCGTTATCAGTTCAGCGGGGCGTTGCAGGATATCGCCCATTGCCATTGTTCGATTTGCCGCAAGGTCAGCGGTGGAATCGTCACGACGTGGATCACCGTGCCGACGGCGAATTTTCAATGGCTGGCCGCTACGCCGGCGCGTTATGACTCATCCGACAGTTGCGCGCGGTACTTCTGCCCGCGGTGCGGCGCGCAACTGGCGTTGGTGACGTTGCTCAGCCCTGAAAGCATCGACGTGACCATCGCCACACTTGATCATCCAGAGCAGGCACCCGCCGAGCGACACATCTGGACGGACAGCCAATTACCTTGGCTACATCTGGACGAGCATCTGCCGGGCGAAGCCGAAGAAACGCTGTGATCAAAAAACAGACAGATTCAGCGGCCTGATCGCACCCATCCAGATCGCATGCTCAGTGTGGTCGAGCAAATCATTGCCGGTGTCCGGGTGCAGGAATACCACCAGGCCTTGGCGATTGAGCGCCAGCCACGGCAGTACATCGGCGATCAGCTCCGGGCCGAAGGCCAATTGGCAGCTCCAGTCCGGATGCGGGCCGACCGGGCGTTCGTGGACGCGGCCGATTTTCAATGGAAACAACTGCGCGGCTTGCTCACACAACGCGCGCGCCTGATCGATGGTGCCGGCGTCGAAATAGACGTGGGCGTGGTAACCCTTGATCGCTTGCATCTGAAAGCCTCTGAATCGGTTCGAACCCTCGGCGTTGCCCGTATGTCACACGCCATACAAGGGATAACAAAAGGGATCAGCCATGAAAAATGCCGAAACCCCGGCGGTAAAAGTGGTGCTCTATGGTGCCATGAGTAGCCTGGGCAGCGCGTTGATGGCTGAATTGCTGCGCCGTCAGCATGAAGTCATTGCCATTCTCGACGATTTGACCGCACTGGCGCCGCGTCCTGGCTTGCGCACCAAAACGGGCGATCTGTTCGATCTGGAGCGGGTCAATCAGAGTGTGGCCGGCAGCTCGGCGGTCATCTGTTTACTGGATGCGCCGGGCTTGCCGTTCAGCAGCGATCATGTGGAACGCTCGGTCGTGCTCGGCCCGGTCGAGCAGGTGTTGGCCGTCGACGCGTTGGTCGATGGCCTGCAAGCGGCCAATGTTTCGCGACTGTTTCTGGTGGGGGATTTTGCCGTGCTCGATGAGCCGGATGTCGATGATCGCCTGCAACGCCATGCCGCCGAAGAAATTCTAGAAGCCGTGCAAAGCAGCCCGCTGCACTGGACGCTGGTCAATGCACCGCACGGCGTGGCCGGGCTGACCATTGAGCATTTCAGTCAGGTTGGCGGCAATCTCGAACCGGGTCTGGCCGAACCGCTGGAGCGTTTGAACCGCGTGGCGGTGGGGATTGCTGATGAGCTGCGGTTGAATCTGCATGTGGGTCAGCATGTGAATTTCGTGGCGGCTGCAGGTTCGTAAAAGATCGCAGCCTTCGGCAGCTACAGGGGACCGCGCTCCAGATGTAGGAGCTGCCGCAGGCTGCGATCTTTTGACTTTCAAACCGCGATCGAAGGCAGTGCGAGTCCATTAAGCGACTCAGCACTGCTCGCCTGTTCCGCCATCAACCAATCGACAAACTGCTGAATCAGCGCGCCCCGACGTTTGCGTTGCGGCAGCACCACGTAATAACCCAACCGCGACAGCGTCGTTTCAGCAATCGGGCGACACAACAGACCTTGCGTCAGCAAGTTATCCACAAGGTGGCGCCAACCGATCGCCACGCCTTGGCCGCCAATCGCCGCTTGAATCAACAGCGTGTAATTGTCGAAGCGCAATTGCCCCGGAGCCGGCGGTGTATTGATACCGAGTTCACGGAACAGACCACTCCAGTCAAACCAGTTGCTGCTGTTTTCCCCGCGCAGGTGCAACAAAGGAAACTCCAGTAACGCCTGAGCAGGCAGGGGCAGGGCGCGATCCTTGAGCAACTGCGGACTGCACACCGGGAACACTTCTTCGCTGAACAGCCAATGGCTTTCACCCTGTTTAAAACGCCCATCGCCAAACAGGATCGCCACGTCGATGTCGGTGCGCAGCATGTTGTGGTTGCGTTCGCTGGTCACCAGGCTGACATCGACCTGCGGATTGGCTTCGTGGAAGCGATGCAGACGCGGCATCAGCCAATACGCCGCGAAGGCGAAGTCGGTGGCGACCTGCAGCACCTCATGCTGCTGTTGTGCGCTGATCGCACTTAATCCTGCGTCGATATTCTGCAAACCCAAGGCAACTTGCTCGAACAGGATCACGCCGACTTCCGTTAGTTCGATGCCTCGGTAGATTCGGTCAAACAGGCGCGTGCCAAGCTGTTCTTCCAGCCGTTTGATCTGCTGACTGATTGCCGGTTGTGTGGTGCCAAGCTCAACCGCGGCAGCAGTAAAACTGCGCTGCCGAGCCGCCGCTTCGAAGGCGCGGAGCAGGTCGAGCGACAGATCACCCAAGGCTTCATACATAAGCTGTGCTTATCCTAGTCATTGTCTGGCACGGGCTTTACCGGATTCAGCATGGGCTCCATGCTCGATCGCAGCAATGTCGCATAAATATTCACTATGGAATGCCGCGATCACATGAAGCGCAAGAATATTCTTTTCATCATGGCCGATCAGATGGCCGCGCCAATGTTGCCGTTCTACGGCCCATCGCCAATCAAACTGCCGAATCTTTCCCGCCTCGCCGCCGAAGGCGTGGTGTTCGACGCCGCTTACTGCAACAGCCCGTTGTGCGCGCCGTCGCGTTTTACCCTAGTCAGTGGCCAGTTGCCGAGCAAGATCGGCGCCTATGACAATGCTGCCGATTTCCCCGCCGATGTGCCGACTTACGCCCATTACCTGCGCCGCCTCGGTTACCGCACAGCGCTGTCGGGCAAAATGCATTTCTGTGGTCCCGATCAGTTGCACGGCTACGAAGAACGCCTGACTAGCGATATCTACCCGGCCGATTACGGTTGGGCGGTGAACTGGGACGAACCGGACGTGCGCCCGAGCTGGTATCACAACATGTCTTCAGTGTTGCAGGCCGGTCCGTGTGTGCGTACCAACCAACTCGATTTTGATGAAGAGGTGGTGTTCAAGGCGCAGCAATACCTGTTCGATCACATTCGCGAGGAGGGCGATCAGCCGTTCTGCCTGACCGTATCAATGACTCACCCACACGATCCGTACACAATTCCCAAGCCGTTCTGGGATTTGTACGACGATGCCGATATCCCGTTGCCTACAACCCCGGATCAACACGAACTCGATCCACACTCGCAGCGCCTGCTCAAGGTTTACGACCTGTGGGATAAACCACTGCCTGTGGATAAGATTCGCGATGCGCGCCGGGCGTACTTCGGTGCCTGCAGCTATATCGACGCCAACGTCGGCAAACTTCTGCAAACCCTCGAAGAAACCGGACTGATCGATGACACCATCATCGTCTTTTCCGGCGACCACGGCGACATGCTCGGCGAGAAGGGCCTCTGGTACAAAATGCACTGGTACGAAATGGCAGCCCGTGTGCCCCTGTTGATAAGTGCTCCGGGACAATTCGCTGCCGGGCGTGTCAGCGCTGCGGTATCGACCGCTGACCTGTTGCCAACCTTCGTTGAACTGGCCGGCGGCACGCTGGAACCCGGCTTGCCGCTGGATGGCCGCTCACTGGTCTCGCATCTGCAAGGGCAGGGCGGTCATGACGAAGTGTTCGGCGAATACATGGCCGAAGGCACCGTCAGCCCGCTGATGATGATCCGTCGCGGCGCCTATAAATTTATCTACAGTGAAAGCGACCCCTGCCTACTCTTCGATGTAGACAACGATCCGCGCGAACTGGAAGAACTCAGCCAATCGCCGCAGCATCGCCAGCTGTTCGACGACTTTCTCGCCGAAGCGCGGGCCAAATGGGACATTCCGGCGATTCACCGGCAAGTCCGTGCCAGCCAGCGCCGTCGGCGTTTTGTTGCCGACGCGTTAACCATCGGCAAGCTGAAGAGCTGGGATCACCAGCCGCTGGTGGACGCCAGTCAGCAGTACATGCGCAACCACATCGATCTCGATGATCTGGAGCGCAAAGCACGTTATCCACAACCCTGCCAAAACCAATAACGTTAAGGGGAAGTCCATGCGCAAGTTATCCACAGTAGTGACGGTTGGCCTGATCGCGTTGAGCAGCGCTTCGGCCTTCGCCGAGCAGAGTTGCGACACGGTGAAGATGGCCGATCCGGGCTGGAGCGACATCGCCGCAACCAATGCGATCACCGGGTTTCTGCTGGACGGCATGGGCTATAAGGCCAAGGTCGACACCCTCGCAGTGCCGATTACCTTTGGCGGGTTGAAGGATGGCCAGGTGGATGTATTCCTCGGCAACTGGATGCCAGCGCAGCAGGGCTTCTATGACAAGTTCGTCGCCCCCGGCGATGTCACGCAACTGGCGAAAAATCTCGACGGTACCGAGTTCACCCTCGCCGTGCCGGACTACGTGTGGGACGCGGGTGTGCATAACTTTGCCGACCTGAACAAATACGCGGACAAATTCGACAAGAAGATCTACGGCATCGGCTCGGGCGCGCCGGCAAACATCTCGCTGCAGGAGATCATCAAGAAGAACGACTTCGACATGGGCCAATGGAAGCTGATCGAGTCCAGCGAACAGGCGATGCTGGCGGAAGTGTCGCGAGCGGTGAAGAAGCAGAAATTCGTCACCTTCCTCGGCTGGACTCCGCACCCGATGAACGTGCAGTTGAAGATGCATTACCTCAAGGGCGGCGAGAAGTACTTTGGCGACACCGGCAGCGTGTTTACGCTAACGCGTAAAGGGTATGCCGAGGCGTGTCCGAATGTGGGTAAGTTGCTGAGCAATCTGTCGTTCACGCAGGAGATGGAGAACAGCATCATGGCTGAGGTGGTGAATAAGAAGGTCACCAATGCCGAGGCGGCGAAGGCGTGGATCAAGGCGAACCCAGCGGTGCTGGATAAGTGGCTGGATGGGGTGAAGACCGTGGATGGCAAGGATGCGTTGGCGGCGGTGAAGGCGAAGCTTTGATTGTGGGTTTTTTTGAATTTTGCTCGGCTTGAGATTTTTGCCCCCTCACCCCAGCCCTCTCCCCCAGGGGGGCGAGGGGGAAAGGGAGCCGATATTTGTTGCATTCAAAACTTGCGTTCAACTTTGAAATCGCAGGTTGATGAATCTCTGACAAACACCTCGATCAGTCCCCTCTCCCTCCGGGAGAGGGCTAGGGTGAGGGGCCTTTCCCCAGACACCCTGATAACCTTGAACAAAACCCCAACCGCGAGGACCCATGGCCTTCCCCAGCCGCCACTCTCTCTTACCCTTCCTCACCTGGCTACCGCGGCAAACCCGCGCCAGCGTCGGACGGGATCTGATCGTCGGCCTCAGCGGTGCGATTCTCGCGTTACCCCAGTCGATCGCCTACGCGCTGATCGCCGGTCTGCCACCTGAATATGGCCTCTATGCCGCAATCATCCCGGTGCTGATTGCCTGTCTGTGGGGTTCGTCGTGGCATTTGATCTGCGGCCCGACGGCAGCCATTTCGATCGTGCTGTTTGCCAGCGTCAGTCCCTTAGCGGTCCCGGCGTCGCAGGACTACATCACGCTGATCTTGTTGCTGACCTTGCTTGCCGGAATTTTCCAATGGCTGCTCGGCCTGCTGCGCTTCGGTGCGCTGGTGAATTTCGTTTCGCATTCGGTGGTGCTGGGGTTCACCCTTGGCGCGGCGGTGGTGATCGCCATCGGGCAGTTGCCGAATCTGTTGGGGCTGGAGTTGCCGGCCAAAGCCACGGCGCTGGCGAGTCTGATGGATCTGCTGCATCACCTCAGGGCTGTGGATAAACCTTCGTTGGTACTCGGTGTGGCGACGGTGGTTGTCGGTGTGGTGTTGAAACAATTGCTGCCGCGCTGGCCGACGCTGTTGATAACCCTCGCTTTGGCCAGCCTGCTGGTGTGGCTGTGGCCGGCGATGTTCGGCCATGTGCATCTGGTCAGCGCGTTTGTCGGGCGGTTACCGCCGTTCAGTGCGTTGCCGCTGGATCTTGATTTGATCTTGCGCCTGCTGCCGAGCGCTGTGGCGGTGGGCATGCTTGGACTGGTCACCAGTCTGTCGATTGCCCGCTCTATTTCGGCGCGCTCGCAACAGTTGCTCGATGCCAATCAGGAAGTCCGCGCGCAGGGCTTGTCGAATATTGTCGGGGCGTTCTTTTCCGGATCGTTGTCGGCAGGCTCGTTTACTCGCTCGGGATTGAGTTATGAGGCAGGTGCCTGCTCGCCACTGGCCGGGGTGTTTTCGGCGATCTGGGTCGCGCTGTTCGCGATATTTGGCGCCGGGCTGATCGCGCACATTCCGATCCCGGCGATGGCCGGGAGCATTCTGCTGATTGCCTGGGGACTGGTGGATCACCGCGGCATTCGTGCCTTGTTGCGGGTTAGCCGCGCCGAGTTCGTGGTCATGGCCCTGACGTGTCTGGCGACGTTGCTGCTGGAGTTGCAGACGGCGATTTATGCCGGTGTGCTGGCCTCGCTGTTCTTCTATCTCAAGCGCACCTCGCAACCGCGCGTGCAGCATTGGCGCGATGGCGAGGACGATATTTTGCGCGTCGGTGGTTCGATCTTTTTCGGCGCCAGTCATTATCTGCAGGTGAGATTGCAACGCATGCACGGTGCGCGGGTGGTGATCGAGGCGCAGCAGATCAACTTCATCGACTATTCAGGGGTGGAGATGCTGCATCAGGAGGCGCGCCGCCTGCTGAGCCAGAATCGCAGCCTGACCTTGCGCCGGGCGCGGCCGCAGGTGGTGGAGGAGTTGCGCAAGCTTGAAGGGCCGGAGAAGTGCCCGATCCGGTTTGAGGATTGATCCGATAGCACCGCATAACCCTGTAGGAGTGAGCCTGCTCGCGATAGCGGAGTGTCAGTCGATGAGATTTTATCTGACACTCCGCTATCGCGAGCAGGCTCACTCCTACAGGGGATTACTGCGCCAACTGGCGGCGCAGTTCGGCTAATACTGGCGCCGTGTCCGGGCGTACGCCGCGCCACAGGTAAAATGCCTCAGCCGCCTGCTCAGCAAGCATCCCCAAGCCATCCATCGCCACCGCCGCGCCATTCTCGCTGGCCCAGCGGCAGAACGCCGTCGGTTCCTTGCCATACATCATGTCGTAGCACAGGGTCTTGCCCGGCTCGATCAGGCTCGGCGCAATCGGCGGCACGTCGCCGGTCAGGCTCGCCGATGTGGCGTTGATGATCACGTCCACCGGCTCACGCAACCAGTCGAAACCACTGGCCGACACCGGCCCGAGGTCGCAGAACAACTCCGCCAGCAACTCAGCCTTGTCCACCGTGCGATTGGCGATGATCACCGATGCGGGTTTCTCGGCCAGCAACGGTTCGAGCGCCCCACGCACTGCACCGCCAGCCCCCAGCAATAGGATGCGTTTGCCGGTCAGGCTGAACCCGGCATTCACCGTCAGATCACGCACCAGCCCGGCGCCGTCGGTGTTGTCACCGAGCAGCGAACCGTCGGCGAGTTTGCTCAAGGTATTCACCGCACCAGCACGCTGCGCACGAGCAGTCAGGCTATTGGCCAAACGGTAAGCGTCTTCCTTGAACGGCACGGTAACGTTGGCGCCGCGACCTTCCTGGAAAAACGCCGTGGCGCAGCCAGCGAAATCATCAAGCGGCGCCAGCAAGGTGCTGTAGTCGAGGCTCTGACCAGTCTGATCAGCGAACAGCTTGTGAATCATCGGCGATTTGCTGTGGCCGATCGGGTTGCCGAAAACGACGTAACGATCCATCGGATGTCCTCAGGCCTCGGCCAGCCAGTCGCGGTCTTGCAGAAAGTACTCGGTCAGGCGCGCTTCTTCGCTGCCAGGCTCGGCCTTCCAGTCATAGCCCCAGCGCACTTGCGGCGGCAGCGACATCAGGATCGACTCGGTACGCCCGCCCGATTGCAGGCCGAACAGCGTGCCACGGTCATAAACCAGGTTGAACTCGACGTAACGACCACGGCGGAATTCCTGGAACTCACGCTGCTGCGCGGTGAAGGCAGCGTTTTTACGGCGCTGCACGATCGGCAGGTAGGCGTCGATGTAAGCGTCGCCGATGGCGCGCATGAAGGCGAAGCTGGTGTCGAAGTCCCACTCGTTCAGGTCATCGAAGAACAGACCGCCGATACCGCGCGGCTCGTGGCGATGCTTGATGTGGAAGTAGGTGTCGCACCAGGCTTTATAGCGCGGGTAGACGTCCGCCCCGAACGGCGCACAGGCCTGCTCGGCGACGCGGTGCCAGTGGATGCAGTCTTCTTCGTTGCCGTAATACGGGGTCAGGTCGAAGCCGCCGCCGAACCACCAGACCGGCTCTTCACCTTCCTTCTCGGCGATGAAAAACCGTACGTTGGCGTGGGACGTCGGCACATGCGGGTTGTGCGGGTGAATGACCAGCGACACGCCGAGGGCTTCAAAACCGCGACCGGCCAATTCCGGGCGATGGGCGCTGGCCGAAGGCGGCAAACCGCTGCCAAACACATGGGAAAAGTTGACGCCGCCCTTTTCGATCACTGTGCCGTTCTCGATCACGCGGGTACGACCGCCACCGCCGGCGGGCCGGGTCCAGGCGTCTTCGACGAAGCGCGTGCCGCCGTCTTCGGTTTCGAGGACAGCGCAGATGCGGTCTTGCAGATCGAGCAGATAGGCCTTTACGGCGTCGGTGCGGGTCGTCATGGCTTCACCTTGAATCGGGCGGCGCCCCGGCAGACGGGCGACGCAAATGGGCGCGTAGCATACCACCGCATAACGACGCGCCGCAGTTGACGAAGATCAAGCATGGGAGTTGGATAGGGGGCTTACAAAAGACCCAAGGAGAGCAGGCAGATGGCAAAGCGTATCCAGTTCCGCGCCCACGGCGGTCCCGAAGTACTCGAATATGTTGACTACGAACCCGCCGCGCCCGGCCCGAATCAAGTGCGCGTGGCCAACAAGGCCATCGGCCTGAACTTCATCGACACCTATTACCGCAGCGGTCTGTATGCGCCGCCCGCCTTGCCATCCGGCCTAGGAGCTGAGGGTGCAGGCATCGTCGATGCCGTGGGCAGCGACGTCACCCGGTTCAAGGTCGGCGATCGAGTGGCCTATGGCAGCGGCCCATTGGGCGCTTACAGCGAGTTTCACGTTTTGCCCCAGGACAATCTGGTGCACCTGCCCGACGAAATCAGTTTCGAAACCGCTGCCGGGGTCATGCTCAAAGGCCTGACCGTGCAATATCTGTTGCGCCAGACCTATGAACTCAAGGGTGGCGAAACCATTCTGTTCCACGCGGCGGCCGGTGGTGTCGGTTCGCTGGCCTGTCAGTGGGCCAAGGCGTTGGGCGTGAAGCTGATCGGCACCGTCAGTTCCAAAGAGAAAGCCGAACTGGCCAAAGCCAATGGCGCCTGGGCGACCATCGATTACAGCCACGAAAATGTTGCGCAACGCGTGCTGGAGTTGACTGATGGCAAGAAAGTCCCGGTGGTCTATGACGGTGTCGGCAAGGACACGTGGCTGACATCACTCGACAGCGTTTCGCCACGCGGCCTGGTCGTGAGTTTCGGCAATGCCTCCGGTGCGATAGACGGCGTGAATCTGGGCATTCTGGCCGCCAAGGGTTCGCTTTACGTGACCCGGCCGACGTTGGCGACTTATGCCAACAATGCCGAGAACCTGCAGCGAATGGCCGATGAACTGTTCGAGATGATCATCAGCGGCAAGCTGAAGGTGGACATCAGCCAGCGTTATTCACTGGCTGATGCGGCGAAGGCGCAAACCGAACTGTCGGCGCGGCGCACCACCGGCTCTACCGTCCTGCAACCCTGACAGGTAGCCTGCAGACGAAGCCCCCGGCCAGGCTTCATGACTTGGCCGGGGCGCCTCGCACCTCAACAAAGAACGGCGTTTTGCCAGCCACGGTGGTTTCAAAGTCACCACGAGCCAGACGCCGCACCTGCAAGCCCAGCACACCGGGCAATCCGAGCAATGCGTTCGCCTGCGCCTCATTGTGTAAAGCCTCTTCGATAACGCGTTCTGCACCGGCCGGTAATCGCTCCTGATCGATGAGCAAATGCAGATGCGCACCGTTGGCCTGGCGATCAATTTGCACCTGCACATCCGAAGCGTGCAGTTCGGGCAACGCCTCTTCGAGGATACAAAGAACCTGGCGTTGAGTGATGATCGCACCGCCCAGTTTGATCGAGGTTTCGACTCGCCCCTGCAGCTCCAGTATTGGCAGAGCACTGCCACAGGCACAATCTGATTGCCCGCCCAGGATTCGTCCACGGTCGCCAATGCGATATCGCAGCAACGGCGCGTGATCGGGCAGCAAAGGCGTCAGCAGAAACTCGCCGGTTTCACCGTCGGCCACCGCTCGCAGGCTGACGGGATCCACCACTTCCAGCAGCATGGCGTCCGCATGCAGATGATAGAAACCATGTTCGAGGTGCGCGCACTGGAAGCCGATCGGCCCTGTCTCCGTCGAGCTATAGCCCAATGACCGTATGCTCAAGGCCGGCCAGTCCCGGGCCAGTTGCTCGCGTAGAGGCTGGTGGCAGGGTTCTCCAATGTAATAAAGCCATCTCAGACTGCTCAACTGCGCCTCATCGACATCGGCATGATTGAATAATGCCGCCGCAAATGAAGGGGTACAGATCAATGCATCGACCACTTGTGAGTGAATCAACCGGGCTATGCGTTGAATACCCATCAGCGCGCCTGCAGGCAGCAGGCGCGCGCCAATATGCCGGACGATGCCCGCCGCGTATTGGAAGGCGCCCTGCATTTCGCCGGGCGTCAGGCAATTGATGACGACACGAGGAGGGTCATCGGTCGTACCAAACACCCTCGCGCCCAAGGGCACGATGCTGTCGTTGAATGCCCAGGAATGGGTGATGTGTTTGCAGTTACCGGTGCTGCCACCCGAAGTCAGGGTCAGCCCACCGCCCGCCGCACGGTGCGATGCCTCGCCGAGGTGCGTAAACAGCAATCCGCCCTGTGCGTCCTCCACGGCCAGGATCGGCAACCGGTGCAAATCCTCTGCGGTCCGAACGTGCCGCATCTGCGGACACAATGCGCAGAACCATGACAGTGACCGCGCATGGGCCAATTTAAGCGCGAAGGCCTCTGTTGCGGCAGCGAGAACAGCCGTCGAACCGGCATGCATCATCGGGTCAACGCGCATGACGCGGCTCTCCCTGACGAATACCTAACTCAGCAAAACCGTCGTTGACGGCGCTGGCCAGATGTTCCAACTGGACATGGCTATGATTCGCGCTGATGGCCAGCCGCAGGATCGCTTCGCCTTTTGCCACCACCGGAAACAACGCGGTGGTGACCGCGATGGCTTGCCGACGCAGGTGCAACGCCAGGTTGATGGCGTCACGCTCGGCGCCGACCCGGACGAAACGTATCGGTGAAGCAATCTGATGGTTGCCCAGTACCGGCCCGAGCAGATCGTCAATGACCGCCACATTTCGCCATAGCGATGCCTGCAACCGGCCCAGTTGTGCAGAAAGATGGATCCTGGCCGAGGCGACTGCCGCGCCGACACCGCCCATGGACAGCGGCCCACCGAAGGTATAAGTCGACGCATGGCGCCGAATCATCTCGGCATCGGCCGCTGTCAGCACGGTAATCGCACCGCCGGTTGCACCGAAGGCCTTGGACAATGACGACAGCAGGATCAAACGGGCGCGCAACGGCTCAGTGGCATCAACAAGGGCATAGCCGCCTCCGACCGCGCCATGAATCGAAGTGCCGTGAGCGTCATCCGCATACAGATAACCCTCAAAGCGCTCAGCCAGTTGCAGCAATCGATTAACGGGATAAAGCCCCCGCATCGAGCCAATGCTGTCAGTCAGAATAATGGGCGTATTGCCGGCAGCAACAGCGGTGGAACAAGCGTCTTCGACTTGCTGAAGATCACTGCAATCGCAGCGCTGCACGGGGCCGAACTGCCACAGAATGCCTTGCAGCACTTGCATCGAGGCATGAGCGGCGCGGTCAACGATCCAGCCTGGCCCACGCCGCAAGGGATACGACGGCAACTCGCCGGAGCCCAATAGCGGCAAACAACCGAGATGGGCACTGCCCACAGAATTGAAGGTCACCGTATGCCCCTGGAATATGCGGTTCAACTGCTCATCAAGTTCACGCATCGGCGGCAGTAGCGCTCGGGTGCGGGCGGCCGCGAATTGCACACCGAAAGACTCGACGGCTTGCACTGCGCCTTGAATCAGACGGGGATCGCTCTCAAGTCCCAGATAGGAACATGAGAGAAACTCGGTCAACCGCTCGCCATTGCCCAACTCGATGACCTTGCCCTCGCGCTTTACCAACTTCAGGCCATTGAGGCCGGCATCGAATAATTGCTGCTGATCGTCACGGGCCTGGCGAACGCGGTTCTTGACCCAATTGACGGTCGGATGAGGTGTATTCATCGAAATACCTGCACAGGTGAGGTCTGGCGGTAGACCTGTACTCGCCAGAGTTGGGTTTTTTCACGTGCGATTGCGTCCTGAAACTGCGCGGTAACGTCGCAGAAGCCATTGCAATCGGGCCTGACCACATGCAAATGGCCACGAATGACCGTCAGCGCATGTTTGCCCAAGGCAGGCTGAATTCGCTGCAGGACACGGGTGCCAATCGCCGGGGGCAGGAATGAAGGCACGTCGGAAAGCGAGGCAAAATCGACATCCCTGCACGCGGCAACGCAGTCGAAAATGTCGCCCTGAACCACGGCCAACTCGCACCCCTGGAGTGCCTTGCGAGCCCGCTGGAATATCTGCGGATCACACTCAAGCGGCAAGCCTTGCGGATACCGCAGTTCACCGAAGAACAGCATTTGCAGGAAAAAGCTGTCGCGCACCACTTGAGTGGTAAACAAGGTATGGAAAATACCCAGATACACCTCACGGGAACGGATCCCCAGGTTGTTGCGAGGAAATGCCCCCCGGTACAGCAGCGAATTGAGCACCGCTGCATTACCCAACAATGCAATCACGGCCTTCCAGCGCTTTTGGGGGAAGTGTCGTTGGTAATAAGCCGATTGCTCACCGAGGTCGCAGCACTGGAAAATCGCCCGGCCCGCTTTGCCGGTGAACAGTCCGTTGATCTTTGCCAGCCGCTGCAAAGTCTGCTCGAAAGCCCCCATGTACACCGGTGCCCCCCAGTGACGAGAATGAAACAAATCCGCCAGCCAGCGGCGATCCGGCGGAGGCAGGTCCAGATGGCGAAAAATGGACTGGCGCCGTTTCGCAGAGGCCCCCGACAGGAAACCCATGAAGTCCATGAATGACTCGTGATCGGTCTGCTCCAGCAGGGCGAAACGCAAGCGGGTAAAAGCCAGTTGCGGCGCACTGATATCAACGCAGGTCATGCGGGCCGGACTGCGGGCCAGCAATGGCAGAAGCCGACCACCACAACCGGCAACGCCCACCACATGCCTGGCATGCTGAGGAAGAAGCGCGTACTCGAGCGCCGTGTCTTCATCCCCGAGCGAGTAGTTCAACCGCTCGAAGTAATCAGCCATCTCGACCTCCCCCTGCCCATTTTGAAAATGCATGTGAAGACGTCATGAGTTATCCAGGGCATGGAGGAATTCGTAGCGGGGCGCATCGCCGCTTTGCCAGGCTTCGTATTGCTTATAAACGGCCTCAAGCATATTGCCGGTCAGGCGCAGACTGGTTTCCATCACGCTGGCGATGGCATCCCAGTCAGCCTGGCGCTTGCAGGTACGCTGCAGGATGATTTTGATTTCGTTGAAGTGCTCGACATCGATATCTGAATGAGCGATGAAAAACGTAAGTTGTGCAGGTTTCAGCGCCAGTGTTTCACTCAGCTGGTTTATCAGTGGCGTGATGAAGTGATAGGCGTTTTCCGCCCAGTAGCTGTATCCCAGTCGTTGTAACGGATTACCGGTGAAAGAAATCCAGTACAAGTAAGCGATCAGTACTTCAGTTTCTGCAAGTGCCGACGGTATATCAAAGGTTTCATTTTTCAATCCCAGGCTCATGACATCATGCAAAGCCATTTTTTCATGACCGACTTCTTGCGCAGCATGTTCAAAACAGAACTTTGCATAAACAGGGTTATCGGCATGCCTTACACCGACCAGCCCCTGATTCCGCGCATTGTGCGCGGTGTAATGAAACGTCTCGATCATATAGATCGCATATAACGCTTTGGAGACACTGCCCTCGCGGATGGCCTTGACCAGCCGGGAATTATCCAGAATATCGGCCCATGTCTTTTCGATTCGCTGATCGAGCAGAATCAACTGTTGTTCAAAACTGATGGATGCATTCATCGCGACTCTCCGGGTAGTTGGCGTTCATGGGAAAGGGTTGTTGAAGCGCTGTGAGGATTTGCCGCCATTGCGCAGACAGCAGCCAGTAATCGCCGCGAGCGCGATGTTCGATATGAAGCGAGTCAGAGGTGATCGGGGTCAGGCCAAAACGCTGGAACAGCCGCCGTTGTGGCGATCTGCACAAGGCGGTAACGCCTTGGTATCCGCGATCGATCGCCCATTCAGTGGCGGCGGCAAGCAGTGCATTGATCGGCACGGGCCGGTGTTGTTGCGAATGTGTGATCAGACGACTGAACTCGACATGCCGCGCCAGCGCCACGGTCGGCGAGACGTACTGGTGTGTCAATGAAGCCCATTCGAACGGCGAAGGGGTCACTCGCAAAACTGCCGTCAGTTGCTCGCGCTGGTACAGCAGAAAATGCGTACTGCGCGATGAAATCGCCAGCTTTGCTTCAAGTGCCCGGGCTCTGGACGTCAGCATGTAATGCTTTAATCGCAGACGAAACTGCCGCCCGATGAATCTTTCAAACTCGCGGGCATCTGATCCCGCATCAAGAGTAGCGATACGATATTCAGAGTGCTGCCTGATTAATTTCTCTTGAAGCCCCTGCAGATAATCCTTGAGCTGTAAGTTCGTAGTATCCATTCCTTCTCCGCAGACGTTAACTTATCGAAGTTTTCTGAGCGCATTGAAATAATGGATGCTTTTAGAAATATCGCCACTGCGCGACTTCTGATAATGACGTGGGAAAAGTTACTGAAAATTTTAACTTATAGATTTATCTGACACACGAAGAGCCCATATAAACAACAGACTGTTTAAGTTCCACAACAAGTCAAAGGACAAATCTCACGCAGGCGAAAAACTCCTCGCCAACACAGTCGAGGAGTTCGCAAGCCAATCAGGAAGATATCGGGTCAGTCGGGACGGATGATCCTACCGGAGGCAAGATCGCGGATGACACTGGGGTTTTTCCGTCCGCCAAGACTGCCGCCCAGCACAAGATCCACCTGCCCACGGAAATATTGCTCAACCCGCAAACGCGTGCGAGCCGCCGGGCGCCCCTGCGGATTGGCCGACGTTGAAATCAGCGGTCCGACCATCGAGCACAGATCGCGCACCTGCGGATGATCGCTGACCCGCAACGCCACGGTGTCGTGCACCCCGGTAACCCATTCCGGCAACAGATTCTGATGCGGCACCAGCCAGGTGTTCGGTCCCGGCCAGGTGCTGGCCATGCGGTCGATCCACTCTTGCGGGAAGTCTTCGAACAGGAAGTCAAACTGGCGAATGTTGTCGGCGACCAGAATCAGGCCCTTGTCCACCGAACGATTCTTGATCGCCAACAGACGATCCACTGCTTCTTCGTTCCACGGGTCGCAACCCAGCCCCCAGACGGCTTCGGTTGGATAGGCAATCACCGCCCCGGCGCGAATCTCTCGTGCGGCTTGTTGCACACGCCAACTGTTGACCATGAAAAAACTCTCCGCAATCAGGTTTCGCGCAGTTTACCGATCTTCTTTGTAAAACCTAGCGTGTCCTGGCCAACCAGCGGCCGTTTTCGCAGACCGCACGGCCGTCCATTTCCAGTTCGGTGAGCGCCGCCAACACTTTGGGCAACGCCCAGCCACTGCTGCCGGCCAGCGCTTCGCTAGTGTGCGGCGCGGCGTGGAGCAGGGAGAGCAATGGGTGATCGACTGTCGCCGTGTCTGTAGATAATGGTAAATGCTGCCAACCGCGCAGGGCTTCGAGGATATGTTCAATGGTTTCCACCAGCACCGCGCCGTCGCGGATCAACTGATGGCAACCGCGCGCACCGGGATGATGAATCGAACCGGGAATGGCATAAACCTCGCGCCCCTGTTCTGCCGCCAACCGCGCGGTGATCAGTGAACCACTGGCGACACTCGCCTCGACCACCAGGACGCCAAGTGACAAACCGCTGATGATGCGGTTACGCCGCGGGAAGTTGCTCGCCGTTGGCCCGGCGTCCAGCGGGAACTCGGAAAGCACCGCGCTGCCGGACGCAATCATCGCGTCAGCCAAGCGGCGGTTGCGCTGTGGATAAAAATTTTCCAGTCCCGTGCCAAGCACACCGACAGTCAGCCCGCCGACATCCAGCGCCGCTTGATGCGCAGCGGCATCGATGCCCAATGCCAGACCGCTGACGATGACAAAACCGGCCCCGGCGAGGCTGCGGGAAAACGCCGCCGCCGTGTCCATCCCCGGACGCGAGGCGCGGCGACTGCCGACCATCGCCAGTTGCGGTTTTTCCAGAATCAACGGATCACCGGCAACGAACAATAGTGGTGGCGGATCGGGAATCTGCGCCAGCAACGCCGGGTAATTCGCTTGGTCCCACATCAGCAAATGATGCTCCGGGCGCTCTAGCCAGCGCATTGCATGGCTGGCGCCGTCGCGAACCTCGGGACAGCGCCGCGCTTCGGCGCACGTTGCCGGCAACCCCAGCGAACGCCAGGCGCTGGCCGGCGCGCTGATGGCTTTGGACGCCGAGCCAAAGGCTTCGAGCAATTTGGCAAAGCGTTTCGGGCCGACATCCGGCAAGCGGTGCAGGCGCAGACGCGCTTCCAGTTCCGCCGGGGAAACTGGCGTACAGACTGGCAACATGATGGATCATCCTTGATCGTTATAAGCCCCGAACCATTCGGAACAAGCTGTGGATAACTCTGTTAGTAACTTGTGAAGCAAGCTTACGGATTTCGCACCTTGTCGAGCACCGCCAGCGAGCGTGAAGCGTTAAGGACGAGGCCGTAACTGAGTTTGTCGTAAGTGCGGAACACCATCAGCAACCCGGCGCGTTCATCGGGAATCTTCAGTGGCTGGCCGGTGATGCGGTCACGCACGGTTTCGCCGGTTTTCATCACCACCAGCACGTTGCCTTCGGCCAGACCGTCGCGCTTGCCCTTATTCAGGGTGACCACGTCCATCACGCCAATCTGGGTGACGCCGCGCGGCACATCGATGATCACGCCGTTGATGTTGGTCGTTGGCGCACTGGGCATGAAGGTCGAATTGATCGAACGCTCTTCGCCACTGAACAGACGGTCGCCGAGGCGCACTTCCTGCGTGGTGCGTTGCAGGGCGAGCGTGGCGACGTCGCCTTCGGTGGCGACGATTTCACCGCCGCCAATGTCATCGGCGTTGATCCCGAGAAACTCCTTGGTCTGCGGATCGGTGTAGACCTTGCCCTGACGGAAGATCCCATAGGCCGGCTGCTCCGGATCAAAATGGCCGCGAGCGAAAATTCGGTCACCGGTGCCGCTGAGCACGCGTTCAGCATCGCCGGCGACGATGTACGGCGCCTTGTCGAAATCTTCGGCCTTGTCGACGATGCGGTTGCTCAGCAGAAAGCTGTTGATCGATTTCAGTGGAATGCTCGGAATTGCCTCGGCCACCGGGCTGGTGCGGATCCGTGGCGAGAGCTTGATGGTGCCGCGCGACTCGCCGCGATTGAGGGTCAGACGTGGCTGGCCATCGACATAACTGAGGGTCAGCGTGTCGCCGGGATAGATCAGGTTGGGGTTTTCGATTTGCGGATTGGCCCGCCACAGTTGTGGCCACTGCCAGGGCTCGCGCAGGTATTTGCCGGAAATGTCCCAGAGCGTATCCCCCGAAACCACCGTGTATTGCTGTGGAAAACCATCCCTGAGTTGCACTTGCCCTTGTGCCACGCCGGCCGAAGCCAACAGCAGCAGGGCGAGTAGTGTTTTCCTCATGCAGTGAATCCCTTTATCATGTGCATTCGCGTGAACCGTCAGAGCCCCCGTGGCTCGCTTGTGCAAAATGCACAAGCTACGCTTCACAACGGTAGCCTGCATCTTCGGACCTGCCAGGCCATCGCCCGACTTTACTCAACGTGTGCAGCAATCAAAGCCTATGGCCATTTTAAACATCCTCGAATTCCCGGACCCGCGTCTGCGCACTATCGCCAAGCCTGTGGCTGTAGTGGACGACGAAGTGCGTCAGTTGGTCGATGACATGTTTGAAACAATGTATGAAGCGCCGGGCATCGGCCTTGCCGCGACCCAGGTCAACGTGCACAAACGTATCGTCGTGATGGACCTTTCCGAAGACCGCACCGAACCGCGGGTGTTCATCAACCCCGAGTTCGAATCGCTGACCGAAGAAATGGACCAATACCAGGAAGGCTGCCTGTCGGTACCGGGTTTCTACGAAAACGTCGATCGCCCGCAAAAGGTCAAGATCAAGGCGCTGGACCGCGACGGCAAGCCCTATGAACTGATCGCCGAAGGCCTGCTCGCGGTGTGCATCCAGCACGAATGCGACCACCTCAACGGCAAATTGTTCGTCGATTACCTGTCCACGCTCAAACGCGACCGGATCAAGAAGAAACTGGAAAAGCAGCACCGCCAGAACGCTTGATGCCCCTCCTTCAAAGGCTTGCTGCGGCAAGCCTTTTTCTTTTCAAGAGACGCCCTTCATGACTGAGCCACTGCGCATCGTTTTTGCCGGCACCCCGGAATTCGCCGCCGAACACCTCAAGGCCCTGCTGAACAGCCCTTACGAGATCGTTGCGGTCTACACCCAACCGGATCGTCCGGCCGGTCGCGGGCAGAAACTGATGCCGAGCCCGGTCAAACAGCTCGCCCTGGAAAATAATATCCAGGTGTTGCAACCGCCGACTTTGCGCAACGCCGATGCCCAGGCTGAACTGGCCGCGCTGAAACCGGACTTGCTGGTGGTGGTCGCCTACGGCCTGATCCTGCCGCAAGTGGTGCTGGATATTCCGCGCTTGGGCTGCATCAACAGCCATGCCTCGTTGCTGCCACGCTGGCGCGGTGCGGCGCCGATCCAGCGCGCCGTGGAACACGGTGATGCGGAAAGCGGCGTCACCGTGATGCGCATGGAGGCTGGCCTCGACACCGGGCCGATGCTGCTCAAGGTCGTCACCCCGATCAGCGCTGAAGACACTGGTGGCACACTGCACGACCGTCTCGCCGAGATGGGTCCGCCGGCCGTGGTGCAAGCGATTGCTGGTCTGGCCGCAGGCACGCTGGAGGGCGAAATACAGAACGACGAACTCGCCACCTACGCGCACAAACTCAACAAAGACGAAGCACGCATCGACTGGAGCCGTCCGGCGGTTGAGCTGGAACGCCTTGTGCGCGCCTTCAATCCATGGCCGATCACCCACAGCACCCTCAGCGGTGAAGCGCTGAAAGTCCTGGCGGCGACCATTGCCGAAGGGAGCGGCGCGCCGGGTGAAATCCTCAGCGCCAGCAAGGACGGCCTGATCGTCGCGTGCGGTGAACAGGCGCTGTGTCTGACCCGCCTGCAATTGCCCGGCGGCAAGGCGTTGAATTTCAGCGACCTGTTCAACAGCCGCCGTGAGAAATTTGCCGTCGGTACCGTGCTCGGCGCGGCGGTGGACGCGCAATGAACCCGCGTCTGGCCGCCGCCAAGGCACTCGCCGCCGTGCTCAGCGGCAAAGCCTCGTTGAACAGCTCACTGCCGACGCAACTGGACAAGGTCGAGGATCGCGATCGCGGTTTCACTCAGGATCTGGCCTTCGGCACCGCGCGCTGGCAGCCACGTCTTTCGGCATTGGCCGAGAAACTGCTGCAGAAACCGTTCAAAGCTGCCGACGCCGATGTCGAAGCGTTGCTGCTGGTCGGTCTCTACCAATTGCTCTACACCCGCGTGCCGGCCCACGCCGCCATCGGCGAAACCGTCGGTTGCGCCGAGAAGCTGAAAAAGCCGTGGGCCAAAGGCCTGCTCAACGCCGTGTTGCGCAATGCCCAGCGCGAAAGCGAAACGATTTTCGCCGAACTGGAACGTGATCCGGTGGTGCGCACCGCTCACCCGCGCTGGCTGCAAAAATCCCTGAAAGCTTTCTGGCCGGAACAGTGGGAAGCGATTTGCGAGGCGAACAATGCGCATCCGCCGATGATCCTGCGGGTCAATCGCCGTCATCACAGCCGCGACGCCTATCTCGCTCTGCTGACTGAGGCTGGAATTGCCGCAACGCCATGTGTGTACAGCCGCGACGGCATCATCCTTGAAGCCGCTGCCGATGTGCGCAGCCTGCCGGGGTTCGCCGAAGGCTGGATCAGCGTGCAGGACGAAGCGGCGCAACTGGCCGCCGACTTGCTCGATCTGGCGCCGGGCCAACGCGTGCTCGACGCTTGCTGCGCCCCCGGCGGCAAGACCTGCCACATCCTCGAAGCCGAACCGGCACTGGCCGGCGTAGTCGCGGTGGATCTGGAAGCCAAGCGTCTGGTGCGCGTTAAGGAAAACCTAGAACGCCTTGGTCTGAATGCCGAACTGATCGCCGCCGACGGTCGCGACACCGAGAAATGGTGGGACGGCAAGCCATTCCAGCGCATCCTGCTTGACGCGCCATGCTCGGCCACTGGCGTGATTCGCCGCCATCCAGACATCAAGCTGACGCGTCAACCGGACGACATCGTTGCCCTCGCGCAATTGCAAGGCGAGCTGCTCGACGCCATGTGGAAAACTCTCGAAGTCGGCGGCATCCTGCTCTACGCCACCTGCTCGACGCTGCCGACCGAGAACACCGAAGTCATCGCCGCATTCCTCGAGCGTACGCCGGGCGCCCGTGAACTGGATCTGGCCACCACGGCCGGAATCAAACAGCCCCATGGTCGCCAATTGCTGGCCCAGCAGGGCGGCCATGACGGGTTCTACTACGCCAAGCTGATCAAGATCGCTGCCGCGCGCGGCTAAACGGATTCAACGGAGTGACTGGATGAAAATCATCATCCTCGGTGCGGGACAGGTCGGCGGTTCGCTGGCCGAGCATTTGGCCAGCGAGGCCAATGACATTACGGTGGTCGACACCGACGGCGAGCGCCTGCGCGACCTCGGCGATCGCCTCGATATTCGTACCGTGCAGGGCCGTGGCTCGCTGCCGTCGGTGCTGCGTCAGGCCGGCGCCGACGACGCCGACATGCTGGTGGCGGTGACCAACAGCGACGAGACCA
The DNA here is from genome assembly GCF_900187515.1 of Pseudomonas sp. Irchel s3f10. Taxonomy (NCBI): domain Bacteria; kingdom Pseudomonadati; phylum Pseudomonadota; class Gammaproteobacteria; order Pseudomonadales; family Pseudomonadaceae; genus Pseudomonas; species Pseudomonas sp. Irchel s3f10. The sequence goes on from NZ_FYDZ01000003.1 coordinate 109,403, forward strand.
ACATGGTCGCCTGCCAGGTGGCCCACACCCTGTTCCATACCCCGACCAAAATCGCCCGGGTACGCGAAGCGTCTTACCTCCATCGCGAAGAACAGTTGTTCCAGAACGAAGCGATTCCGGTCGACGTGCTGATCAGCCCCGAGCAAGTGGTGACCAACTACATCAAGCGCCTGATCCAGCATCCGGGCGCCTTGCAGGTGATCGACTTCGCTGAAGGCGCGGCGCAACTGGTGGCGGTGCGCGCCTATTACGGCGGTCCGCTGGTGGGTCAGCAACTGCGCCAGTTGCGTGAGCACATGCCGAATGTCGAGACCCGCGTGGCAGCGATTTTCCGCCGCGACCGGCCAATCCTGCCCCAGGGCGACACGGTGATCGAGGCCGATGACGAAGTTTTCTTCATCGCTGCCCGTGAGAATATTCGCGCGGTGATGAGCGAAATGCGCCGTCTCGATGAAACCTACAAACGCATCGTCATTGCTGGCGGCGGGCAGATCGGCGAGCGTCTGGCGGAAGCCATCGAAAGCCGCTATCAGGTGAAGATCATCGAGATGAGTCCGGCGCGCTGCCGTTATCTCTCCGACACCCTCGACAGCACCGTGGTGCTGCAGGGCAGCGCCTCTGACCGTGATCTGCTGCTGGAAGAGAACATCGCCGACGCCGACATTTTTCTCGCGCTGACCAACGATGACGAAGCCAACATCATGTCGTCGTTGCTGGCCAAACGGCTGGGGGCGAAGAAGGTCATGACGATCATCAACAACCCGGCCTATGTTGATCTGATCCAGGGCGGCGACATCGACATCGCCATCAGCCCGCAACTGGCGACCATCGGCACGCTGCTGGCCCACGTGCGCCGTGGCGATATCGTCAGCGTGCATTCATTGCGTCGCGGTGCGGCGGAAGCCATCGAGGCGATTGCCCACGGTGATGCGAAGTCGAGCAAGGTGATCGGCAAACCAATCGAGAAGATCGGCCTGCCGCCCGGCACCACGATTGGTGCGGTGATCCGCAATGAACAAGTGATCATCGCCCACGATGACACGGTGATCGAAGCGGGCGACCACGTGATTCTGTTCCTTGTGGATAAAAAGCATATTCGCGATGTGGAGAAGCTGTTTCATGTGGGGTTGAGCTTCTTCTGATCCGGATTATCGGGGGATCAGACTGGCGTCATCGCGAGCAGGCTCACTCCTACATTTGGAATGCGTTCCCCTGTAGGAGTGAGCCTGCTCGCGATAGCGGTATCCCATAGCAAGACTCATCCCTGACACACCTCATTCAAGGAATCTCCCATGCTCGAATCCCTGGAAAAAATGCTCGCCAAGGGTGTGGATAACTCTCTGCTGCGCTTCGGCCTGGGCAAGGGTTATCTGGATCTGGGCGAAAACGCCAAGGCTGCCGAGCATTTCCAGCGCTGTGTCGGTTTTGATCCGAAGTATTCGGCGGCATGGAAACTATTGGGCAAGGCGCATCTGGCGCTGGGCGATCACGTCGCCGCGCGGCAAGCGTGGGAACAAGGTCTGGAAGCGGCCCGGGCCCATGGCGACAAGCAGGCCGAAAAGGAAATGACGGTGTTTCTAAAGAAACTGGATCGTCAGGCGCAGTGAATCAAAGGTAACGAAGACCGATGCCTTCGGCATTCACTGTCACCACTTCCATGCGCACCCGTGGCGCGCCTGTGGGTAACCCCTGCACCTGGCCGTAAACCACTGCACCTTTGGGCAAAGAAGCCAAAACCGGATGCTGCACAAACACCCCGGTAGGCGACAGGTTGCGCGTCTGTCCGAGGCATTCGCCGAAGCTGTCGTGGGTGATCTTGATGCGGAAGGATTTGCGTTGTTCGGACATCTTCTTGCGCCCTTTGATGAACGGTTGTGGATAACCTCACCAGTGGGGTTATCCACAGATCATGCCAATCAGCTCAGTACCAGCGCTCTTCGCCCGGCGGACGTTTCTTGAAGCGCTTCATGCTCCACATGTACTGGCTCGGATACGCCGCGACATAACGCTCGACCACTTTGCTCATGGCCGCGCAGGATTCGGCGGTATCGGTGCTGTACATGGCTTCCGGCGCCGCTTCGAGGATCACTTTGTAGCCGGAACCGTCGGGCAGGCGCAGCGCGTGGAGGAACACGCCTACGGCTTTGCCACCCGCCAACATGTTCGGCACGAATTTGCTGGTCAGCGCCTGCGTGGCGAAGAACGGCACGAAGATCCCGGCAGATTCGGCCGGTTCCGGGTCAGCGGGAATGCCCACTGCACCACCCTTGCGCACTTCCTTAATGACACTGAGGATGCCTTCCTTGGTGGAAGCAGCGACTTTGTTGCCCAGTTGCACGCGCTGTTTGCGCAGCAATTCGTCCACAGCCTTGAGCTTCGGCGGACGGTAGAAAATGATCGGTTTGCACTGGCTGCAATAGAAGTGGTTGAGCACTTCCCAGTTGCCCAAGTGGCTGGTGATGCCGACCACGCCTTTGCCCGAGGCCAAGGCATCTTTCAGCACATCGAGACCCTCGACTTCGCGCACCAGATCGATCGAACGCTGCGCCGGCCAGATCCACGCGCAGGCGCTTTCGGTCAGCGACTTGCCAATATCCTTCAGACTCTGCCCGACCAGACGCTCACGTTCGGCCGGATCCATCTGTGGAAAACATTTCGCAAGGTTGATCCGCACCACGTCGCGGGAGCGGTTGGGGGTTTTCCACATGATCCAGCCGATCGCCGAACCCACGGCCTGCACAGCCCGCCATGGCAGCAGGGCAAACAGCCGCAGAGCGCCTACCAGCAAGGCGCCTTTAAACTTTTCCACAGGTCACTCCTGATCTTGTGCGGTGCGCGAGGCGGCCATTCTAACCGCCGTTGGCGAGCTGCGCGTAGCGGTCACAATCCTGAGTGTGATCCATGACCATGCCCGAGGCCTGCATCAGCGCGTAGCAAATGGTCGGGCCGACGAACGTGAACCCGGCCTTTTTCAGGCCTTTGCTCATCGCCAGCGCTTCGGGGGTGATCGCCGGGACTTCGCTGCGATCCTTGAAATGATTGATGATCGGTTGGTCGCCGACGAACGACCAGAGGAACGCCACCGGATCCTCCAGCGCCAGCCAGGCCTGGGCATTACGGCGGGCGGCGTTGAGTTTGAGGCGGTTGCGGATGATCCCCGGGTCGAGCATCAATTCGTCGATTTCGGCGTCGCTCATCTGCGCCACCCGCTGCACATCGAAGCCGAACAACACCTCGCGATAACGCTCGCGTTTGCGCAGCACGGTGATCCAGGACAGCCCGGCCTGGAACCCTTCGAGCAAAAGCAACTCGAACAAACCCTGCGCATCGCGTAGCGGCGTGCCCCACTCCTGGTCGTGATAAGCCATGTACAGCGGATCTTCGGTACACCAAAAGCAGCGTGGCATAAGGCTCCAGGGGGCGTGCGCAGCAATGAATCGGGTATACTCCCGCTCTTTAAATCGCAGCCCAAGAAACAGGTGAATTTCGTGAGCCAGCCTACGCCAGCCGTGCGTACCTTCCAAGACTTGATCCTCGCGCTCCAGCAATACTGGGCCGAGCAAGGTTGTGTGGTACTTCAGCCCTACGATATGGAAGTAGGCGCCGGCACTTTCCACACCGCGACCTTCCTGCGCGCCATCGGCCCGGAAACCTGGAACGCCGCTTACGTGCAACCAAGCCGCCGTCCGACTGACGGCCGTTACGGTGAAAACCCGAACCGTCTGCAGCACTATTACCAGTTCCAGGTCGTCCTGAAGCCGAACCCGGACAACTTCCAGGAACTGTACCTGGGCTCGCTCAAGCATGTCGGTCTGGACCCATTGGTTCACGACATTCGCTTCGTCGAAGACAACTGGGAATCGCCGACCCTCGGCGCCTGGGGTCTGGGCTGGGAAGTCTGGCTGAACGGTATGGAAGTGACTCAGTTCACTTACTTCCAGCAGGCTGGCGGCATCGAGTGCTACCCGGTGACCGGCGAGATCACTTACGGTCTCGAGCGTCTGGCCATGTACCTGCAAGGCGTGGATTCGGTCTACGACCTGGTCTGGGCTGACGGCCCGATGGGCAAAGTCACCTACGGCGACGTGTTCCACCAGAACGAAGTGGAGCAGTCCACTTACAACTTCGAGCACGCCAACGTCGACAAACTGTTCGAACTGTTCGACTTCTATGAAGGCGAAGCCAAGCGTCTGATCGAACTCGACCAGCCGCTGCCGTTGCCGAGCTACGAAATGGTCCTGAAGGCTTCGCACACCTTCAACCTGCTGGATGCGCGCCGGGCGATCTCGGTAACCGCACGTCAGCAATACATTCTGCGCGTACGCACCCTGGCGCGTTCCGTTGCGCAAGCCTACCTGCTGGCACGCGCCAAGCTGGGCTTCCCGATGGCGACCCCGGACCTGCGTGACGAAGTACTGGCCAAGCTGGAGGCTGCACAATGAGTGCGCAAGATTTTCTGGTTGAACTGGGCACCGAAGAACTGCCACCGAAAGCCCTGAACACCTTGGCTGAGGCGTTCCTCGCCGGTATCGACAAGGGCCTGCAAGCCGCTGGCCTGAGCTACGAAACCAAAACCGTCTACGCCGCGCCGCGCCGTCTGGCTGTGCTGATCACCGCGCTGGCGACCCAGCAACCGGATCGCAGCATCAACCTCGACGGCCCGCCGCGTCAGGCGGCGTTCGACGCTGACGGCAATCCGACTCAGGCAGCACTGGGCTTTGCCAAGAAGTGCGGCGTTGATCTGAGCGAAATCGACCAGAGCGGCCCGAAACTGCGTTACAGCCAGAGCATCGCTGGCAAGCCGACCGCAAGCCTGCTGCCGACCATCGTCGAAGATTCGCTGAACGACCTGCCGATCCCGAAACGCATGCGTTGGGGTGCGCGCAAGGAAGAGTTCGTGCGTCCGACCCAATGGCTGGTGATGCTGCTCGGTGACCAGGTCATCGACTGCACCATCCTCGCGCAGAAGGCCGGCCGTGATTCCCGTGGTCACCGCTTCCATCACCCGGAAAGCGTGCGCATCGGTTCGCCGTCGAGCTACCTCGCTGACCTGCGTGCCGCCTATGTATTGGCCGACGCCAACGAGCGTCGCGAAATCATCAGCAAGCGCACCGAAGAGCTGGCCACCCGTCAGGAAGGCACGGCCATCGTTCCGCCGGCACTGCTCGACGAAGTAACCGCGCTGGTTGAATGGCCGGTGCCGTTGGTGTGCTCATTCGAGGAACGCTTCCTCGACGTGCCGCAGGAAGCGCTGATCACCACCATGCAGGACAACCAGAAGTACTTCTGCCTGCTGGATGCCGACGGCAAGTTGCTGCCACGTTTCATCACTGTGGCCAACATCGAAAGCAAAGATCCACAGCAGATCATCGCCGGTAACGAGAAAGTGGTTCGCCCACGCCTGACCGACGCAGAGTTCTTCTTCAAGCAGGACAAGAAGCAGAAACTCGAAGCTTTCAATGATCGCCTGAAGAACGTGGTGTTCCAGGAAAAACTCGGCAGCGTCTACGACAAGGCCGAGCGCGTATCGAAACTGGCTGCGTACATCGCCGCACGCATCGGCGGCAACGCGTCGTGGGCTGCCCGTGCAGGCCTGCTGTCGAAGTGCGACCTGGCCACCGAAATGGTCGGCGAGTTCCCGGAGATGCAAGGTGTCGCCGGTTACTACTACGCCCTCAATGACGGCGAGCCGGAAGACGTCGCGCTGGCGCTGAACGAGCAGTACATGCCACGCGGTGCCGGTGCAGAACTGCCGGCCACGCTGACCGGTGCAGCCGTCGCGATCGCTGACAAGCTTGACACTCTGGTCGGTATCTTCGGTATCGGCATGCTGCCAACCGGCAGCAAAGACCCGTATGCCCTGCGCCGTGCGGCACTCGGCGTGCTGCGTATCCTCATCGAGAAGAAACTCGATCTGGACCTGAACGACGCCGTGGCTTTCGCCGTGGCCGCGTTCGGTGCCAAGGTCAAGGCTGCCGGCCTCAACGAAGCCGTGCTGGAATTCATCTTCGACCGTCTGCGTGCGCGTTACGAAGACGAAGGCGTTGAAGTGGCCACTTACCTGTCGGTCCGTGCTTTGAAGCCGGGTTCGGCGCTGGACTTCGATCAGCGTGTGCAAGCGGTGCAAGCCTTCCGCAAACTGCCGGAAGCGGCAGCGCTGGCGGCGGTGAACAAGCGCGTATCGAACCTGTTGAGCAAACTCGAAGGCGCGGTACCGACCGAGGTGCAAGCCAAGTACTTCGACAACGCCAACGAGTTTTCTCTGTACTCGGCGATCCAGCAAGCGGATCAGGCTGTACAGCCAATGGCTGCAGCGCGTCAGTACAACGAATCGCTGGCACGCCTGGCGGCATTGCGTGAGCCGGTCGATGCGTTCTTCGACGCAGTGATGGTCAATGCCGACGACGCCAATGTGCGGGCCAACCGTTACGCGCTGCTGGCGCGTCTGCGTGGTCTGTTCCTCGGTGTTGCCGACATTTCGCTGCTGGGTTGAGGGATTGCTGTTGAAACTGCTGATTCTCGATCGGGACGGAGTGATCAATTACGACTCCGACGCTTATATCAAGTCGGTGGCGGAGTGGATTCCGTTGCCCGGCTCGATCGAAGCGATTGCGCAGTTGAGCAAGGCCGGCTGGACGGTGGCGGTCGCCACCAACCAGTCGGGCATTGCTCGCGGCTATTACGACCTCGCCACCCTCGATGCCATGCACGCGCGGTTGCGCGAACTCGTGGCGGAGCAGGGCGGTGAAGTCGGGCTGATCGTGTATTGCCCGCATGGCCCGGACGAAGGCTGCGATTGCCGCAAGCCGAAACCGGGGATGTTGAAAACCATCGCCGCGCATTACAACGTCGAGCTGACCAATGTCTGGTTCGTCGGCGACAGCCTTGGTGACCTGGAGGCCGCCAAAGCCGTCGATTCACAGCCAGTTTTGGTAAAGACCGGAAAAGGCGCAAAGACTCAGGGCAAAACCCTGCCGGTTGGCACTCTGATTTTTGACGATCTGGCGGCGATTGCCGCAGAACTTATCCACAACTAGAGTACTTCTGAAGTTCCTGACCAGGGATTGATCGGGAGTGCGCTTGAACACTCGGGCATTGCCCCGTAACGGTAAACGTCACTATGTCGATACTGCGGGCCATCAGGATTTTTCTCTTTTACCTGCTGCTGGGCACCACTTCCCTGCTGTGGTGCAGTTTGAGTTTTTTTATCGCGCCGTTTTTGCCATTCAAGGCGCGTTATCGTTTTATCAACGTGTACTGGTGCCGTTGCGCCTTGTGGTTGACCAAGGTGTTTCTCGGTATCCGTTACGAAATCAAAGGCGCGGAAAACGTGCCTGACCGGCCCTGCGTGATTCAGTCGAACCACCAGAGCACTTGGGAGACGTTTTTTCTCTCCGCTTATTTCTCGCCGCTGAGCCAAGTGCTCAAGCGCGAATTGCTTTACGTGCCGTTCTTCGGCTGGGCCATGGCCATGTTGCGGCCGATCGCGATTGACCGGGACAACCCGAAAGCTGCTTTGAAACAAGTCGCGGCGAAGGGTGATGAGCTGCTGAAGGACAACGTTTGGGTGCTGATCTTCCCCGAAGGTACACGCGTTCCTTACGGCACTGTCGGCAAGTTCTCCCGCAGTGGCAGCGCTTTGGCGGTGAATGCGGCGCTTCCGGTGCTGCCGATTGCACACAATGCCGGCAAGTTCTGGCCGAAAATCGGCTGGGGCAAAAAGTCCGGAGTGATCACCGTGGTCATCGGTGAGCCGATGTATGCCGAAGGCACTGGCCCTCGCGCCGTCGCTGAGTTGAACGACCGGGTACAAGCCTGGAACGAGAAGACCCAGCGCGAAATGGGCTCACTGCCACCGGCCCCGCAGGCACCGGCCGCAAGTGATCAGATCGCTGTCTGAGATTTTGTGGATAACCTGTGTACGGTTTTGTTGAAAACGCTTGAATATTGAAATTAAGTGATTGATTTACTTATATATTTCTCAAGCTCATAAAAGACCGTAAAAGGTGCATAAGTTTTTTTCGAATGTAAAAAAACCGGCTGATATAGCCGGTTTTTTTGTGCATGATCAGTCAGGGACAAGCGGTAACTCAAGCAGGAAGGTGGTGCCTTGATCAACCACGCTGCGGCATTCGATTTTGCCGCCGTGATGATCGACTACCGCTTTGACCATCGATAAGCCGAGGCCCACGCCGTCGATGCCCTGCGCGGAAGAAAAACGTCGGTATTGGCTGAACAGGTCGGGCAATTCATCAGCGGCGATGCCCTTGCCTTGATCGATCAATTCACAGTGCAGCCACCCCTCGCGGCAACTGACGCGCAGGGTGATAGTGGTATCCGCCGGGCTGTACTTGATCGCGTTCTCCAGCAGGTTGAACAGCGCGCGGGTCAGCAAGCCCTGATCAGCATTGATCAGACGCTCCTGCGACTCTTCATCCATGTCATGCAGCAGCTCGATACGTTTCTGCTGGGCGATGGGCAACGCTTGATCCAGCACGTCCAGCACCAACATCGCGAACAGCGTCGGCTGAAATTGGTAAGCCTCGGATTCGGCCCGCGCCAACAGAACAAACCCGTCAGTCAGATCCAGCGCGCGACGTACTTGGCGTTCGATTTGTTCGAACAACGGCGCATCGGCCCCGACTTGATAACGGTGCACATCGAGCAAGGCGAGGATCGCCGAATGCGGCGCGCGCAAGTCGTGGGAAAGAAAGCGCAGCAACACACTGCGCTGTTCTTCGGCGGCGCGTTCGGCACTGAGGTCGGTGAGGCTCAGCAGCCAGCCAATTGGCGTGTCACCGTCCACCGGAAGGAGGGCGGCACGTTCCAGACGCAGGCTGCGCTCCTTGTGATCACGGAACTCCAACAGCGGCAGGCCGGATAGCGGCGGGCGCAGCTCTGTGGATAATTCCGGGTAACCGAGCCACTCGAGTTGATCGAGGACGTCATCCCCCACCAGGTTGTTATCGAAGAGCTGGCGAGCCTTGCGATTGCCCAACAGTATCTGCCCCTTGGGGTCACTGATCAGTGTGGCAACCGGCAGGTACTCCAGACCGTCGGCGATAAAACGCCGGGTATCGCGGGTGCGGCTCATGGCTTGTTCGAGCGCCATGATCTGACCCTGCAGGCGGTCAGCCCCGGTGAATTGCGAGCGACGGCGCTCGGGGAAAACTTTCGGTTCACTGTCCAGTCGTGCCAATTCCCAACCGAAATAGGTCAACACCACACTCAGGCGCCGCCAATTCCAGATCAGATAACCGAACAACATGCCCAGCAATGCCGGCGTCGGCGACCACCAAAGGCGCATTTCTGCCAGAGCCGCACTGGCTAGCAGTGCACACGCCATGCCGATCAACGTGACCCAAAGCGCCCAGCGCGGACGCCATAACAGCAGCCCTAGACTGCCTGCCACCCAAGCGACCGACAACAATGCGCCCGTCGCCGGATGCGCATCGTGCAAGTTGATCTGCGCACGGTAAGACAGCAGCGCAGTCAGCGGCAACAGCACTAGACTTATCCACAACCACTCACGCACCAACTGTCGAAACAGTCGCTGCACCTGACTCGGCTCACGGCTTTCGCGCCGGCGCTGATTGTTCATGGGGAAAAAGGGCAGGGCAGGGTGAATGCTTTCATAGGTCAAAGGTCTGAGACGTAGACCCGAAGAATCATAGCGGACGTCGACCAACGGCGGGCCGCTTACTTTCAAGGTGATGACCAAGCGACTATGGTTGACGCCCAACTGCCCAAGCAACAAGGAACCACCGCGTATGCGCGTTGCGATACTGGACGACGAACCCGCCGAACTGCGCCGGGTCGAGCAAACCCTGCAGCAAATGGCCGATGCCGGCGAACAGCCGTGGTCACTGCACAGCTTCGAGCGTGGTGAAGACCTGTTGCGACAGCTACGCCGGGAGACCTTCGACCTGCTGATCCTCGACTGGCAACTGCCCGACCTCACGGGTCTATCCCTGCTGCGCTGGACCCGCGAGCACATGGAAGCGCCACCGGCAGCGATCATGCTGACCAGCCGCGATGGCGAAAACGATATCGTTCAGGCGTTGAATGCGGGGGCGGATGATTATGTGAGCAAGCCATTCCGGCCGAATGAACTGAAAGCGCGCGTAGCTGCGGTGTTGCGTCGACATAGTCAGCAACGTGCGGCAGCGACGGAAGTGCTGAGCTTTAATGACCTGACGTTTGATGACGCCGAACTGACCGTTACCCGGGAGGGAAAACCAATCGTCATGACCGAGCGTGAATATCGACTGGCTCGGTGCCTGTTCAGCAATCTGGGCCGGCCGTTGTCGCGGGATTATCTCTATGAGCGGTTCTGGCCGCATGAGGAGATGGCGTCATCGCGACCGTTGGATACGCACATCTACCGTCTGCGCAACAAACTTGGGCTGACGGCGGAGCGGGGCTGGCAACTGCTGACCATTTACGGGTATGGATATCGGCTGGAGAGTGTCACGGCAGCGAGCGAGTGACGAGGGCAGGCCAACGGCATTGCGTTGGCCCTGGCGGGCACCAGTGATCAATGAAAGGTCAATGCCAGCAATCCAATCGCCAGTTTGCGGATGTCTTCTCCCCAGCCGAGATCATGCGGACTGACTGCCAGCGGAAAATGCAGCTGGATACGCAGCACGCCTTGTTGCGCAACGAGGGCCTGCACCTCGGCAGGCAGGTTGATATTGATTGTGTTGCTGGTGGCGTTGGTCAGGCTGGCAGAGATTACCGGCATGTTATTGATGCTGATATCCACCGTTTGGCGCGGCGTTTTTTCAGACAGGAACGCGTTGGTTTCAAGCGTCAGTGAACTCACGCCAGCCTTGGGGCGCAGGATGATCTCGGCATCCGGCCCGACCGATCCGGTGCCCCACGCCTCGGCAAACCACCAGCCTTTTCCAAGTGCAGCCGTGCCCCGACTGCCCTCCACAAACTGCAGCTTTTCCCCGGCGTCGAATGAAGGGATCAAATCCCGGGAAGCACCGGCCATGAGCGGCAGACAATCAGCGCAGCGCTTCCAGCCCGGGGCCAGCACATGGAAGCCGTCAATCCTGGCCAGCATATCGCTGTCGTCATCCACGTTGAGCGCCGCTTGCAGCGCTGACCGCTGCTCAAGCACGTAGAGGGTATCGCGCTCATACTTGCCGGAGTCGATGGTTCTGGCGGCAGTACGCTGCAGATCCTCCTGCGCTTGCGCACTCACTCGGCCCAGGTACACCGCATCGGTGGCGAGATGATTCCGGCCCGCGTAATCGGAGAGGGTCATCCAATGAGTCGTCAGGTTCTGCGGAATCACGTAGCGGACTTTTTGATAATGCGCTGCCGCGCTTTGCCAGAACGGATTGACCATCGGGGTTTTCCACGTCGCAGCAGGTGTGACCATCTGCTGCCGGCGTATGCCTGACCAACCGGCACGGGTGTCGAAGACCTGTACCAGAAGGGCTGTCACCAGCAGCAACAGCGCAGTCCGTGGCGCCGCGTTACGCGCGATCAGGAACACCACCGCAAAGATCGCCGCGTACATGACCGGCCAGATCATCCGCCCCGAAGCGCGGAAAATACCGGCCATGGAAATGATGGGGTCAGGCAACCAGTAGACGAACTCGAGCGGTCCGACGCCGATCCTGTTGGAGAACGCAAAAAGCATCAGTCCAAACAGTGCCAGCAGCAATAACCAGCGTTTGCGCATCGTTGCAACGATCTGGCCTTCGCCGGAGCAAATGAACCACAGCGCGCAAACGAGCAGAAACATCACCCCCAGCCCCGGGAAAGCCATGCCGGCCGAATCCCCAGGTACGCCAGGTACATCGCCGAGGACGCGAGACCATCCAGCGGGGTCGAAAAACGTCAGCACATTGGCGCGAAACAATCCGAATCCGAATGAAGCCAGTCCCTCACCTTCAACGGTGAAATAGCCTGCTTGCCAGCAACACACCCCGGTCAGCAACAGCAGGCCAACCAGCTCGACAAACGCCTTTTTCAGCAGCAGCTGCCGCCTCAATGATCGGGCCAGCAAGTCGGCGAGCCAGATCAAGCCAACCATTGCCAACAGATAAGCGTGTACCAAGGCCGCGACCGCCAGCAACGTGCCCCAGGCCGGACAACGCCGCTCGACATGAGGGCGCAGGGCCAGATACAGGGCAGCCAGGATCAGGAAGTGCCCGGCGAGGGATAAATGCTCTGCCATCCGCGAAATCAGCGCCGGGTTGAACAGAAACAGTGCCGCCCCCAGCAAACGCAGCGCAATGTTGGCGGTGGCCAGGCCCATCAGCTTCCAGGCAAACCAGCCCTGCAACACAAAACACAACAACAGCCACAGGCCAAAGTACTGGAAAGGCTCGGGAAGCCATGCGGCAAAGGGTTTGAAGATCAACGCCAGCAGCGGGTTCGAATCCGAGTAGATGATCGCGCTGCTCAGCTCCAATCCATACGAAGGATTGAGCCCCAGCGGCAACGACCAGGGCGAATGCCTGAAAAACACCCAGCCAAGGTAGTGCGTTGCCGGATCACCGCTGCCCAGCCACGCAATGTTTTGCGGGTTTAGCGCCCTTGGACCGATGACAATAAAAAAGGCCAGAACCCCCAACAGCAGGGGCAGCACATTGACCGATAGACGTGTGACGGAATCCTTCCTTACGCATTGATGAGTCAATTGATTGCTCTTTTTTTAGTCGTTTTTCTACAATCTGGCCGCCGCCTGTCTGCGACGAAAGAGCCGCATCGTATCGCGCTTCAAGACGAAATTGAACGCAAAAAAAAGCCCGCTTGCGCGGGCCTTTCCTCTGCGGAGTCGGCAACCTAGAAGTCCAGATTGGATACCGCGAGAGCATTGCTCTCGATGAAGTCACGACGAGGTTCGACCGCATCACCCATCAGGGTGTTGAAGATCTGGTCTGCGCCAATGGCGTCTTCGATAGTGACTTTCAGCATGCGGCGCACGCTTGGGTCCATGGTGGTTTCCCACAGCTGATCCGGGTTCATTTCGCCCAGACCTTTGTATCGCTGGATGGTGTGGCGCTTGGTGCTTTCCGCCATCAGCCAGTCCAGTGCTTCCTTGAACTCGGTGACCGCTTTCTTGCGCTCGCCACGCTGGATGTACGCGCCTTCGTCGAGCAGGGTGCTCAGTTGAGCGCCGAGGGTGACGACGGTTTTGTAGTCGTTGCTGCCGAAGAAGTCGCGGTTGAAGGTGACGTAGTTCGACAGGCCGTGGGAGATCAGTTCGACCTCTGGCAGCCAGACACCACGTTCACGGTCTTCACGCAGGCTGGCCTTGTAGACCAGACCGGATTTTTCAACGGTGCGCAGACGCGCTTCGTACTGGGCCAGCCACTCTTGCATCGCTGCGTGGTCGCCGAGCTTTTCCAGGCTCACGGCCGGCAGGTAGATGAAGTGCTCGGTCAGTTCCTGCGGGTACAGGCGCGACAGACGCTTGAGGGTCTTCATCACCATGCGGAAGTCGTTCACCAGACGCTCGAGCGCTTCACCGGAAATGCCCGGGGCTTCTTCGTTCAGGTGCAGGCTCGCATCTTCCAGGGCCGACTGCGTCATGTACTCTTCCATGGCGTCGTCGTCTTTGATGTATTGCTCTTGCTTGCCTTTCTTGACCTTGTACAGCGGTGGCTGAGCGATGTAGATGTAGCCGCGCTCGATCAGCTCCGGCAACTGACGGAAGAAGAAGGTCAGCAGCAGGGTACGGATGTGCGAACCGTCAACGTCAGCATCGGTCATGATGATGATGTTGTGATAACGCAGCTTGTCGATGTTGTACTCGTCGCGACCGATACCGCAGCCCAGTGCGGTGATCAAGGTGCCCACTTCCTGGGAAGAGATCATCTTGTCGAAACGGGCTTTCTCGACGTTGAGGATCTTGCCCTTCAACGGCAGGATGGCCTGGGTCTTGCGGTTACGTCCCTGCTTGGCAGAGCCGCCCGCGGAGTCACCTTCCACAAGGTACAGTTCGGACAGCGCCGGGTCTTTTTCCTGGCAGTCAGCGAGCTTGCCCGGCAGGCCGGCGATGTCCAGCGCGCCTTTACGGCGGGTCATCTCACGGGCCTTGCGCGCAGCTTCACGGGCACGCGCAGCGTCGATCATCTTGCCGACGACCAGCTTGGCTTCGTTCGGGTTTTCCAGAAGGAAGTCGGAGAAGTACTTGCCCATTTCCTGTTCGACCGCGGTCTTCACTTCGGAAGAGACCAGCTTGTCTTTGGTCTGCGAGCTGAACTTCGGATCCGGCACTTTCACCGAGATGATCGCGGTCAGGCCTTCACGGGCATCGTCACCGGTGGTGGCGACTTTGTGCTTCTTCGCCAGACCTTCCTGCTCGATGTAGTTGTTCAGGTTACGCGTCAGTGCCGAACGGAAACCCACCAGGTGAGTACCGCCGTCGCGCTGCGGAATGTTGTTGGTGAAGCACAACAGGTTCTCGTTGAAGCTGTCGTTCCACTGCAGGGCGATTTCCACGCCGATGCCGTCTTCACGCTGGATGTTGAAGTGGAACACCTGGTTGACCGCAGTCTTGTTGGTGTTCAGGTATTCAACGAACGCACGCAGGCCGCCTTCGTACTTGAACAGCTCTTCCTTGCCACTGCGCTCATCCTTGAGGACGATGCCGACACCGGAGTTGAGGAAGGACAGTTCACGAATGCGCTTGGCGAGGATGTCCCAGCTGAAGTGAATGTTCTTGAAGGTTTCGCTGGAAGCCTTGAAGTGGATCTGGGTACCGGTGGTTTCACTATCGCCAACGATGGCCATCGGCGCCTGAGGTACGCCGTGGACGTAAGTCTGTTCCCAGATCTTGCCGCTGCGGCGAACAGTCAGAACCAGCTCTTCGGACAGTGCGTTCACTACCGACACACCTACACCGTGCAGACCGCCGGAAACTTTGTAGGAGTTGTCGTCGAACTTACCGCCAGCGTGGAGGACGGTCATGATGACCTCGGCGGCGGAAACGCCTTCCTCTTTGTGCACGTCTACCGGGATGCCACGGCCGTTGTCTTTAACGGTGATGGACTCATCCGGGTGGATGATGATGCTGATGTCGTCGCAGTGGCCGGCGAGGGCTTCGTCGATCGAGTTGTCGACCACCTCGAACACCATGTGGTGCAGACCGCTGCCATCGTCGGTGTCACCAATGTACATACCGGGACGTTTGCGTACGGCATCCAGGCCTTTCAGCACTTTAATGCTCGTTGAGTCGTACGTATTTTCTTCGCTCAATGCCTTCACTCCCGATGGTCGTGGGTCTGGGTGATACGGCCCTGTTCCACGTGGAACAAAGCGACTGGCGTTTCCGTCTGCCAGCCTTCCCTCAATAATTCGTGATCTACACAGGTGATAAACACCTGGCAGCGTAAGTCTTCCAGCAAGCGACACAGCGCGCGACGATGGCTCTCGTCCAGCTCGGACGGCAAGTCATCCACCAGATAAATACACTGACCGCGTCGGGCCTGGCTTACCAGATGCCCTTGGGCAATCCGCAGTGCACAGACCACCAACTTCTGCTGACCCCGGGACAAAATGTCCGCGGCGTTGTGTGCGCCCAATCTAAGACGCAAATCAGCCCGTTGTGGTCCTGCCTGGGTATGACCCATTTGCTGGTCCCGTTGCACGGAACCTGCCAGTACGGCGCTCAACTCCCGGTCTTTGTCCCAGCCTCGGTAATAGCTGAGCGTCAAACCTTCGAGCTCAACCAGTTCGCTCAAGGTTTGTTCAAAGACTGGTTTCAAGGCTTTGATGTAAGCGCGGCGGTATTCATCGATTTCAGCGCTGGCCTGGCACAGTTCCCTGTCCCAAACCGCTTGCGAAACGGCGTCAAGTGTACCATGCCGCAGCCATGAGTTTCTCTGGCGCAAGGCCTTCTGCAAACGCTGCCAGGTGGCCATGAAGCGCGGCTCGACGTGGAACACGCCCCAGTCGAGAAACTGCCGACGAATCTTCGGCGCGCCTTCAAGCAGGCGGAAGCTGTCGGGGTTGATCAACTGCAGCGGCAGGATCTCCGCCAGTTGCGCGGCGCTGCGGGCGTTCTGGCCGTCGATGCGGATCTGGAACTCGCCCTGACGATCGCGCGAGATGCCCAAAGCGCTATGCCCACCCTCGGCCAGTTCGACCTGACCGAACACGGTACAGGCGAGCTGCTCATACTGGATGACCGGCAAAAGCCGCGTGCTACGGAACGAACGGGCAAGCCCCAGCAGATGAATGGCTTCCAGAACACTGGTTTTGCCGCTGCCGTTGGCGCCGTAAAGAATATTGATGCGGGGGGAGGGGGAGAAGGTCACCGGGTGCAGATTGCGCACCGCGGTGACCGAAACACGACTTAAGGACATCCAGAGTCAGCTGATTACAGACGCATCGGCATGACAACGTAAGCCGAATCGTCGTTGTCGGACTCTTGCACCAGCGCACTGCTGTTGGAGTCGGACAGGATCAGGCGAACCTGCTCGGTGGTCATCACGCCCAGCACGTCGAGCAAATAGCTCACATTGAAGCCGATTTCCAGGGAGCCGCCGTTGTATTCAACGCCCACTTCTTCTTCCGCTTCTTCCTGCTCCGGGTTGTTGGCCTGGATCTTCAACTGACCGCTGGCCAGTTGCAGACGGATACCGCGGTACTTCTCGTTGGACAGAATCGCGGTACGGCTGAACGCTTCACGCAGCGCCTGGCGATCGCCCAGTACCAACTTGTCGCCGCCCTTCGGCAGAACGCGCTCGTAGTCCGGGAACTTGCCGTCAACCAGTTTCGAGGTGAAGGTGAATTCGCCGGTGGTCGCGCGGATGTGGTGCTGGCCCAACACGATGCTGACGTTGCCGTCCGGCTCGGTGAGCAGACGTGCCAGTTCAAGGATACCTTTGCGCGGCACGATCACCTGATGGCGATCAGGCTGGCCGATATCGGCTTTCATCGAGCACATGGCCAGACGGTGACCGTCGGTGGCCACGGCGCGGATGATGCCTTCGGACACTTCCAGCAGCATACCGTTGAGGTAGTAACGCACGTCCTGCTGGGCCATGGCGAAGCTGGTGCGTTCGATCAAACGACGCAGTTTGCTTTGCTCAAGGCTGCAAGTCAGCGAGCCCGGACCCTCTTCAACGGTCGGGAAATCGTTGGCTGGCAGAGTCGACAGGGTGAAACGGCTACGGCCAGCCTTCACCACCAGTTTCTGCTCGTCGACCTTGATGTCGATCAGCGCATCGTTAGGCAGGCTTTTGCAGATATCCATCAGCTTGCGTGCAGGCACGGTGATGGAACCTGTTTCCGCCGGCTCCTCAAGTTGCACACGACCGACCAGCTCGACTTCCAGGTCGGTACCGGTCAGCGACAGTTGCTGGCCTTCGACTACCAACAGCACGTTGGACAGTACCGGCAAGGTCTGTCGACGCTCGACGACGCCTGCGACCAGTTGCAGGGGTTTCAACAGGGCTTCGCGTTGAATGGTGAAATGCATGGTCTAGTCCCTTGCCTTAATAAGCTGCGCTGGTGTTCATCAAGTGGTCAGTGTACGCAGCAGGTTCTTGTAGTCCTCGCGGATGTCCGCGTCGGATTCCTTAAGTTCGTTGATCTTGCGGCAGGCGTGCAACACGGTCGTGTGGTCGCGGCCGCCAAACACATCGCCGATTTCCGGCAGACTGTGGTTGGTCAGTTCCTTGGACAACGCCATGGCCACCTGACGCGGACGTGCTACCGAGCGCGAACGGCGCTTGGACAACAAGTCCGAGATCTTGATCTTGTAGTACTCGGCGACGGTGCGCTGAATGTTATCCACAGAGACCAGTTTGTCTTGCAGCGCCAACAGGTCTTTCAGGGATTCACGAATCAGCTCGATAGTGATGTCGCGGCCCATGAAGTGCGAGTGGGCAATCACGCGTTTCAGCGCGCCTTCCAGCTCTCGGACGTTGGAGCGAATACGCTGGGCAATGAAAAACGCAGCGTCGTGCGGCAACTCGACTTTGGCCTGGTCGGCCTTCTTCATCAAGATCGCGACGCGGGTTTCCAGTTCCGGCGGCTCGACGGCAACCGTCAGGCCCCAGCCGAAGCGGGATTTGAGGCGCTCTTCCAGGCCTTCGATTTCTTTCGGGTAGCGGTCACTGGTGAGAATGACCTGCTGGCCACCTTCAAGCAGAGCGTTGAAGGTGTGGAAAAACTCTTCCTGCGAACGCTCTTTACGGGCGAAGAACTGAATGTCGTCGATCAGCAGGGCATCCACCGAACGGTAGAAGCGCTTGAACTCGTTGATCGCGTTCAGTTGCAGCGCCTTGACCATGTCGGCGACGAAACGCTCGGAATGCAGGTACACGACCTTGGCATTCGGGTTCTTCTTTAAGAGATGGTTACCCACCGCGTGCATCAAGTGAGTTTTACCCAGGCCAACACCACCATAAAGGAACAGTGGGTTGTAGCCGTGCTTTGGGTTGTCCGCCACTTGCCAGGCCGCCGCGCGGGCGAGCTGGTTGGATTTACCTTCGACGAAGTTTTCGAAAGTAAAGGTGCGGTTCAGATAGCTCGTGTGCTTGAGCGCACCTTCGACCTGCACGGTGCGCTGTTCGGCACGGACCGGGGCCTGTTGCGAAGCAGCGCCGGACATCGGGTCGAAACTGTCGCGAGACGGTTCATCGCTGACTTCAGGGCTTTTCTGCGTTGAACGCTTGGCTGCCGGGGCTGACGTCTGGGTGGGTGCCGGCGTACTCACAGGTGTGGCATTTGCCTGGGCCTGCTGGGAAACCTGCGCGGCTGCAAGCGGCGCGTTCGGTGCGGCACGCGGAGCGGAACTGCGTTTGCTGCCTATCAATAAGGAAAGCGCAGGCGCCATGCCGTTGCCGTGCTCATCCAGCAGTTCAAGGACGCGGCCCAGATACTTTTCGTTGACCCAGTCCAGCACAAAACGGTTCGGTGCGTAGACGCGCAACTCGTCGCCTTCGGCTTCGACCTGTAGTGGACGGATCCAGGTGTTGAATTGTTGGGCAGGCAGCTCCTCGCGCAAAAGCTCCACGCACTGCTGCCAAAGTTCCACTGACACGGATATCCCCTAAGTTGAAAGCCGGTGAGGCAAAAACAAGCGGCCATTGTAGCGGCGAGCCGTCCACTTATCCACATGCAGGTTGCCGGGTGAGCATGATTTATCAATGCGTTAAATCAGAAAAAGGCGACCAACGGTGTGTGAATAAGCTCTGTGGATAACCGCCTCTAAGGGCACTGGACAAGTAGGGGTTGAACTCGGTGGATAACCTGCCTGTGGATAACAGCCCATTCCACGCACAGGTTATCCGATGGCGCAGCACAGGCTGAACACGGTTTTCCACTGTAGTTGTCATTCTCTGTACATCAGGTAAAACATGGGCCGGTGTCACTTATCCACAGAAGAAGGCTTGCCTAGCTTTTATAAGCTTTACAGAAAAGCTTTAAATAATTCCCTTCTTTATTTTTATGTATGGCGAGCAGGTGATCAGGCAAAGAACACCTCGAGATCTATTTATAAGGAAACGTTGGTTGGAAATTGACCTGAAGGCTTGCTTTCTCTAGAATCCCCGGTCTCTTAAAACGGGGGCCATTCCGGCCCGTTGTGGACGAACCAGGTAACACGACAATGAAACGTACTTTCCAACCAAGCACTATCAAACGCGCTCGTACCCACGGTTTCCGTGCTCGCATGGCTACCAAGAACGGCCGCGCAGTCCTGTCGCGTCGTCGCGCCAAAGGTCGTGCGCGTCTGGCAGTTTGATAATCCGGTACTGGAGGTGAGTCAGGACTTCAGTCGGGAAAAGCGTCTGCTTACCCCCCGGCATTTCAAGGCAGTCTTTGACTCCCCTACCGGCAAGGTTCCGGGGAAAAATCTCCTGCTCCTTGCACGCAACAACGATCTTGATCACCCCCGTCTCGGGCTGGTTATCGGGAAAAAGAGCGTAAAGCTCTCCGTTGAGCGCAATCGCCTCAAGCGTTTGATGCGCGAATCGTTCCGTCTGCACCAGGATTCACTGGTCGGCTGGGATATCGTAATCGTCGCGCGCAAAGGTCTGGGCGATGTAGAAAACCCCGAATTGATTCAGCATTTCGGCAAGCTCTGGAAACGCCTGGCACGCAGCAAGCCGGTTCCGGAAGTCAAAACCGAAACTGTAGGGGTAGACAGTACCGATGCGTAAACTGGCCCTCGTTCCGATCCAGTTTTATCGCTATGCCATTAGTCCTTTGATGGCCAGCCACTGTCGTTTCTACCCCAGTTGTTCCTGCTACGCGTATGAAGCCATTGAAAATCATGGCCTTCTGCGCGGTGGCTGGCTGACCTTTCGTCGTTTAGGTCGCTGTCATCCGTGGAATCCCGGTGGTTATGACCCGGTTCCACCTATCCCTACCTCCCGTTCTTCTTCGATGGCCGAGTAATCATGGATATCAAACGCACGATCCTGATCGTCGCCCTGGCAATCGTGTCCTACGTTATGGTTCTTAAATGGAACCAGGACTATGGCCAGGCTGCCCTGCCGACTCAGAATGTTGCTTCCAGTACGACTACATCCGGTTTGCCGGACACCGCCACTGGCAATAATGCTGCCGCCAGTGACGATATTCCGCGCGCCGCTAGCGATACCAGCGCACCTGCCGAAACACCGGTAGCCGCCAGCAAGGATCTGATCCAGATCAAAACCGACGTGCTCGATCTCGCGATCGATCCACAAGGTGGCGATGTTGCTCAACTGACCTTGCCTTTGTATCCACGTCGTCAGGATCGTCCTGATGTTCCGTTCCAGCTGTTCGATAACGGCGGCGAACGTGTTTATCTGGCACAAAGCGGTCTGATCGGCACCAATGGTCCGGATGCAAATCCGGCCGGTCGTCCGGTCTACTCCTCGGAGAAGAAGACTTATCAACTGGCTGACGGTCAGGACCAACTGGTCGTCGACCTCAAGTTCAGCAAGGACGGCGTCAATTACATCAAGCGTTTCACTCTGAAACGCGGCCTGTATGACGTAGCCGTTTCCTACATTGTGGATAACCAGAGCGCTCAGCCCTGGAATGGCGCGATGTTCGCGCAGTTGAAGCGCGATGCTAGCGCTGATCCTTCGTCCACAACCGCTACTGGCACCGCGACTTACCTGGGCGCCGCCCTGTGGACAAGTTCGGAGCCGTACAAAAAAGTGTCCATGAAGGACATGGACAAGGCGCAACTGAAAGAAACCGTCACCGGTGGTTGGGTAGCCTGGCTGCAACACTACTTCGTGACTGCGTGGATTCCTGCGAAGGGCGAAAACAACATCGTCCAGACCCGTAAAGACAGCAAAGGCAACTACATCATCGGTTACACCGGTCCAACACTGACCGCTGCTCCGGGTGCCAAAGTTGAAACCAGCGCTGTGCTGTACGCCGGTCCGAAAAGCCAGGCTGTATTGAAAGAGTTGTCCCCAGGTCTGGAACTGACCGTCGACTACGGCATTCTGTGGTTCATTGCCCAGCCAATCTTCTGGCTGCTGCAACACATCCACGCCATTGTCGGTAACTGGGGCTGGTCGATCATCTTCCTGACCATGCTGATCAAGGGTATTTTCTTCCCTCTGTCGGCTGCCAGCTACAAATCGATGGCGCGCATGCGTGCTGTCGCGCCGAAACTGGCTGCTCTGAAAGAGCAACATGGCGATGACCGGCAGAAAATGTCGCAAGCCATGATGGAGCTGTACAAGAAAGAGAAGATCAATCCGCTGGGCGGCTGCTTGCCGATCCTCGTGCAGATGCCGGTTTTCCTTTCGCTGTACTGGGTTCTGCTGGAAAGCGTGGAAATGCGCCAGGCGCCGTTCATGCTGTGGATCACTGACCTGTCGATCAAGGATCCGTTCTTCATTCTGCCGATCATCATGGGCGCAACCATGTTCATCCAGCAGCAGCTGAACCCGACTCCTCCGGATCCGATGCAGGCGAAGGTCATGAAAATGATGCCAATCATCTTCACCTTCTTCTTCCTGTGGTTCCCTGCAGGTCTGGTGCTGTACTGGGTTGTGAACAACTGCCTGTCGATTGCACAACAGTGGTACATCACGCGTAAGATCGAAGCGGCGACGAAAAAAGCCGAGGCGTAACTTGCACTGTGGATAACACCACTCAGAACGCCCCCTCGTGGGGCGTTTTGCTATCTGCCACTTTTGTCTGGATTCCGGTTTATGAGCACACCTCGTGAAACCATCGCCGCAGTCGCCACCGCTCAAGGTCGCGGCGGTGTGGGCATCGTCCGTATTTCCGGACCGCTGGCCAGCGTTGCAGCCAAAGCTATCAGCGGCCGCGAACTGAAACCGCGTTACGCCCATTACGGGCCATTTTTCAGTGACGACCAGCAAGTGCTCGACGAAGGTCTGGCGCTGTATTTCCCGGGGCCAAACTCGTTCACCGGCGAAGACGTGCTGGAACTGCAGGGCCACGGCGGCCCGATCGTCCTTGATATGCTGCTCAAGCGTTGCCTGGAACTAGGCTGTCGCTTGGCCCGTCCGGGTGAATTCAGTGAACGTGCCTTCCTCAATGACAAACTCGACCTGGCCCAGGCCGAGGCGATTGCCGATTTGATCGAGGCCAGTTCTGCACAGGCTGCGCGTAATGCTCTGCGCTCATTACAAGGCGCGTTTTCCCAGCGTGTGCATAACTTGACCGAACAACTGATAGGTCTGCGCATTTACGTCGAAGCCGCCATCGACTTCCCCGAAGAGGAAATCGACTTCCTCGCCGATGGCCATGTGCTGAGCATGCTGGACAAGGTCCGCGATGAATTATCCACAGTACTGCGTGAAGCCGGGCAGGGTGCTTTGCTAAGAGATGGCATGACTGTGGTAATTGCCGGTCGTCCGAATGCCGGCAAGTCCAGCCTGTTGAATGCTTTGGCCGGTCGCGAAGCTGCCATCGTGACGGAGATTGCCGGCACCACGCGGGATATCCTGCGCGAACATATCCACATCGACGGCATGCCGTTGCACGTTGTCGATACCGCAGGTTTGCGTGATACCGACGATCAGGTGGAAAAGATTGGCGTTGAACGCGCACTGAAAGCCATCGGCGAAGCGGATCGCGTCCTGCTGGTGGTCGATGCGACCGCTCCGGAAGCGCTGGATCCGTTTGCCCTGTGGCCGGAATTCCTCGAAACCCGGCCGGATCCGGCCAAGGTTACGTTGATTCGTAACAAAGCAGACCTGACGGGTGAATCCATTTCCCTGGAAGTCAGTGAAGATGGCCACGTGACGATCAGCCTGAGCGCCAAATCTGCAGGTGATGGTCTGGAACTGCTGCGCGATCACCTCAAGGCCTGTATGGGCTACGAGCAGACGTCGGAAAGCAGCTTCAGTGCTCGTCGTCGCCATCTGGAAGCGTTGCGTCATGCCAGTGCAGCCCTTGAACACGGTCGTGCACAACTGACTCTGGCCGGTGCCGGCGAGTTGCTGGCCGAAGACCTGCGTCAGGCTCAGCACTCTCTAGGGGAAATCACCGGGGCATTCAGCTCTGATGATCTGCTGGGACGGATCTTTTCCAGCTTCTGTATCGGTAAATAACCCCTCCGCTTCCCACAGACAGGTCCATTCGCGACCTGTCTGCGCCTCCTCTTTCTCAAACCTTTCTCCAGTGCCGGGCAGATTTCGTCTCCCTGAGCGGATTTCTCATGCCCGTTATTTCTTCATTCACCGCATTTCTGTGGATTAAGCCCTGTGAATAACTGCCACTAAGGGCAGTTGATAACAGGGCCTGAAAACTGGATATAACCCCCTCTGTGGATAACCACCCCTTTCATCCACAGGCTTACAGCGGTTATCCAATGGTCTCATTGGCACATGAGCACAGGGTTTTGAAACTCTGTACATATTGAATATAAAGGCCTGTAGCAATCTATCCACAGAAATGTGCCTCAGTAGAAATAAACATAAAAACAAAGGTTTTATAAATTTCTCTCTTTTTTATTCTTTTAACCTCGAGTTCTCCACAGCTGGTTAAATTTTGTGCAAAGGGTTCTTTAGGAAGGGCGAAGTCCCTATACTTGTCGACCAGGTCCAGAAACCTGATCTCAAACTATTCCTGAATTACCTACTTAAGCAGGCACGAGGTGCGTGGTGGATTTCCCTTCCCGTTTTGAAGTGATCGTCATCGGCGGCGGTCATGCCGGTACCGAGGCAGCACTGGCCTCAGCACGTATGGGGGCAAAAACCCTGCTGCTGACGCATAACGTGGAAACCCTCGGTGCCATGAGTTGCAACCCGGCCATCGGTGGCATTGGCAAAAGCCATCTGGTCAAGGAAATCGATGCCCTCGGCGGTGCGATGGCAACGGCCACCGATTTGGGCGGCATCCAGTTTCGCGTGTTGAACAGCCGCAAAGGCCCAGCCGTACGGGCGACTCGTGCGCAAGCCGACCGGATTCTGTACAAAGCCGCTGTCCGCGAAATCCTCGAAAACCAGCCGAACCTGTGGATATTTCAACAAGCCGCTGACGACCTGATCGTCGAGCAGGAACAAGTCCGTGGTGTTGTCACGCAAATGGGTCTGCGCTTCTTCGCCGATTCCGTGGTGCTGACCACCGGTACTTTCCTCGGCGGACTTATCCACATCGGTTTGCAGAATTTTTCCGGCGGTCGCGCCGGTGATCCGCCGTCGATTGCCCTGGCTCACCGTTTGCGTGAACTGCCACTGCGTGTCGGTCGCCTGAAAACCGGTACACCGCCGCGTATCGACGGCAAGTCTGTGGATTTCTCGGTGATGACCGAGCAGCCGGGCGATACGCCGATCCCGGTGATGTCGTTCATGGGCAACAAAGAACAACATCCACGGCAGGTCAGCTGCTGGATTACTCACACCAACGCCCGCACCCACGAAATCATTGCCGCGAACCTCGATCGTTCGCCGATGTATTCCGCTGCCGGCGAGATCGAAGGCATTGGCCCGCGCTATTGCCCGTCGATCGAAGACAAGATCCACCGCTTTGCCGACAAGGAAAGCCATCAGGTGTTTATCGAACCGGAAGGTTTGACCACCCATGAGCTGTATCCGAACGGGATATCCACAAGCTTGCCGTTCGACGTGCAATTGCAGATCGTGCAATCGATCCGCGGCATGGAAAACGCGCACATCGTGCGTCCGGGTTATGCGATCGAGTACGACTACTTCGATCCGCGCGACCTGAAGTACAGCCTGGAAACCAAAGTCATCGGCGGTCTGTTCTTTGCCGGACAAATCAACGGCACCACCGGTTACGAAGAAGCCGGCGCCCAAGGTTTGCTCGCGGGTGCCAACGCCGCACTGCGCGCCAAGGGCAAAGAAGCCTGGTGTCCGCGTCGCGATGAAGCGTACATCGGCGTGTTGGTCGACGACCTGATCACCCTCGGTACCCAAGAGCCGTATCGCATGTTCACTTCCCGTGCCGAGTACCGCCTGATCCTGCGCGAGGACAACGCCGACCTGCGTCTGACCGAAAAAGGTCGCGAGCTGGGTCTGGTCGATGACGCGCGTTGGGCGGCCTTCTGCAAGAAACGCGAAAGCATCGAGCTGGAAGAACAGCGCCTGAAAAGCACTTGGGTTCGTCCGAATACGCAGCAGGGCGATGCGATTGCCGAGAAATTCGGCACACCGCTGACTCACGAATACAACTTGCTCAACCTCTTGAGCCGTCCGGAAATCGACTACGCTGGGCTGGTCGAAGTGACCGGCAATGGCGCCGAAGATCCACAGGTTGCCGAACAGGTTGAAATCAAGACCAAATACGCCGGTTACATCGACCGCCAACAGGACGAAATCGCCCGTCTGCGCGCCAGTGAAGACACGAAATTGCCTGTGGATATCGATTACACCAACATTTCCGGTCTCTCCAAGGAGATCCAGAGCAAGCTCGGCGCGACTCGACCAGAGACGCTGGGTCAGGCTTCGCGGATCCCGGGTGTGACCCCGGCAGCGATTTCGCTGTTGATGATTCATTTGAAAAAACGCGGCGCGGGCCGTCAGTTGGAGCAAAGCGCTTGAGTTCTAAGGTCACTTCGCAACACGCCGAAGAGTTATCCACAGGAGCCCGCGTGCTCGGTGTCAATCTCACTGAAGCCCAGCATGAATTGCTGCTGGGTTATCTGGCCC
Source organism: Pseudomonas sp. Irchel s3f10 (assembly GCF_900187515.1). Taxonomy (NCBI): domain Bacteria; kingdom Pseudomonadati; phylum Pseudomonadota; class Gammaproteobacteria; order Pseudomonadales; family Pseudomonadaceae; genus Pseudomonas; species Pseudomonas sp. Irchel s3f10. Next base: position 135,478 of record NZ_FYDZ01000003.1, read on the forward strand.
TGTTGATCAAATGGAACCAGGCCTACAACCTGACCGCCGTACGCGATCCGGACGAAATGGTCTCGCGGCACTTGCTCGATAGTCTCAGCGTCATGTCGTTCATCGAAAACGGTCGCTGGCTCGACGTCGGCAGCGGCGGCGGCATGCCGGGGATTCCTTTGGCGATCCTGTATCCGGACTCGCAAGTGACCTGCCTGGACAGCAACGGCAAGAAAACCCGCTTCCTGACCCAGGTCAAACTCGAACTCAAACTGGATAACCTGCAAGTTATCCACAGTCGTGTCGAAGCTTTCCAGCCTGCTCAACCGTTCAACGGGATCATTTCCCGGGCGTTCAGCAGCATGGAGAACTTCACTAATTGGACTCGCCACTTGGGCGATGCCGATACACGCTGGCTGGCAATGAAGGGCGTTCATCCGGCCGATGAGCTGGTAGCATTGCCGGCAGACTTCAAACTCGATAGCGAACACGCCCTGGCCGTACCCGGTTGCCAAGGCCAACGCCATCTGCTGATACTGCGCCGCACGGCATGATTGGGAACACAAGCAAGAATGGCTAAGGTATTCGCGATAGCGAACCAGAAGGGTGGTGTGGGCAAGACCACCACCTGCATCAACCTCGCAGCATCACTGGTCGCAACCAAGCGCCGGGTGCTGTTGATCGATCTCGATCCACAGGGCAACGCCACCATGGGTAGCGGTGTGGATAAACACGGCCTGGAAAACTCGGTCTACGACCTGCTGATCGGCGAATGCGATCTGGCCCAGGCCATGCACTATTCCGAGCACGGCGGTTACCAACTGCTGCCGGCCAACCGCGATTTGACGGCGGCCGAAGTCGTGCTGCTGGAAATGCAGATGAAGGAAAGCCGTCTGCGCAGCGCGCTGGCGCCGATCCGTGAAAACTACGATTACATTCTGATCGACTGCCCGCCGTCGCTGTCGATGCTCACGCTGAACGCACTGGTCGCCGCTGACGGGGTGATTATCCCCATGCAGTGCGAGTACTTTGCGCTCGAAGGCTTGAGCGACCTTGTGGATAACATCAAGCGCATCGCTGAACTGCTGAATCCGAACCTGAAAGTCGAAGGTTTGCTGCGGACCATGTATGACCCGCGCCTGAGCCTGATGAACGACGTTTCGGCGCAGCTCAAGGAACACTTCGGCGATCAGCTGTACGACACGGTGATTCCGCGCAACATCCGCCTGGCCGAAGCGCCGAGCTACGGCATGCCGGCGCTGGCCTACGACAAGCAATCGCGCGGCGCCCTGGCTTATCTGGCCCTGGCCGGCGAGATGGTTCGTCGTCAGCGCAAAAACTCACGCATCGCCGCCGCTCAGGCAACTTAAGGAATCCCCATGGCCGTCAAGAAACGAGGTCTCGGACGTGGACTGGATGCACTGCTGAGTGGTCCGACCGTCAGCGCGCTGGAAGAACAAGCGGCGCAAGCTGACACCCGCGAACTGCAGCACTTGCCGTTGGATCTGCTGCAGCGCGGCAAATACCAGCCGCGCCGCGACATGGATCCGCAGGCGCTGGAAGAACTGGCCGCGTCGATCAAGGCGCAAGGCGTGATGCAGCCGATCGTGGTGCGCCCGATTGGCGGTGGCCGCTTCGAGATCATCGCCGGTGAACGTCGCTGGCGCGCGAGTCAGCAAGCCGGGCAGGAAACCATCCCGGCGATGGTCCGCGATGTGCCGGATGAAACCGCAATCGCCATTGCGCTGATCGAGAACATCCAGCGCGAAGACCTCAATCCGATCGAAGAAGCGGTGGCCCTGCAGCGTTTGCAGCAGGAATTCCAGCTCACTCAGCAGCAAGTTGCCGAGGCTGTGGGTAAGTCCCGCGTCACTGTGGCTAACCTGTTGCGGCTTATTGCATTGCCGGAAGTCATCAAGACCATGTTGTCCCATGGCGACCTTGAAATGGGTCATGCCCGTGCTTTGCTCGGTCTGCCGGACAATCAACAGGTTGAAGGGGCGCGACATGTTGTCGCACGCGGTCTTACCGTGCGCCAAACTGAAGCACTGGTTCGGCAGTGGTTGAGTGGCAAACCGGAGCCTGTGGAAGCGACCAAACCCGACCCGGATATCGCCCGTCTCGAACAGCGTCTGGCCGAGCGCCTAGGCTCTGCGGTGCAGATTCGCCACGGCAAGAAGGGAAAGGGGCAGTTGGTGATCGGTTATAACTCCCTCGATGAGCTTCAAGGTGTGCTCGCGCACATCCGCTGAAACATTTCCTCATGTAGCGCGCAGTCGGAAATCACTACCTGACAGTTGAATAGGGGCAGAACCGCCCCTATACTCTGCGCGCATTTTGTCGGCACAAATTATGCCAAGTTATTGAATTCTGGCAGCCGACCATTGGAGAGCAAACGTGATGGAAACCCGCAAGCCAAACCGCCTGCCGTTCCATCGCCTGGCGGTTTTTCCGGTGTTGATGGCTCAATTTGTCATTTTGCTCATTGCCGCTTTGGCGCTCTGGCAATGGCACGGAGTCGTTGCCGGATACTCGGGACTTTGCGGAGGCCTGATAGCCTTGCTGCCCAATGTTTATTTTGCTCACAAGGCATTTCGGTTTTCCGGCGCCCGAGCAGCCCAGTCCATCGTCCGGTCATTTTATGCCGGCGAGGCAGGCAAACTGATTTTGACGGCAGTGCTCTTTGCACTGGTGTTTGCAGGTGTGAAGCCACTGGCGCCGATAGCTGTATTCGGCGCGTTCGTGCTGACTCAGTCGGTCAGCTGGTTCGCTCCCCTGCTGATGAGAACAAGACTTTCGAGACCTTAGGGCGTTTGAGGCAACCATGGCAGAAACAACCGCTTCGGGCTATATCCAGCACCACTTGCAGAACCTGACCTTCGGTCAGCTACCTAACGGCGGCTGGGGCTTTGCCCATACCGCAGCAGAGGCCAAAGAAATGGGCTTCTGGGCTTTCCACGTCGATACTCTCGGCTGGTCGGTCGCGTTGGGTCTGATCTTCGTGCTTCTTTTCCGCATGGCGGCAAAGAAAGCGACTTCGGGTCAGCCGGGTGCTTTGCAGAACTTCGTTGAAGTATTGGTCGAATTCGTCGATGGCAGCGTGAAAGACAGCTTCCATGGCCGTAGCCCGGTGATTGCACCGCTGGCACTGACCATCTTCGTCTGGGTGTTCCTGATGAACGCCGTCGACCTGGTACCGGTCGACTGGATTCCTCAGCTGGCCATCCTGATCTCCGGTGACCACCACATCCCGTTCCGCGCCGTGTCGACTACCGACCCGAACGCGACCCTGGGCATGGCGTTCTCGGTTTTCGCACTGATCATTTTCTACAGCATCAAGGTCAAGGGCTTCGGCGGCTTCATCGGCGAACTGACCCTGCACCCGTTCGGCAGCAAGAACATCTTCGTTCAAGCCCTGCTGATCCCGGTGAACTTCCTGCTGGAATTCGTGACCCTGATCGCTAAACCGATCTCTCTGGCTCTGCGACTGTTCGGCAACATGTATGCCGGCGAGCTGGTGTTCATTCTGATCGCTGTGATGTTCGGCAGCGGTCTGCTCTGGCTGAGCGGCCTGGGCGTTGTTCTGCAGTGGGCGTGGGCTGTGTTCCACATCCTGATCATCACGCTGCAGGCGTTCATCTTCATGATGCTGACCATCGTCTACCTGTCGATGGCGCACGAAGAAAACCATTAAGGCCAGTCTCGACTAGTCTGATGTCCTTCCCGGTCAAACGGGAAGGGGCTCTTCACAGGGCACCTGAAACGATTTGTTTTACCGCTTTAATCTAAAAAACCTAAACCATACGACGTAAAAGTCGGGAGGAAAGATGGAAACTGTAGTTGGTCTAACCGCTATCGCTGTTGCACTGTTGATCGGCCTGGGCGCACTGGGTACCGCAATTGGTTTCGGCCTGCTGGGCGGCAAGTTCCTGGAAGGCGCAGCGCGTCAGCCAGAAATGGTTCCAATGCTGCAAGTTAAAATGTTCATCGTTGCCGGTCTGCTCGACGCCGTAACCATGATCGGTGTTGGTATCGCTCTGTTCTTCACCTTTGCGAACCCGTTCGTTGGTCAGATCGCTGGCTAATTACCCGGATTCTTCCGAGTAATTTGATGTGATGGACAACGTAACTGCGAGGTGTTGGCGTGAACATTAATGCGACCCTGATTGGCCAGTCCGTTGCGTTCCTGATTTTTGTACTGTTCTGCATGAAGTATGTATGGCCTCCGGTCATCGCTGCTCTGCACGAACGTCAAAAGAAGATCGCTGATGGTCTGGACGCTGCCAGCCGTGCAGCTCGCGACCTGGAGTTGGCCCAAGAAAAAGCGGGTCAGCAACTGCGCGAAGCGAAAGCTCAGGCAGCTGAAATCATCGAGCAAGCCAAGAAACGCGGTAACCAGATTGTCGAAGAGGCCGTTGAAAAGGCCCGTGTCGATGCTGACCGTGTGAAGGTTCAGGCTCAAGCCGAGATCGAACAGGAACTGAACAGTGTCAAAGACAAGCTGCGTGCCCAAGTGGGCTTGCTGGCTGTCGGCGGCGCCGAGAAGATCCTGGGTGCCACAATCGATCAAAACGCGCACGCAGAGCTGGTTAACCAACTGGCTGCTGAAATCTAAGCGAGGGCGATCATGGCAGAACTGACCACGTTGGCCCGACCTTACGCTAAGGCGGCCTTCGAGCACGCTCAGGCCCACCAGCAACTGGCCAATTGGTCAGCCATGCTCGGCCTGGCTGCAGCGGTGTCGCAAGACGACACCATGCAGCGCGTGCTCAAGGCCCCGCGACTGACGAGCGCAGAAAAGGCCGCCACGTTTATTGACGTGTGCGGCGACAAGTTTGATGCCAAGGCACAGAACTTCATCAATGTCGTTGCCGAAAACGACCGTCTCCCGCTTCTGCCGGAGATTGCCGCTCTTTTCGACCTGTACAAGGCCGAACAAGAGAAGTCGGTAGACGTTGAAGTGACCAGTGCTTTTGCATTGAACCAAGAACAGCAAGACAAACTCGCCAAGGTTCTCAGTGCACGACTCAACCGGGAAGTGCGCCTGCAAGTTGCGGAGGATGCTGCCCTTATAGGTGGTGTCGTTATCCGCGCCGGCGACCTGGTTATCGATGGCTCGATTCGCGGCAAAATCGCGAAACTTGCCGAAGCATTGAAATCTTGAGTTTGAAGGGGCAGCAGAGCAATGCAGCAACTCAATCCTTCCGAAATAAGTGAAATTATCAAGGGCCGCATCGACAAGCTCGATGTGACCTCCCAAGCCCGTAACGAAGGCACTGTCGTCAGCGTATCTGACGGTATCGTGCGGATTCACGGTCTGGCCGACGTAATGTACGGCGAGATGATCGAGTTTCCGGGCGGCGTCTACGGTATGGCCCTCAACCTGGAGCAAGACTCCGTAGGTGCCGTTGTACTGGGCGCTTACCAGTCTCTGGCTGAAGGCATGAGCGCCAAGTGCACCGGCCGCATCCTTGAAGTTCCTGTTGGTAAGGAACTGCTGGGTCGCGTAGTCGACGCACTGGGTAACCCTGTTGACGGCAAAGGTCCACTGGGCAACACCGAGACCGACGCGGTCGAGAAAGTTGCTCCGGGCGTGATCTGGCGTAAGTCGGTAGACCAGCCTGTACAGACTGGCTACAAGGCTGTCGATGCCATGATCCCTGTCGGCCGTGGCCAGCGTGAGCTGATCATCGGTGACCGTCAGATCGGTAAAACCGCTCTGGCGATCGACGCGATCATCAACCAGAAAGACAGCGGCATTTTCTGCGTCTACGTAGCTATTGGTCAGAAACAATCGACCATCGCCAACGTTGTTCGCAAGCTGGAAGAAAACGGCGCCCTGGCCAACACGATCATCGTGGCTGCCAGTGCTTCGGAATCTCCTGCGCTGCAATTCCTGGCACCGTACTCCGGTTGCACCATGGGTGAATTCTTCCGCGACCGCGGTGAAGACGCGCTGATCGTTTATGACGATCTGTCCAAGCAAGCAGTGGCTTACCGCCAGATTTCCCTGCTGCTGCGCCGTCCACCAGGCCGTGAAGCTTACCCAGGCGACGTGTTCTATCTCCACTCCCGTCTGCTGGAGCGCGCATCCCGCGTTTCGGAAGAATACGTAGAGAAGTTCACCAACGGCGCAGTGACCGGCAAAACCGGTTCCCTGACCGCACTGCCGATCATCGAAACCCAGGCTGGCGACGTTTCCGCGTTCGTTCCGACCAACGTGATTTCCATCACCGACGGTCAGATCTTCCTGGAATCGGCCATGTTCAACTCGGGCATCCGCCCTGCAGTGAACGCCGGTGTTTCGGTATCCCGTGTGGGTGGTGCCGCTCAGACCAAGATCATCAAGAAGCTGTCCGGTGGTATCCGTACCGCTCTGGCTCAGTACCGTGAACTGGCGGCATTCGCCCAGTTCGCTTCTGACCTGGACGAAGCGACCCGTAAGCAACTTGAGCATGGTCAGCGCGTTACCGAGCTGATGAAGCAGAAGCAATACGCACCAATGTCGATCGCTGACATGGCGCTGTCGCTGTATGCCGCTGAGCGTGGGTTCCTGACTGACATTGAAATCGCCAAGATCGGCAGCTTCGAACAAGCGCTGATTGCTTACTTCAACCGCGATCACGCCGATTTGATGGCCAAGATCAACGTTAAAGGTGACTTCAATGACGAAATCGACGCTGGCATGAAAGCCGGTATCGAGAAGTTCAAGGCCACCCAAACCTGGTAAGCCGCAGCGGGAGCCGCGAGGCTCCCGCTTGCTAACCTGATAGGTGTTACATGGCAGGCGCAAAAGAGATTCGCAGTAAGATTGCGAGCATCAAAAGCACGCAAAAGATTACCAGCGCCATGGAAAAAGTGGCGGTCAGCAAAATGCGCAAGGCACAAATGCGCATGGCTGCTAGCCGTCCTTATGCGGAGCGTATCCGCCAGGTTATTGGGCATCTGGCCAACGCCAACCCGGAATACCGCCACCCGTTCATGATCGAGCGCGAAATCAAGCGCGTTGGTTATGTTGTGGTGAGCAGTGACCGTGGTCTGTGCGGCGGCTTGAATACCAACCTGTTCAAGGCCCTGGTCAAGGACATGGCGGTAAACCGCGAAAACGGCGTCGAGATTGATCTGTGTGTCGTTGGTAGCAAGGGTGCGGCCTTTTTCCGCAACTTCGGCGGTAACGTCGTTGCAGCTATCAGCCACCTGGGTGAAGAGCCGTCGATCAATGATCTGATCGGCAGCGTCAAGGTGATGCTGGATGCCTACCTGGACGGCCGTATTGACCGCCTGTCCGTGGTGTCCAACAAGTTCATCAACACCATGACGCAGCAGCCTACCGTGGAGCAGTTGATTCCATTGGTGGCGACCCCGGATCAGGATCTCAAGCACCACTGGGACTACCTCTACGAACCGGATGCCAAAGAGCTGCTTGACGGCTTGATGGTCCGCTACGTTGAGTCGCAGGTCTACCAGGCGGTGGTCGAGAACAACGCGGCTGAACAAGCTGCGCGGATGATCGCGATGAAGAACGCTACCGACAACGCCGGTGATTTGATCAGCGATTTGCAGCTGATCTACAACAAGGCGCGTCAGGCTGCGATCACCCAAGAGATCTCGGAAATCGTCGGCGGCGCTGCCGCGGTTTAACGGTTCAAATATTCAGAGGATCCAGCTATGAGTAGCGGACGTATCGTTCAAATCATCGGCGCCGTTATCGACGTGGAATTTCCACGCGACAGCGTACCGAGCATCTACAACGCGCTGAAAGTAGTGAGCGCGGCTGAAACCACCCTGGAAGTTCAGCAGCAGCTGGGCGACGGCGTGGTTCGCACCATTGCGATGGGTTCCACCGAAGGCTTGAAGCGCGGTCTGGAAGTTACCGACTCTGGCGCAGCCATCTCCGTACCGGTCGGTAAAGCGACCCTGGGCCGGATCATGGACGTCCTCGGTAACCCTATCGACGAAGCTGGCCCGATCGACACCGAAGAGCGCTGGGGCATTCACCGTCCAGCACCTTCGTTCGCTGAACAGGCAGGCGGCAACGACCTGCTGGAAACCGGCATCAAGGTTATCGACCTGGTTTGCCCGTTTGCCAAAGGCGGTAAAGTCGGTCTGTTCGGTGGTGCCGGTGTAGGCAAAACCGTAAACATGATGGAACTGATCCGTAACATCGCCATCGAGCACAGCGGTTATTCCGTGTTCGCCGGTGTGGGTGAGCGTACTCGTGAGGGTAACGACTTCTACCACGAGATGAAGGACTCCAACGTTCTGGACAAAGTGGCACTGGTTTACGGTCAGATGAACGAGCCGCCGGGTAACCGTCTGCGCGTAGCACTGACCGGTCTGACCATGGCCGAGAAGTTCCGTGACGAAGGTAACGACGTTCTGCTGTTCGTCGACAACATCTATCGTTACACCCTGGCCGGTACTGAAGTATCCGCACTGCTGGGCCGTATGCCTTCGGCAGTAGGTTACCAGCCGACTCTGGCTGAAGAGATGGGCGTTCTGCAAGAACGTATCACTTCGACCAAGGAAGGTTCGATCACTTCGATCCAAGCGGTATACGTACCTGCGGATGACTTGACCGACCCGTCGCCAGCGACCACCTTCGCCCACTTGGACGCCACCGTCGTTCTGTCCCGTGACATCGCCTCTCTGGGTATCTACCCAGCGGTAGATCCACTGGATTCGACTTCGCGCCAGCTGGACCCGAACGTAATCGGCCAGGACCACTACGACACCGCTCGCGGCGTTCAGTACGTTCTGCAACGTTACAAAGAGCTGAAGGACATCATCGCGATCCTGGGTATGGACGAGCTGTCGGAAGCCGACAAGCAGTTGGTAAACCGTGCTCGTAAGATCCAGCGCTTCTTGTCGCAGCCGTTCTTCGTGGCTGAAGTCTTCACTGGTGCTTCGGGTAAATACGTTTCCCTGAAAGACACCATTGCTGGCTTCAAAGGCATCCTCAACGGTGACTACGACCACCTGCCAGAACAAGCGTTCTACATGGTTGGCGGCATCGAAGAAGCGATCGAGAAAGCCAAGAAACTGTAATCCCGGCGCCCGGCAACGGGCGCTCATTTAGGTTGAGGCAATCAGATGGCTATGACAGTCCATTGCGATATCGTCAGCGCGGAAGGAGAAATCTTTTCCGGCCTGGTCGAGATGGTGATTGCGCACGGTGCACTGGGTGATCTTGGTATCGCTCTGGGTCACGCGCCGCTGATCACTAATCTGAAGCCAGGTCCGATCCGCCTGATCAAGCAAGGCGGGGAAGCCGAGGTGTTCTACATCTCCGGTGGTTTCCTCGAGGTTCAGCCGAACATGGTCAAGGTGCTTGCCGATACCGTGCAACGCGCCGCCGACCTGGATGAAGCTCAAGCTCAAGCAGCTCTCAAGGCTGCCGAAGCTGCTCTGCACGAGAAGAGCGCAGATTTCGATTACGGAGCTGCGTCCGCACGTCTGGCCGAGGCTGCAGCTCAGCTGCGCACCGTCCAGCAGATCCGCAAGAAGTTTGGCGGTTAATCCGTCAGCCGCTTGTTGTGCGATTGATAAAAAAGGGTAGCCTCGGCTACCCTTTTTTCTTTTCCGAATTCCCGAAACCCGGTCGCAGTTGCTGACCACCCAGGATTGGTAGCCAGTCATGTCTCTTGAAATCGTTATCCTCGCGGCCGGTCAAGGCACTCGTATGCGTTCGGCACTGCCGAAGGTTTTGCACCCGATTGCCGGCAACTCCATGCTGGGTCATGTTATCCACAGCGCCCGGCAACTTGATCCACAGCGCATTCATGTGGTGATCGGCCATGGCGCCGATGTGGTGCGTGAACGTCTGGCCGCTGATGATCTGAATTTCGTCCTGCAGGACAAGCAATTGGGCACCGGCCACGCCACTGCGCAAGCGGTGCCGTTCATTACTGCCGACACCGTGCTGATCCTCTACGGTGACGTGCCGTTGATCGAAGTCGAAACCCTGCAGCGTCTGCTCAAGCACGTCGTTCCGGGGCAGATGGGTTTGCTCACCGTCGAGCTGGATGACCCGACAGGTTACGGCCGCATCGTGCGCGATGCAGACGGTAAGGTCGCAGCCATCGTTGAACACAAAGACGCCAGCGAAGCGCAGCGCGCGATCACCGAAGGCAACACCGGCATTCTCGCCGTGCCGGCCAATCGTCTGGCCGACTGGATGAGTCGTCTGTCAAACAACAATGCCCAGGGCGAGTACTACCTGACCGATGTGATCGAAATGGCGGTCAGCGATGGCCTGGTTGTCGCCACCGAACAACCGCATGATCCAATGGAAGTGCAGGGCGCCAACGATCGCAAGCAATTGTCAGAGCTGGAGCGCCATTACCAGTTGCGCGCCGGTCGGCGGTTGATGGCGCAAGGCGTTACCTTGCGGGATCCGGCACGTTTCGATGTGCGTGGCGAAGTGACTGTGGGTCGTGACGTGCTGATCGACATCAACGTGATCCTCGAAGGCAACGTGGTCATCGAAGATGATGTGGAGATCGGTCCGAACTGTGTGATCAAGGACAGCACCCTGCGCAAAGGTGTGGTGATCAAGGCCAACTCGCACATTGAAGGTGCCGTTCTGGGCGAGTGCAGTGATGCCGGCCCGTTCGCGCGTCTGCGTCCAGGCACCGTGCTCGAAGCGCGCGCACATGTGGGTAACTTTGTTGAATTGAAAAACGCCCGCATGGGTGAAGGCGCCAAGGCAGGTCATCTGACTTATCTGGGCGATGCCGAGATCGGAGCGCGCACCAACATCGGCGCGGGCACCATTACCTGCAACTACGACGGCGCCAACAAGTGGAAAACCGTGTTGGGTGCAGACGTGTTCATCGGCTCCAATAATTCGCTGGTCGCGCCTGTGGATATCTCTGCCGGTGCGACCACGGCAGCCGGTTCGACCATTACGCAGAATGTGGACAACGCGCAGTTGGCCGTGGGCCGAGCGCGGCAGAGAAATATCGACGGTTGGAAACGGCCGGAGAAGATCAAGAAGAGTTGAGTTATCCACAGCGGCTTTTTGAAGACCAAAAGATCGCAGCCTTCGGCAGCTCCTATGGGGACTGTTGGGGTTGCAATTTTTTTTGGGCGACCGCTTGACGATTTAGAGCCGATAGGTTTTGATTGCTTACGTTATCTTTCGAAACGAAACTTAAGCCGCCATGTCGAAACGCAACACGCCGCAACGCCGCCACAACATCCTCGCCTTGCTCAACGAGCAGGGCGAAGTCAGTGTGGATGAACTGGCCAAGCGCTTCGAAACCTCCGAAGTTACGATTCGCAAGGATCTCGCCGCGCTGGAAAGCCACGGTCTGTTGCTGCGCCGCTACGGCGGGGCGATCACCATGCCGCAGGAGCTGGTCGCGGAAACGGCGCAGAGCGTTTCCAAGTACAAACAGGCGATTGCCCGCGCTGCGGTGAAACGCATCCGCGAACACGCGCGCATCATCATCGACAGCGGCAGCACCACCGCTGCGATGATCCCGGAACTTGGCCAGCAGCCAGGTCTGGTGGTGATGACCAACTCCCTGCACGTCGCCAGCGCCCTGAGTGAACTCGAGCACGAACCGGTGCTGTTGATGACCGGCGGCACTTGGGATCCGCATTCGGAATCCTTTCAGGGCCAGGTTGCCGAGCAGGTACTACGCTCTTACGACTTCGACCAGTTGTTCATTGGCGCCGATGGCATCGATCTGGTGCGCGGCACAACCACCTTCAATGAATTGCTCGGTCTGAGCCGGGTGATGGCCGAAGTGGCGCGGGAAGTCATCGTCATGGTCGAGGCCGACAAGATCGGTCGCAAGATTCCCAATCTGGAACTGCCGTGGAGCAGCGTCCATACCCTCATTACCGATGATCGCCTGCCTATCGAAGCGCGCGATCAGATACAGGCCCGCGGTATCACCGTGATTTGCGCGGCTGTCAGTCAGGAGAAATAAGCATGTGTGGAATTGTCGGCGCAGTTGCTGAACGTAATATCACCGCCATCCTGCTCGAAGGCCTCAAGCGCCTTGAATACCGCGGCTACGACAGCGCCGGTGTCGCGGTCTTCACCAACGACGAAACCCTCGAGCGCATGCGTCGCCCGGGTAAAGTCAGCGAGCTCGAAGCGGCGCTGGCCGAACACCCGTTGGTCGGCCGTCTCGGCATTGCCCACACCCGTTGGGCGACTCACGGTGCACCGTGCGAACGCAACGCCCACCCACATTTCTCCGGCGACATCGCGGTGGTGCACAACGGCATCATCGAAAACCACGAAGCCCTGCGTGAACAACTGAAAGCGCTGGGTTACGTTTTTACTTCGGACACCGACACCGAAGTTATCGCCCACCTGCTCAACCACAAGCTCAAGGATCAGCCAGACCTGAGCGTTGCTCTTAAAGCAACGGTCAAGGAACTGCACGGTGCTTACGGCCTGGCCGTGATCAATGCCAAGCAGCCGGATCGTCTGGTCGCCGCGCGCAGTGGTAGCCCACTGGTGATCGGTCTGGGTCTGGGCGAGAACTTCCTCGCGTCTGACCAATTGGCCCTGCGTCAGGTCACCGACCGCTTCATGTACCTGGAAGAAGGCGATATCGCCGAAATTCGCCGCGATAACGTGCAGATCTGGGACATCAACGGCAATGCCGTCGAGCGCCAGACCGTGCAGTACAGCGACGGTGCCGAAGCCGCCGACAAAGGTGAATACCGCCACTACATGCTCAAGGAAATCCACGAGCAACCAGCCGTTGTGCAACGCACCCTCGAAGGTCGCCTGAGCAATGATCAGGTGCTGGTGCAAGCATTCGGCCCACAAGCGGCCGAGTTGTTCGCCAAAGTCCGCAATGTACAAATTGTCGCCTGCGGCACCAGTTATCACGCGGGTATGGTCGCCCGTTACTGGCTTGAAGAGCTGGCCGGCATTCCGTGCCAGGTCGAAGTCGCCAGCGAATTCCGCTACCGCAAAGTGGTGGTGCAGCCGGACACCCTGTTCGTGACCATCTCGCAGTCCGGCGAAACCGCCGACACCCTTGCGGCGCTGCGCAATGCCAAGGAGCTGGGCTTCCTCGCCAGCCTGGCCATCTGCAACGTTGGCATCAGTTCGCTGGTACGCGAATCCGATCTGACCCTGCTGACTCAGGCCGGCCGCGAAATTGGTGTGGCCTCGACCAAAGCCTTCACCACGCAATTGGTCGGCCTGTTGCTGCTGACTCTGTCGCTCGGCCAGGTGCGCGGTACCTTGGCCGACGGCGTTGAAGCGCGTCTGGTTGAAGAACTGCGTCGCCTGCCAACCCGTCTCGGCGAAGCACTGGCCATGGATAGCACCGTGGAAAAAATCGCCGAGCTGTTCGCCGAGAAGAACCACACCCTGTTCCTCGGTCGTGGCGCGCAATTCCCGGTGGCGATGGAAGGAGCCCTGAAACTCAAGGAAATCTCCTACATCCACGCCGAAGCCTACCCGGCTGGCGAACTGAAACACGGCCCGTTGGCACTTGTGGATAACGACATGCCGGTGGTCACCGTGGCGCCGAACAACGAACTGCTGGAAAAGCTCAAGTCCAACCTGCAGGAAGTCCGCGCCCGTGGCGGCGAACTGATCGTGTTCGCCGACGAGAAAGCCGGGATGACCAACGGCGAAGGCACCCACGTGGTGCAGATGCCACACATCCACGACATTCTCTCGCCGATCCTCTACACGGTTCCGCTGCAGTTGCTGTCGTACTACGTTGCGGTGCTCAAGGGCACGGACGTCGATCAGCCGCGTAACCTGGCGAAGTCGGTGACGGTGGAATAAGTTATCCACAGCTGACATCGACGCAAAAAAATCGCAGCTTCGGCTGCGATTTTTGTATCTGACTTGAGGGTCTCCATGGATCGCTTCCAGGAAATGCACATCTTCACCACTGTCGCCCTGGAGCAAGGCTTCTCAGCGGCGGCGCGGCGTCTGGGTTTGTCAGCGGCCAGTGTCACGCGGGCGGTGGCGGCGCTGGAGTTGCGGATCGGTACGCAGTTGCTGATTCGCACCACGCGCAGTGTGCACTTGAGCGAAGCAGGGCAGCGTTATCTGGAAGACTGTCGCCGGATTCTCGCCGAAGTGCAGGAAGCCGAGGATTCGGCGGCGGGTAGTCATGCCGAGCCGCGTGGACAACTGACGGTGACGGCGCCGGTGTTGTTCGGTGATTTGTTTGTGACGCCGGTGATGGCGAGTTATCTCGCGCAATATCCGGATGTCACGATTAACGCCGTGCTGGTTGATCGGATCGTCAACATGGTCGAGGAGGGCATCGATGTGGCGGTGCGCATTGGTGATCTACCGGACAGCAGTCAGCATGCTGTTCGCGTGGGTGAGGTGCGTCGGGTTATTTGCGGCTCGCCGGACTACTTTGCCAAATATGGCCGACCGGCTCATCCCCACGCATTGGCGGGCGCGCCAGTGGTGGCGACTTCAGCGATTGGCCAGCAACGCAGTTGGCCGTTTCTCGACGCGGGCGAACCGCTCAGCGTGCGTCCTGAGCCGCGTCTGATCGTGACCGCCAATCAGGCTGCGATTACAGCAGCTTGCACGGGCTTGGGTTTGACCCGGGTGTTGTCCTATCAAGTGGCGAGTCAGGTTGCCGCCGGCACACTGGAAATAGTGCTCGCCGAATTTGAACTGCCGCCGCTGCCCATCCACGTCGTGTATCAGGGCGGGCGCAAGGCGCCAGCGCGGATCCGCAGTTTTGTCGATTTCACGGCAGAGGCTTTGCGCGAACATCCGGCCTTGAAAAATGCTGCGTTATTTCACTCAGTGAAATAACCGATTGCAGTTGCTGGTGATTCTGTTGTTTTCGCGATAAGTGGAAGATGGCCTGCATCGGCGCTCTCATCCCCGCAGTGGCGCCCCTGTTCAGCGGAGTCGACCATGCAAGCGATCAAACTCTACAACTTTCCACGTTCCGGCCACGCCCACCGTGTCGAGCTGATGTTGTCCCTGCTGCAATTGCCGACCGAGCTGATCTTCGTCGATCTGGCCAAAGGTGAGCACAAGCAACCGGCGTACCTTGCTATCAATAGTTTCGGCCAAGTGCCGGCCATCGACGACGACGGCGTGGTGCTGGCCGACTCCAACGCAATTCTGGTTTATCTCGCGCAGAAATACGGCCACGGTCGTTGGCTGCCAACCGATCCGGTCGGCGCCGCACGGGTGCAGCGCTGGTTGTCGGCTGCCGCCGGACCGATTGCTTTCGGCCCCGCCGCTGCGCGATTGGTCACGGTGTTTGGTGCCCAACTGAATGCAGAAGAAGCGATTACCCGTGCGCACAACCTGCTCAAGGTGATGGACATCGAGTTGGGCAAAACGCCTTATCTGGCCGGCGCCGAACCGACTATTGCCGACGTTTCGGCCTACAGTTACATCGCCCACGCACCGGAAGGCAATGTGTCGCTGGACGACTACGGCAACGTCCGCGCCTGGCTGGCCCGGGTTGAAGCCTTGCCTGGTTTCGTCGGCATGCCGCGCACCGTCGCCGGTCTGCAAACCACCGCCTGATTTTCGCAATCCACACTGTGCCGACGGTGCAGGGGAGAGGTCGTGATGGAACGTTCACCGTGGCACGCTGGCGAGCAACAGTTACAGGCCCATGTCGGCGTTGCCGAACGCATGGAAGCCTTCGGGCGCAAGGTGATTCGCACCTGGATGCCGGATCAGCACCGTGAGTTCTATCAGCAATTACCCTTCATGCTGTACGGCGCAGTCGATGCAGATGGGCGCCCGTGGGCCAGTGTGCTCGAAGGCGCGCCGGGGTTTGCTCATTCGCCTAATCCTGAGCATCTGCATTTCGCCAGCCAGCCTGCTGCCGATGACCCGGCGCAACTGCGTAACGGCGAACCGATCGGTTTGCTCGGTATCGAATTGCACACCCGTCGGCGCAATCGCCTCAACGGCCATGTCGGTAATCTGAACGCTGATGGTTTTGACGTGAACGTGGATCAGGCATTCGGCAATTGCCCGCAGTACATTCAGTTGCGCCAGTTTCAACGTGTGCCGCTGACGGATCCGAATACTCGTCCGGCTCTGCATCTGAACGGCCTCGATGACGCGGCCATCGCCCTGATCAATGGCGCCGACACGTTCTTCGTCGCCAGTTATGTCGATGTCGACGGCCTGCGCGCGGTGGATGTTTCTCACCGTGGTGGCCAGGCCGGTTTCGTGCGGGTGGAAGGCAATCGTCTGACCATCCCCGATTTCGCCGGCAATCTGCATTTCAACACCTTGGGCAATCTGCTGCTCAATCCCAAGGCTGGCTTGCTGTTCATCGACTTTTCCACAGGCGATCTGCTGCAACTCAGCGGGCGTACCGAGATCCTTCTCGATGACCCGCAGATCGAGGCCTTTCAAGGCGCGGAACGGCTGTGGACGTTTGAAGTGGAAAAACTGGTGCGGCGCCCGGCCGCATTGGCCTTGCGCTGGCGCTTCGACGGCATGTCGCCGACCAGTCTTTTGACCGGTAACTGGGCCGAAGCCGATGCGCGTTTGCAGGCGCAGGCGCTGGGCAATCAATGGCGGCCGTTGCGCGTGGCGAAGATCGAGGCGGAAAGCCGCAGCGTCCGCTCGATCTATCTGGAGCCAACCGATGGCGCCGGTTTGCCGGTGTTTCTCGCTGGCCAGCATTTGCCGCTGCGTTTCACGATCGATGGCGAGGTGCATATCCGCACCTACAGTCTTTCGAGTGCGCCATCGGATGGTTTCTATCGCATCAGCGTGAAGCGCGAAGGACTGATCTCGTCGCACCTGCATGAGCAGATCCGCGTTGGTGATGTGCTTGAGGCGCGGGCGCCGCAGGGGCATTTCACCGTGGCACCGCTGGAGCAGCGACCGTTGGTGCTGCTGGCCGCCGGTGTGGGCATCACGCCGTTGCTGTCGATGCTGCGCGAGGTGGTTTACCAAGGCTTACGTACGCGGGGGATTCGTCCGACGCTGTTGCTGCAGAGTTCGCGCAGTCTGGCGGACCAGCCGTTTCGCCAGGAGCTGGATCGTTTGCTGGAAACCGCAGGCGACTCTGTGCGAGTCCTGCGCTTGCTCAGCCAGCCGGAAGCCGATCTGCAAGAGGGCGAAGATTTTGATGTGCGTGGGCGCATCGACGGCAGCGTGCTGAGAAACCTGCTGGATGCCGAAGATTTCGACCAGCTCGACTTTGTGCTTTGCGGCCCCGGTGGTTTTACCCAAGGGCTGTACGACACCCTGCGCGAGCTGGATGTACGTGACGCGCAGATTCATGCGGAAACCTTTGGCCCGTCGACCCTGAAACGTCAGGCCGATGCGGATGCGATCGTGATCGAGCAACCGCCCGCAGCGACCACATCGGTGCCGGTGGTGTTCGAGCGTTCGGCAAAAGAGGCGCGGTGGCAGCCCGATGGCGGCAGTTTGCTGGAGCTGGCGGAAAGCCGCGGATTACGCCCGGAGTTCAGTTGCCGCGGTGGCTCGTGTGGTACCTGCAAGACCCGTCTGGTCAGTGGTGCGGTGAATTATCCACAGGTACCGGCGGATATTCCGGAAGCGGGGCATGTGCTGATTTGCTGCGCGGTGCCGGCGCAAAGCAATCATCCACTGGTCTTGGACCTGTAACCCGAACCCGTGTAGGAGCTGCCGAAGGCTCGGGCCGCGATCGGACGATCTTTTGATTTTGATTTTTAAAAACAAGATCAAAAGATCGCAGCCTTCGGCAGCTCCTACAGGGGATCGGTATTCAACCCACGCTCAGGCGTAGGACAGCGATTTCTCTTCCAGCAATTCCTGATACAGCTCTGTCCACTTGCGGCCCATGTCGTCGGCCGTGAATAACTGCCGGTACCGCGCTTCGGCTTTCACCCCCATGGCGGCGGCGCGCACCGGATCTTCCCAAAGTGTGCGCATCGCCTCGCGAAACGCCTGTGGATGACTGGGCGGCACCACCAGTCCGGTTTCGTTATGGATATTGATGTAACTGGTGCCAGTGCCGATTTCGCTGGAGATCATCGGTTTGCCGTACATAGCGCCTTCCAGCAAAGAAATGCCGAACGCTTCCGAGCGCAGGTGCGACGGGAACACAATCGCGTAGCTCAGTTGCAGCAGCGCGACTTTGTCCTCATCACCCAGGCGTCCGAGGAAATGAATATTGCGCAGGCCCAGCGCTTGCGCTTGAGCGTGCAGTTCCAGTTCCAGCGGCCCGGCGCCGACAATGACCACGGGATAATCCACATCTTTCAGGGCCTCCAGCAAAATGTGCAGGCCTTTGTAGTAACGCATCACGCCGACAAACAGAAAAAACTTATCCCCAACCTGCTGGCGCCAGCGATTCATTCGTTCGGGATCGGGCTGTGGATAACCGGCCTTGTTCAAACCGTAGGGAATCACTCGCGTCTTGTCCTGAAACTGCTGCAGCACATCGCTGGTGTGCAGGTAGTTCGGCGAAGCGGCAACAATGCGGTCGGCGCTGGCGAGGAAGCGGTTCATCAACGGGCGATAGAGTTTGAGCAAGTGCTTCTGGCGAATGATGTCCGAGTGGTAGGTCACCACGCTCGGTTTCTTCATCGCACTGGCGAAATGCACCAGGTCCATGAACGGCCACGGGAAGTGATAATTGACCACGTCGGCTTCTGCCGCCATTTCGCGGAACTGCTTGAACACGCTCCAGGAAAACCCGGTGGAGGCGAACTGGATGTCGAGTTTGGCCCGGTGCACTTCGTGCTGACCCAATTTCACCACGGCCGGCGTTGGATCCGCGCTGAGCGTCAGCACCTGGCCGTCGATGCCGTGCTGGGCGCCGCTTTCGCAGAGCTGGAAGATCACTTGCTCAATGCCGCCGACCGAGTCAGGCAGGTACGTCTTGAAAAAATGAAGAACTCGCATTCAACCTCCCATGGCCTGGCGGTAGGCACCGGCCGTGGCCTGTGCACAACGCTCCCAGGAAAAAAGCCGTGACTGCTGCAACCCGGCTTCTTGGCATGCCTGCCAATGCGCTTGATCGTCGATCAGTCGGCTCAGCGCATCACGCAGGCCTTCTGCATCGTCAGCTTCAATATAGTTGCCCGCTGCACCGGCGACTTCCGGCATCGCCGAAGATCGCGTGAGCAGCACCGGTGTGCCGCTGGCCATGGCCTCCAGTACCGGCAGACCAAAACCCTCATACAACGATGGAAAAATCAGCGCCCGAGCGCCAGCCAACAGCTGCGCCACTTGTTCGTCGGGCAGATAGCCGAGCAGGCACACATGCCCGCTGGCCAGTGCCTGACGCAAAGGTTCACTGAATTGCTCGCGCTCCCACCCGGCCATGCCGACGATCAGCAATGGAAAGCGCTGACGTACCGCCTCCGGCAGCAGGGCATGGGCGCGCAGGGCCAGGCCAAGATTCTTGCGCGGCTCCAGCGTGCCCACGCAGAGAAAATACTCCCGCGCCTCGACCGCGTGCGCCTTGAGCACCGCGTCAATGGCGCTCGCCTCGCGCGGATGAAAGCGCGCGGCGATCCCCAGTGGTGCCACCACAAAACGCTCGGCAGGCAGGCCGAAATACGCTTGAGCTTCGTCGGCAATCGCTTGCGAGTCGGTGAGAATCACCTGCGCCTGTTGCACCCCGACAGCCAATCGACGCTCGATTTCCTTGAGCCGTGCCGGTGGCTGAGTCTCGGGGAAGTGCAGGTGAGTTAGGTCGTGCAGGGTGATCACGGTCGGGCCGTCGAAGGCCAGCGGCCACAGGCTCGGTTCGTGATAGAGGTCGATGCCTTGCGCGCGGCCCTGATCGAAGCGTTTCTGCTCCAGCCAGCGACGCGCCTGATAGGCCCCGGGAATCTGCCGCAGCAGCGGTGTCAGACGCGAGTAACCGGGCATGGCCGCTTCCGGCAGTGCCGAGCTCCAGCCCCAGCCATGGAACAACGTCACGTCAATCTCCGGCTCGCTGCGCAAGGCGTTGACCAGCTCGGCAACGTAATGGCCGATGCCGGTACGCGGTGCCTGGAGAATGCGCGCGTTAAGAGCAATGCGCATGCTGGCTCTCAGGGGCAGGCAACGATGCATGCAAGTTGCGCTCAATACGCTCGACCAATTGGGCGCTCGCTTCACGCCAGCTCAGCCAGCGCCATTGTTCGAGGCCCAGCGCTGCCGGAAACTCGCCGGAGCGCTCCATGCCGGTCACCAGATCGCTCAGACTCTGTGGATTCGCCAGGTCGAAATACGCCATGTAGTCGCCGCCGATCTCGCGGAACACCGGAATATCGCTGGCCATTGCCGGTAACTTGCGTTGCATGGCTTCCACCAGTGGCAAGCCGAAACCTTCGACATGGGACGGAAACACCAGCGCCGTGGCGTGGGAGTAGGCGTGTTCGAGACTTTTGTCAGAGAGCGAGTTGTACATGAACAAACGTCGGTTCAGCTCGGGATGCTGGCGGATTCGTTCGATCAGTGCGTCGCACTTCCAGCCAATCTTGCCGACGATGCATAACCGCGCTTTCGATCCTGTTGCCCAAGCGAGCTCAAACGCCTCGAGCAG
Organism: Pseudomonas sp. Irchel s3f10; assembly: GCF_900187515.1. Classification (NCBI taxonomy): domain Bacteria; kingdom Pseudomonadati; phylum Pseudomonadota; class Gammaproteobacteria; order Pseudomonadales; family Pseudomonadaceae; genus Pseudomonas; species Pseudomonas sp. Irchel s3f10. Next base: position 155,940 of record NZ_FYDZ01000003.1, read on the forward strand.
GTACGCATGGTTTTTGCGCGGCTCGATGGTGCTGACCATGAGAAACACCGGGTCAGTCGTCTGGAACATGTCCAGCAGGCCACGGTCGACCTTGGCATCGGCCTCGCTCAAGTCCAGCTCGGAGCCGAGGTGGAAGTAATCGAACCAGCGCTGCCCGACCTGTTGCGTGCCGATCCGGCGCAGCATTTCCTCGCGCACCTGATCGCGGATAGTGGTCGAGATCGCGACATAGCCGTCGGCGGTGCGCGCGATCCAGTCGAACCAGTCGTTGAACACTTTGACCAGCCCGGCATCGCAAAACTGCGGGTGGGTCAGGGGGATCAGGTCGTAAATCACTGAAATGATGCCCACACCCTCACGCTTGAGTTGCTCGGCGAGGGGGAAAAAGTTGGCGTGCCAGGATGAATCGAGCAGCACCAATTGATCGCCTGCCCGGTGGGCCAGCGGTACGCAGCGCTCGGGAATATGTTGGCCCTTGAGGACTCGTTCAAGCAGGCGCATGGGCAAGCTCAAACAAGCGAATGCCGTGAGCCGGCAGCCGACGTATAGCACCCGACGGGTGAAATGCGACCGGTTGAACGGCCAGCGCCGTTCCACTGCCCGGTGACGTAGCCAGAAGGCGTTGGCCCACTGTTCCAGTTTCACCCGCAGGCCCATCAGGTCGAGCTTCGTGGACTTCAGCGGCGCCAGACTTTTAACTTCGTACAAACCGCCATTGATCATCACCACCGGGATGCATTCGACGGTTTCATCGGCCGCCGGCAACTGCTGAATGACGTTGCGTACAACACGTTGAATGCCCGAGTTGGCGGAGGGATGTTCGAATACGTAGGTGCACTCCACCAACAATCGTGTCATCGCAAGATCTCCGTATCAGGCGCTTCTACAAGGATTTCACTGGAGCGGCTGATTTCGGTCCGGGCTTGCAACCAGGAGCAGCCGACAAAGTCTTCCTGGCGATTGTTGATCACGTGGAAGATCAAACCATAGTCGCGCCACTCGAAGTTGCGATCCAGGTGCGAGTCCAGACGTGACAGGCTCAACGCCACCGAGTAGTTACCCTTGCCCAGACGCATGTCGAAAGCGAAGCGAAAGGTCACGCGTTCGCCGGCACTCAGCTCGGTAATCGCTTTGTCGAGGCGATGGGTGTTGATGCCATAAATGGCCTGGCCCAGACGATCCTTGATCATGAAGCCGAGAATCAGCCGCTCGATGTCTTCACGAATTTCGGTCTGCACTTCCAGCACCACAGGCTGACCGACCTCCGCGACTTCAAGGCTGCGGCCCTGCGCATCGAGCAGGCGCACGCTGAGAATCGCGGCTTCACCAGTGCCGGAAATGGTTTGTACCTGACCGTTGGCGAGCATTTCTTGACGTACCGTCTGGCCTTCGCGCTGAGCGAGCATGGCGTTGTAGTAGTCCATGACCTCTTCGGGCTTGCCACGCATGGCCAGACGGCCGTTCTCCAGGAGAATCGCGGTGTCGCAGATCGATTGAATGGCCGAGCGGTCATGGGACACGATCAGCAGGGTAGTGCCGGCTTTGCGGAAGCTGCGGATACGCTCGAAACTTTTATGCTGGAAATACGCATCGCCCACTGACAGAGCTTCGTCGACGATCAGGATATCCGGACGCCGCGCAGTCGCGACGCTGAATGCCAGGCGCATCTGCATGCCGCTGGAATAGGTGCGCACCGGTTGATCGATGGCTTCGCCGATTTCGGCAAAACTTTCGATTTGCGGCATCAACGCTTCGATCTCTTCGACCTGCATCCCCAGCAATTGACCGGCCATGACAGCGTTCTGCCGACCGGTAAAGTCCGGGTGAAAACCCATGCCCAATTCCAGCAACGCGGCCACGCGGCCTTGCAGATGGATCTGTCCACAGGTCGGTTGGGTGGTGCCGGTGATCATCTTCAGCAGGGTGCTTTTGCCCGCGCCGTTGACGCCGACGATGCCAACGGCTTCACCGGGGCTGATCTCGAAATTGACGTCTTGCAAGACCCAGTGCAGGTGGTGGCGGTTCGGGGAGAACGGCACCAGCCATTCCAGCAGGCGACTCCAGCGATTCGGGTACTGTTTATAGGCTTTGGCCAGGCCAGTGACGCGTATGTGTCCCATCAGAGTTCGTCCACCATTTCACCGACACGCTGACGGAACAGACACAGCGCCATGGCGCAGAGCAGCACGCCGATGATCAGCAGCGGTGTCAGTGACGACCACTGCGGCCATTGGTTGTAGAGGAACACGTTCTGGTAGCTGGTCATCAGTGCCGTCATCGGGTTCAGGCTGATGACGTGCTGGATGCCTGACGGCAGGATCGACAACGGGTAAACGATGGGCGTCAGCCAGAACCAGAACTGCAGGCAGATGCCGAACATCTGCCCGACATCGCGAAAGAACACATTGAGAATGCCGAGCAACATGCCCAGCCCGGCGGCAAAGATCATCTGCAGGATCAGCAGCGGGATCAACGCCAGCAACGCCATGCCGGGCAGGCGCCCGCTGATCAGCAGAAAGCCGAAAAACAGCGCCAGAATGATCGCAAAGTTGATCCCGGCGTTGAGCAGGGTTATCACTGGCAGGCAAATGCGCGGGAAGCTGATTTTCTTCAGCAGATTGGCGTTTTCCAGAAACATGCTCTGGCTGCGCGAGGTGATTTCGGCGAACAGTCCCCAGGTCAGCAGGCCTGCACACAGGTAGACGCTATAGGCCAGGCCGTCATCAACACCCGGCAGCCGCGCGCGCATGATCTGGGAAAAGATCACCGTGTACACAACGATCATCGACAACGGGTTGAGTACCGTCCACAGCGCGCCGAACAACGAGTTGCGATAACGCGATTGAAACTCCCGCTTGACGCTACCGAGGATGAATCCGCGATAACTGCGCATTGAGCGGTACAGGGAAAGCAGCATTCAAACCGTCCTGCCATATTGGTCTTCGAAGCGAACGATGTCGTCCTCTCCCAGGTATTCGCCGCTTTGTACTTCGATGATCACCAGATCGATCACGCCGGGGTTTTCCAGGCGATGGCGGTGGCCGGCAGCGATGAACGTCGATTCGTTTTTCGCCACCAGATGGGTGCCGGTACCGTTGTTGGTGACCTTGGCCATGCCTTCGACCACCACCCAGTGTTCGTTGCGGTGATGGTGCATTTGCAGAGAGAGCTTGCCGCCGGGTTTGACCACGATGCGCTTGATCTTGAAGCGCGGGCCTTCCTCAAGCACGGTGTAGGTGCCCCATGGCCGACTCACGGTACGGTGCAGGCGGTAGGCTTCGTGGGATTTGTCCTTGAGTTGCTTGGCCACCCGTCGTACGTCCTGCGCGCGATCAGCGTGAGCGACCAGTACGGCGTCGGCGGTGTCGATGACGATCAGATTGTCGACGCCGACGGCAGCTACCAGCCGACCTTCGCTTTGGACGAAGTTATTGTGGCTGTCGATGAAAATCGCTTCGCCGCTGGCACGGTTGTTATCGGCATCGGCCGGTACCAGAGCCGCGACGGCGCCCCAGGAACCGATATCGCTCCAGTCGAAACCGGCGGGTACCACGACGACTTTTTCCGAGCGCTCCATCAACGCGTAGTCGATGGAGATGTCGGTGATCTCGGCGAACAGCGCTGGCGACAGTTCCTGTTGCAGGCAGCCGACAGTTTCCAGCGGGGCGCTTGCCGCCATGCAGGCGCGGGTCTGTTCCAGCAACTGCGGCGCATGCAGTTGCAACTCGGCCAGCACACTTGCGGTGGTGAAGCAGAACATCCCTGAGTTCCACAGGAAATTGCCGCTTTCCAGATAATCCGTGGCGGTTTGCAGGTCGGGTTTCTCGACGAAACGCTGCACTTTCGCCGCGCCTCTGGCGTCCAGCGGGGCGCCGGTCTCGATGTAGCCGAAGCCGGTTTCCGGGGCGGTCGGCGTCACACCGAAGGTCACCAGATAACCGTCTTTGGCCAGATTGACCGCGTGCTCGACGGCGGTTTTCAGCGCGTCCTGATTGACGATCAAATGGTCGGCGGGCATCACCACCATGATCGCGTCATCACCATGCAATGCTTGCAACGACAACGCCGCCGCAGCGATGGCCGGAGCAGTGTTGCGGCCGGTCGGCTCGAGCAGAAAGTGCCCGCGATGGCGCGACACGTGCGCGGCGCAATAGTGATCCTTGCTCTGGAAGTAGTACTCGCGGTTGGTCACCGTGACGATATCGCCCCAGCCGTCCAGCAACGCGGCAGCACGCTGATAGGTCTTGCCCAGCAGCGACTGGCCGTCGGGCAGGGTCATGAACGGCTTGGGATGGCCCTCGCGGGACACCGGCCATAAACGGGTGCCGGCACCGCCGGACAGAATCACGGGGATCAGCATGGCCTACTCCTTGGCGACGCGTTTCATGTCCGCATCCATCATCATGCGGATCAAGGTATCCAGGTCAGTTTTCGGCTTCCAGCCCAGCACGCGCTGAGCCTTGGCCGGATTGCCGAGCAGCACTTCGACTTCGGCCGGGCGGAAGAATGCCGGGTCGATTTTCACGTAGTCACGATAGTTGAGGCCGACGTGATCGAAGGCGATGCGGCACATCTCGCGCACCGTGGTGGTGACGCCGGTGGCGACCACAAAATCGTCAGGCTTGTCCTGTTGCAGCATCAGCCACATGGCTTCGACGTAGTCGCCGGCAAAACCCCAGTCGCGTTTCGCATCGATGTTGCCCAAGGCCAGCTCCTGCTGTTTGCCTTGCTTGATGCGTGCGGCGGCATCGGTGACCTTGCGCGTCACGAACTCGATGCCACGCAGCGGCGATTCGTGGTTGAAGAGAATGCCGCTGCTGGCGTGCAGGTTGAAGCTTTCGCGGTAGTTGACAGTGATCCAGTGACCGTAGAGCTTGGCCACGCCGTAAGGGCTGCGCGGGTAGAACGGGGTGTTTTCATCCTGCTGCTCAGCCTGGATCAAGCCGAACATTTCGCTGGTCGAGGCCTGATAAAAGCGTGTGTGCGGACTGAACTGACGGATCGCTTCGAGCAAGTGAGTAACACCCAGGCCATCGACGATACCGGTGGTCACCGGTTGATCCCACGAGGCGGCGACGAAGCTTTGCGCGGCGAGGTTATAGACCTCGTCCGGCGCCGACTTGATGACTGCACGCTGTACCGAGCAGGCGTCGGCCATGTCACCGTCCAGATAGACGATGTCGGCTTCGACGCCCATCTCGCGCAGGCGCCAGCGCGAATCGCTGCTGCGCCGTGCGACGAGGCCGTGAACCTTGTAGCCCTTGTCGAGCAACAGCTTGGCCAGATACGCGCCGTCCTGGCCGGTGATCCCTGTGATCAGTGCACTTTTTGTCATTCTTGTCGTACTCGCGTCTCCCAGTCGGACAGGATCGCCCGCAGGGATTGTTGTGTGGTGATTTCAGGCGTCCATCCTGTGGTCTGGGTCAGCCTGTTGTGGCTGCCACAAACGCGACGCTGATCGGCGCGCCGCATGCGCGCGGGGTCTTGCACCAGTTGCATCTCGACTTCAGCCAGATCGCCGAGCTGCTCGATCAGGCTGCGGATGCTTTGCTCGCGGCCCGAGCAGATGTTGTAGACCTGTCCGGGTGTGCCTTTTTCCAGCAGCGCGAAGTAGGCCGAGATCACATCGCCGACATCGAGGAAATCTCGCGTCACGTCGATGTCGCCAACCTCCAGTTGCGGTGCTTGAAGGCCCTGTTTGATGCGACTTATCTGGCGGGCGGCACTGGCGATGACAAAGCTGTCTTTCTGGCCGCTGCCGATGTGGTTGAACGGACGCGCCACCAACACCGGCCAGCCTTCACTCAGGCCCCATTGCAGGCTGAGAAATTCTGCCGAGAGTTTGCTCACCGCGTAAGGATTGCGCGGGCAGGGCGGCTGTTGTTCGCTGATCGGCAGATCGCTTTCGCCGACTTGACCGTAGACATCGCCGGAGCTGACGTAGAGGAAGGTGCCGGCAAAGCCACGTGTCTTGAGTGCTTGCAGCAGATTGAGGGTGCCGAAAAGATTGATGTCGAAGGTGCGCGCCGGATCACGGAAGGCTTCCGGGACGAAGGTCTGCCCGGCCAGGTGAATCACCGCGTCGGGCATTTGCGGCCACAGACCGGTGAGGCTGTCAGCCTTCGTGAGGTCGTAGGGCGATGCGGCAGGCAGCAGCTCCCACGACGAATCAGGCAATGCCAGACGCGACTGAATATGTTGTCCCACGAATCCACTGAGACCCGTGACGAACAGACGCTTTTTCAAACAGCGACCCCTTGGTCTTGAACTTGCGCCACTTTCTCACAGGCTTTAAGGAGAGGTCTGTCAGACCGAAGGAAAAACCGGGTGAAAGACGGGCGAAGTCAGTTGTTGTAGTTGTTTGTTACCAATCTGTGCCAATTGCGCAGCAATTTCAACAGGCCAAACCGTGACCGGTCAGTTCTCGTCAGCGTAGTCCGATTTATTCTCGTCGGGCGGTTCCCGGATCCTTGAAGGATGTGTTTAGAATGGCCCTCGTCGCCATTCCCCCAGGTCCGCCGTGGGTATAGCGCAACAGGGTGAAACCAACCACTAAAACAAGAACGAAGACGTGCCTGAGGATGATGGACAAGCAGCGGCGATGCCGACTTGATCCAACGCCCGGTCGTCATAGCATGAGGTTGCCGGGACGGCTGCTTCATCGTGGGATGCCATGAATTTCATTCTTTACTCGGACGTCAACGAGCGCTCCATCAGCCAGAGCCTCGGGCGTGCCGAATACAGCTATTACTTTGTGCTCAAGGCGTATCGCCCGGTGCTGGAAAGCCTCGGCCGAGTGCATGTTGTGGCGTCGGTCGCTGAAGTTGACCCGCTGTATCTGCAGTTGCTTCAGGACGGTCAGGAATGTCTGTTCCTTTCGTTTGCGCCGCCACATAAAACCCCGATCGGCCTGCAATGCCCGATGGTGTGTGTGATTGCCTGGGAATATGACTCGATCCCCTCCGAATGCGCTGACAACGATGTGCGCCAGGACTGGCGCCAGACACTGGCGCGCCATGGCCGGGTGATTACGTTGTCGACCCACACGGCGCAGGCGATACGTCGCAGCCTGGGTGAAGATTTCCCCGTACTGGTATTGCCCACACCGCTGTGGGAACGCTTCGCTCAGGTACGTCGAGACTACCCGAGTGTCCCGGTAAACCCCGGCACCACGTTGCAGATCAAGGGCTGCATCATCGACAGCCGCGCGCTGGGACTGTCGGCTGATGGCTTGATCGCACCGATACTCAATGAACAGGAAGCGCTGACGCCGAGCCCTGTCGAGGAAGTACCGGAGCCGACGCCAGAATCGCCACCGCCACTGACCTTGCGTCGGCGTGCGTTCATCACCAAGCATTATTTGTACGAAGGCTACAAAGCCGTCGCGACGCCTTCGCAGCATCGAACGCTGTTTTTGCTCAAGCACAATCTGCGGCTGTGGTATCGCGAAGCCGTCAGTGATTTGCTGCCGGCTGCCAGCCGCGAGAACCGACCCGAGTTGTCCGAGCCAGTGCCATCGGCTGCAGCCGAGAGTGAGGTGCCGGAGCTGATTGAGCATCCGCAAGCGTTGTTGCCGGACACCCGTGAAAATGCCCGGATCGACGTCAGTGGCGTGGTATACGTCAGCGTGTTCAACCCCGAGGACGGGCGCAAGAACTGGCACCACCTGATCACTGCGTTCTGTTGGGCCATGCGTGATGTCGAAGACGCGACACTGGTGCTGAAAATCACCCAGAACGACCTGTCGAGCTACTACGTTCATCTCATTACGCTGCTCTCGCAGCTATCGCCCTTTGCCTGTCGGGTCGTGGTCCTGCATGGCTACCTGGAAGACGAGGAGTTTGCCCGGTTGTATGGCGCCGCCAGTTTCTACGTCAACGCGTCACGCTGCGAAGGTTTGTGCCTGCCGCTGATGGAGTTCATGTCGTGCGCTCGGCCGGTGATCGCGCCGGATCACACGGCAATGCGCGATTACATCGACGAACGTGTCGGCTTCATCGTCAAGTCCAGTCGCGAGCCGACCATCTGGCCGGAAGATGTGCGGATCCTCTACCGCACCCTGCGCCATCGCCCTGACTGGGGCTCGTTGAAAGCCGCCTATGAGGACAGCTACGCCATGGCCAAAAACCACCCGCAGGCTTACCAGGCGATGGCCATTGCCGCCAATGAACGCATGCGTGAATACTGTGGATTCGCGCCGCTGCAGCAGCGTGTGGCGGCGTTTTTCGGCCTGGAGGCCAATCGCGCGATCACCTCGCTGGCGGTCGAGACCGGAGCGGCCTCATGCTGATCATCATTCATTCGGAAACCAACAAGAGCAACATCCAGCAGAACCTCGGACGCCCGGAGTACAGCTATTACTTCGTGCTCAAGGAATTCCGCCCGGTGCTGGAGCGACTCGGTCAGGTCATCGAAGTCAGCCACCCTGACGAGCTGGTTGATCGCTTGTATTTCGACTGCTTGAGCCGGGGCGAGGATTGCGTCTTCCTGTCGTTCTCGCCGCCGCATCGCACGCCCATCCATTACGCATGCCCGACCATCCCGGTGTTCGCCTGGGAATTCAGCACCATCCCGACTGAAAGCTGGCAGGGCGAATCCCGTCACGATTGGCGTGTGGTGCTGCAGGCGTGTGGCCGGGCGATTACGCATTCGACATTCACAGTGAACGCGGTGCGCGACGTGATGGGGGCGGACTATCCGATCTGCGCGATCCCGGCTCCGGTGTGGGATCGCTTTGCCGCTCGCGGCGAGCAATTGGCCAAGCGTCCGGTGGTTGACCTTGTGACGCTGAACCTGCGTGGATTGCTGATCGACAGTCGTCGCACGGACTTGCGGCCTTATGGCCCGCCACGATTGCGCGAAGGCACGCCGATGTCCTTCGCAGGACCGCCGCAGGATTGCCAATTGCAACTGGAGGGCGTGGTCTACACCTCGGTGTTCAATCCTTACGACGGCCGCAAGAATTGGCAGGATATGGTCAGCGCGTTCTGCACCACGTTTCGCGACATCAGCGATGTCACCCTGGTGCTCAAGCTGACCCACCATGACATCGCCGATGCGCTGAGCGACATGCTGCATCACTTGTACAAGAACCAGTCGTTCCAGTGCCGGATCGTGCTGATCCATGGCTATCTGGCGGATGCCGATTACGAAGCCCTGGTGCAGGCCACCAGCTACGTGGTCAACAGTTCTTACGGTGAAGGACAGTGCCTGCCGCTGATGGAGTTCATGTCTTGCGGCAAACCGGCGATTGCGCCGTTGAACACCGCAATGGCCGATTATGTGAGCAGCGATAATGCATTTATCGTCGACTTCACCGAAGAGCTCACCGCCTGGCCTCATGACCCGCGTGCGGCCTATCGCACGATGCGTTACATCACCGACTGGGATTCGCTGTGTCTGGCGTATCGCGCCAGCTATGACGTGGCAAAAACCGATGAGCAGCGTTACGCCGCGATGTCCGCCGAGGCGATTCGCAGTCTGCAGCGATTCTGCAGCCAGGCCAGCACCGAGCAGAGATTGCGCGATTTTTTTGCGCAGCCACTGCAAGCCCGCGGAACGTTGCCTGCGCAAGTCACGCTCGCATGATCCGGCGTCTGCTCGCGCGATGGCGCCCGACGCGTGCCGCGCAACCGCTGTCGGCACCGTTGGCCAAGGTGTCGCCTCGCGACGTCGGTTTACATGACGCCGTGCTCGACGGTTGGTTCTTGAATGACAGCGGCGAGTTGCTCAAGGGCTTTGCGATCAGCGCTGACGATACGTTGCTGGATGTCGGTTGCGGCGAAGGCGTGGCGACACTGTTTGCTGTGCGTCAGGGTGCTTCGGTGATTTTTACCGACAGCGAACACGCCAAGGTGCGCGAGCTCGCACGGCAGGTCGAAGCGCAAAGCGGCAAAGCCAGTCTGGGGCTGGTCAGCAATAGCCTGCCGCTGCCACTGGCTGACGGCTGCGCCAGTAAAGTGGTGTGCATGGAAGTGCTGGAGCACATTGACCAGCCGCAACCGTTCATGGCCGAACTGGTGCGCATGGGGCGCCCGGGTGCGCAGTATCTGTTCAGCGTGCCGGCACCGACGGGCGAACACCTGCAAAAAGGCATCGCCCCGGACAGTTACTATCAGTCGCCCAATCATGTGCAGATTTTCACCCCGGAGCGCTTCGCTGCGCTGGTAGAAGATGCCGGTCTGGTGATCGAACATCGTCAGGCCAGCGGATTCTTCTGGGTGATGGGCATGATCTTTTTCTGGGCCGGCGAACGGGCTGCCGGGCGTGACCCGGGCGGTGCGGTACGTGACCGGATTCAGGAGCCCTTCATGCCATTGATGGAGAGCTGGGCCAAGACCTGGCAGGACCTGCTCGCTCAGCCGGGCGGGCTGGCGATCAAGCAGACGCTTGACCGCTTCATGCCCAAGAGCCAGGTGATCATCGCCCGCAAGCCAGCGGTTGTGGGGGAGGCACCATGAGCGGCAAACGGATCATGGACATTGAAGTGCTGCGCGCAGTTGCCGTACTGGGCGTGCTGTTCCATCACCTGCAGGGGAGCCTGTTCACCGATGTCGTGCCGTCGCTGGAAAAGATCCATGCCTGGGCGCAGCCGTGGTGGGGCGTCGATCTGTTTTTCGCCATCTCCGGGTTTGTCATTGCCCGAAGCCTGATCCCGGCGCTGCAAGGCTGTACAACCCGCCAGGAATACTGGCAGCAGACGCGCAATTTCTGGCTTCGCCGGGTTTTCCGGTTATTGCCGTCGGCCTGGCTATGGCTGGCGCTGATGTTGCTGGCGTGCGTGTTTCTCAATCGTTCTGGGGCGTTCGGTACGTTGTCGGCCAACCTGCAAGCGACGCTGGCCGGGGTGTTGCAGTACGCCAACTTCCGTTTTGCCGACAGCTTCTTTCGCTACGAGTACGGCAGCAGTTTCGTCTACTGGAGCCTGGCACTGGAGGAGCAGTTCTATCTGCTGTTCCCGCTGCTGATTCTGCTCTTTCGCAAACATCTGGTCTGGGCATTGCTGGCGCTGGTCGCGGTGCAGATTTTCACCCTGCGTACGCCGTTGCTGATGGTGGTGCGTACGGATGCGCTGGCCCTCGGTGTGTTGCTGGCGATGTGGAGTGCGCAGCCGAGTTATCAGCGTTGGCGGCCGAATTTTCTCGATCGGCCATGGGTCGGGATTTCGGCGTTGATGCTGATCGGCGCACTGTTGAGTTTCATGGCCACCGATCGCTTCACGTTTGCCTGGTACCGCATCGGTTCAATCGCTGTACTGAGCGCAATACTGGTGTGGATCGCATCGTATAACTGCAATTACCTGATGCCCGCTGGCGCGATGCAGCGGCTGCTGGGGTGGGTCGGCAGCCGGTCCTACGGCATCTACCTGATTCACATACCCGCTTATCAATTGGTGCGTGAGCTGATCTTTCGCCTGCAGGGCGCCGGTCTCTCCAGCCCTGCCGGCCACCCGGTGCTGACGCTGCTGATCGCTTTCGGCCTGATCGTGTTGCTCAGCGAACTCAATTACCGCTTGGTCGAAATGCCCATGCGCGACCGTGGTGCCGCGCTCGTGCGACGCCTCGGTACGTCCCGATCCACCGTCCCATCCTCCGGAGCCACCTCATGCTGAGCCTACTGAAGAAACTCACGGCGGCGACGCCAGCACCGGCGCCCACGCAGGCAGTGGAACCGGTCGCCAGCAAGGTCGATCCGTACATGCTCGGCCTGTACGATGCCAAGCTCAGCGGCTGGTTCAACCAGGAAACCAACGAGCTGTTCAAAGGCTTTGTGGTGTCTGCCGATGACACCCTGCTTGATGTCGGCTGCGGTGATGGCGGCAACGTGCATTTTTGCGGCATGCGCGGGGCGAAGATCATCATCGCCGACATCGACGGTGCCAAGGTCGAAGCGACTCGTCAGCGCCTGAGCGATACGCCGGCACGGGACATCGAATGCCACGTCACCGATTGCAATCCGTTGCCGATCGCCGACGGCACCGCAACGCGCGTGGTCTCCACCGAAGTCATCGAGCACGTCGATGATCCGGCGCAGTTCCTCGCCGAACTGGTGCGTGTCGGCAAACCGGGTGCCTTGTACTTGCTGAGCGTGCCGCACCCAAGCTCCGAAGACCTGCAGAAAGACATTGCCGCGGCCGAGTATTTCCAGAAGCCCAATCACATTCGCATCATCAGCGAAGAGCAGTTCAAGGCGCTGGTCAGCGAGGCCGGGCTGGAGATCGTCAGCCACAGCCAGTACGGTTTTTACTGGTCGATGTGGATGCTGCTGTTCTGGGAAGCCAAGGTCGATTTCAGCAACCCGGATCATCCGCTGCTCAATCACTGGGCCGACACCTGGCAAGCCGTGCTGGACTCGCCGCGCGGTGCGCAGATCAAACAGGCGCTGGACGCGGTGGTTGCGAAGAGCCAAGTCATCATCGCCCGCAAACCCGCCGCACCCCTGTAGGAGCTGCGGCACGCTGCGATCTTTTGATCTTGATCCTGAAAAACAAGGTCAAAAGATCGCAGCCTCGTTTCACTCGACAGCTCCTACAGGGTTTTGTGTACCCTTGCAGCCTTGTGGTGTCAGGGGTTGGAAGGTATGCGATTTATTGTGGGTCTGTTCTTGGGCATCTTGCTTGTGGGTTGCAAGCAGCAAGACGCGCCACCCCTCGACCAACAATTTTACATCTGGCAACGCCAATGGACGCCGGCCCACGAGGCGGCGCTGCATGACAGTCGCCAGGATTTCTCGACGTTACGCGTCCTCGCACTGCAAGCCTTTCCCAATGCCGGATGGAGCCGCGCGCGGATCAATGCGCAATTATTGAAAGCCGATGGCCGTCCATTGATAGCCGTGATTCGTCTCGACGGCCAGCTCAAGTCGCTGGATCAGGATCAGGTTACCGCGCAGATTCTGCAGGTGCTCGCCGATTGGCAAACACAAGGCCTGACATTGAACGGCGTCGAAATCGATCACGACGCGGGCAATGCGCGGTTACCGGCGTACGCTGAATTTCTCAGACATCTGCGCTCGGCCTTACCGACGAATCTGCCCTTGAGCATCACGGCACTGCCGGCCTGGCTCGGCAGTGCGCAATTGCCCGAACTTCTGCAAACCGTCGACAGCAGCGTGCTGCAAGTGCATGCGGTCAGTGATCCGCGTCGCGGTTTGTTCGATCCTGATCAGGCGTTGAAGTGGGCCAAGGCCTGGGCGCGCATCACTGATAAACCGTTCTATCTGGCGCTGCCGGCTTACGGCGTTGCGCTGTTGCCCGATGACGGCGGGGCGCCGGTGGTGGAAAGCGAAGTGCAACTTGAACGAGGCGGGCAACGCCGGGAACTGCTGGCTGATCCGCTGCAACTGAGCCAGCTCGGTCAGGCATTGCGCGCAGACCCGCCCGCGCATCTGGCTGGTCTGATCTGGTTTCGCCTGCCGCTGGCCAATGACCGCCGCGCCTGGAGTCTGACCACCCTGCGTGCGGTGGCCCGGGGTGATCAACTCAGCAGTCAGCTCGGCGTGACGTTGAGCGAACACGACGGTCTCTACGACATCAGACTCGACAACCCCGGCAACCTCGACAGTGCCTGGCCTGCGCGAATCACCCTCAAGGCGCAAAGCTGTGAAGGCGCCGATGCGCTCGCCGGTTACTCGTTGCAACAAAGCCCGGATCTGCTTACCTTCACCCGCCTGCGCGACGGCCGATTGCCGACGGGCGGACAACGCGCCATCGGTTGGGCGCGTTGCGCAAATATTGATCAAGGAGGTTCGCATGTTGACCCGTAACTGGCCCCGCCATCTGCTCTGCCTGAGCCTCTGCCTGCCGCTGGGTTCGGCGTTCGCCTGCGGGCCGGATTTCCCCATGCGCCTGCTCGATAATCGCGGGCAGACCCTCGCGGATCTGCCTGAGGGCAACTTCAACTTCGAGCTCAGCCGGCTCGGCAAGACCATCGCCGGGCTGAAGAATGTCACTGCGGCGACGCACAATCCCAACGATATGTACGGTGAAGAAAACGCGGCCGCCGAGGCCCGGGAGAAGGCCGAACAGGCCGGACTGAGCGCCGAGCAGCAAGCGTTGGTCAAACAACTGCGCGGTCTGACCGATGCCCAACAGGTCGAGGCGCAGGGCGCCAGTCTGCCGGCGGAAATCCGTTTTTACGTGGCCGGTGCGGTGGCGTTTGCCACGGGCGATCATCAACTCGCTGTCGAGTATTTCAACAAGCTGCTGGCGCTGCCGGCAGATCAGCGTCCGTTGCGCAGCACCTGGGCGGCGTATTCGCTGGGCCGTACCTGGTTTGCCATGAGCAGCGAAGGCGGGGCTGCGGTCGAGGCGCTGGAGCAATCGCGTGATGCGTTCCGCCAGGCTCGGCAACTGAGCATCGACGGTTTCAGCGATCCGCTGGAGTTGGGTGTTGCGAGCCTCGGTGAAGAGGCGCGGGTGTTACGCTCGGCGGGCGACTGGAACGGCGCCATCGAATTGTATGAAGCACAGAATCTGCACGGTTCTGCCGTGGGTTACACCTCGCTCAAGCAATTGATGAATGAACTGGCGGAGTTGCCCGAGGCCAGACTCGCCGATTTGCTGCAGCACAAAGCCGTGCAGCAACTGGTCACGGCATCGCTGGTCAGCCGCCAGGGCTGGTCGTTTGGCGATGAGCCGCCGAACGAGAAGAAACTGGTCAAGCTGCTGCAAAACAGCACCCGTGGCAGCCTCGACAATGCTGATCGTCTGGCGGCGATGAGTTATCAACAGGGCGATTACGCTGGCGCCAAAGCCTTCCTTGAAAATGCCGGTGACGGCGGCCTGGCGTGGTGGCTACGGGCGAAGCTGGCGGTGCGTGACGGCGATAAAAATGCCGCGGCCGCCGCCTATTCGAAAGCCGCGCAGGCCTTCCCGCAGAGCGAAGACTGGGGTTACCGGCGCACACCGGACTGGGCGTATGAAGCCGTTCAGCCGAAGTGCCGGGTCGAGGGCGAAAGTGCGATTCTCGCCTTGCAGCGCGGCGAGTATCTGCAAGCGTTCGTGCAGTTGTATCGCAGCAACAGTGTCTATTGGTTCGATGCCGCGAGCGTGGCCGAGCGCGTGCTGACGGTCGAAGAACTGCAAAAGTACGTCGATGACAACGTCCCGGCGCCGCCGGCGTTGACCCAGCAGGAGCGCGACAACTACGTGCCGCTGCCGGTTGCCGCCAGCCTGCGCAATCTGCTCGGTCGGCGCTTGCTGCGCGAAGGGCATTACGCTGATGCGGTCGCTTATTTCGACAATCCCGACCTGCAAAACAAGGCCCGACTCTACGGCGAACAACGGCTGAAGGCCGATGCTTCGTGGTGGCCGACCAAACGCGCCAGTGCGCTGTACAACGCCGCGTGGACGGCTCGCGAGTGGGGCATGGACATTCTCGGTTACGAGATGGCGCCGGACTACGCCACGTTCGGTGGCAACTACAGCCTGGAAAGCGCTGAGCTGAAAGTCGGCCCGCTGGTCAGCGAAGCCGAAGTGCAGCGTCAGGCCGCCAGCGAAGCGAAACCGGATCAGCGCTATCACTACCGTTTTGTTGCCACTGAGCTGGCCGGGCGCGCCGCTGACAATCTGCCGCACACCAGTCAGGCGTTTGCCGCCGTGCTGTGCAACGCTGCTGGCTGGAACAGCAGCCTGGAAGATCAGAGCGCGCTGTATCAGCGCTACATCAAGGAAGGCCCGTTCGTACCGTGGGCCGTGGATTTCGGTAATCAGTGCCCGTACCCGGATTTCGAAAACGCCGACAAGCGTTATGTCACTCAGGTAACCGATGCTGTGCGCTCGTCGCTGCGGCCGTACAAATGGCCGGTGCAGATCGGCGCGATTGTGCTGGTCGCGGGTGCTGCGTTGCTGTTGATCAGCCGTCGCCAGCGCAAGGTCCGCAAAGGCTAAGCCTGCTGGACGAACGTCAGGCGCACGGCGAAACCGATCAACAGGCTGCCGAACAGCCATTGTTGTACGCGTTGGGCCGTTGGACTGTGTTGCAGCCAACGGCCCAGCGCGGCGCCGGTCAGCGCGTAAGCGCTGTCGAACAGCAGGCCGACGCCGACCAGCAGCGTGCCAAGCACGGCAAACTGACTTAGCACCGGCGCACCATCATTGACGATGAATTGCGGCAGCAACACCGAACAGAACAACAACGCTTTGGGATTGAGCAGATTAGTCAGCAAACCGCGTCGGACGGCTTCGCGCCATTGCCCGCGGGAATCGCCAGGCTCGCCAGCATTCAGGTTCGGCAGCAGGCTGCTGCGCAGGCATTGAATGCCGATCCACAACAGATACGCCGCCCCCGCCAATCGCACCACTTCGAATGTCCACGGCGCCGCTTTGAACAGCGCCGCCAGCCCCAGCGCCGCCAAGGCCACGTGACAACCGCGGGCAACTCCCAGGCCGATGGCCGTGGCCAGTGCCGCGCCGCGTCCCTGGCGGGCACCGGTTTGCAACAGCAGGATCATGTCCGGGCCGGGCAACAGATAGACCACGGCCAATGCCAGGAAAAACAGCCAGAGACTCGCCACGCTACACCCCTTTCGTTGTCGATTCGGTGAGCCAAGTCTAGGGCCGAAGGGTGGGGCAGGTGCTTGCGTAGTCCGCTTCAAAAGCCTGTTGCTTTGGCATAACCTGCTGGTTTTCAACATCCCGACTATCAGGATCTACCAAACATGAAACTCGACGCCTTTGATCGCAAGATTCTCGCGGCCCTGCAACGTAACGGGCGGCTGAGCAATGTCGAGCTGGCGGACGAAATCGGCTTGTCGGCCTCACCGTGTCTGCGCCGGGTGCGGATGCTTGAAGAGGCCGGGGTGATTCGCGGTTATCAGGCCAATCTCGATCGTGATGAGGTCGGCCTGGGGCTGACGGTGTTTGTCGGGGTCAAGGTCGAGCGCCACAACGATGCACAGGCCGAGGCGTTTTACACCGCGGTGACGGCGCTGCCGGAGGTGATTTCAGCGTTTCTGGTCTCGGGCGAGTCGGATTTTCTGTTGCAAGTGGTGGTGCCGGATTTGCGTGCGTATGACCGTTTTCTCAGCGGCTGCCTGTTGAAACTACCGGGGGTGAGCGATATTCGCAGCAATTTTGCGATTCATACGGTGAAGACGCCGGGGGCGTTGCCGTTGGGGCATCTTCCTGCCTGAGACCGAGGTGTCCCCAATCGCGAGCAGGCTCACTCCTACATTGATCGCGGTGTTTCTGAAGAACTCGGTCAACTGTAGGAGTGAGCCTGCTCGCGATAGCGGACGTCCAGTCACCTGATGTATTTCCTGCCTACATCTGCGTCGCCATCCCCTCGACATTCATCGCCGCCTGGCGCAACGCCTCTGATCTTGTTGGATGCGGATGGCAAGTCAAAGCAATGTCCTCGGCCGAAGCACTGAACTCCATCGCCACACAAAACTCGCCAATCATTTCACTCACGCTCGGGCCGACCAGGTGCACGCCGAGGACTTCATCGGTGCGCTCATCAGCGAGGACTTTGGCGAACCCCTCGGTCTCATGGTTGATCTTCGCCCGGCTGTTGGCGGTGAACGGAAACTTGCCGACCTTGTAGGCACGGCCTTCAGCCTTGAGCTGTTCTTCAGTCTTGCCGACGCTGGCCAGTTCCGGTCGGGTGTAGATCACGTTGGGGATCAGGTCGTAATTGACCTCGCCAGCCTTGCCATGGATCTGCTCGACGCAGGCCATCGCTTCGTCTTCAGCCTTGTGCGCGAGCATCGGCCCGGACGTGACGTCGCCGATCACCCAGACCCCGGCGGCTTCGGTGCGGTGCTGTTTGTTGGCGAGCATGCCGCGTTTGTCGGTACTCAGGCCGACGTTTTCCAGACCGAGGCCCTGGGTGTACGGGCGACGTCCGATAGCGACCAGCACGTAATCGGCTTCAAGCAACTCGGCAGTGCCGCCAGCGGCCGGCTCAACGCTGAGTTGCACACCGCTTGCGGAAGACGTGGCGCTGGTGACTTTCGAACTCAGCTTGAAGGCGATGCCTTGTTTGCTCAGCGAGCGTTGCAGGGTCTTTCCGGCCTCGCCATCGACGCCCGGACAGATGCGATCAAGGTATTCGACCACGGTGACCTGCGCGCCCAGCCGCCGCCATACCGAGCCCAATTCGAGGCCGATGACGCCGGCGCCGATGACCACCAAGTGCTTGGGCACTTCGCTGAGGGACAGCGCACCGGTCGAATCAAGGATGCGTTTATTGTCGATCTCGACGCCGGGCAGGGGAGTGGGCTCGGAACCGGTGGCGATGATGATGTCCTTGGCGGTCAGCTCGACTTTGCCACCCTGATCGTCGGTCACTGTGACCTTGCCGGGGCCGTCGATGTGGCCCCAGCCCTTGATCCACTCGACTTTGTTTTTGCGAAACAGAAACTCGATGCCTTTGGTCAGGCCGGCCACGCTCTCATCTTTCTGTTTCATCATTTGCGTGAGGTTCAACGTCGGTTTGACCTCAATGCCGAGGTTGGCGAATTCCGCACCCATCGCCGCGTCGTACAGCTCCGAGGCATGCAACAGCGCTTTTGACGGCATGCAACCGACGTTCAGGCAGGTGCCGCCGAGCGTTGCCCGGCCTTCCACGCAAGCGGCCTTGAGGCCCAACTGGCCGGCGCGAATTGCTGCGTTATAGCCACCGGGGCCGCCGCCCAGAATCACCACGTCATAGTTGCTCATGCGCTTGCTCCTGTTTGATGGATGCGGATCGCTAAAAGTAGTTCCGGATGAAAATTACGAGCGTAATATGTGCGTTTCTCCACATTTCGGTCAAGGCTTCAGGCAAGCGACAGGTTGGGCATCTTTGAATAAGCGTGATTGTGTACGAATATTTCACCTATTTCGTTATATCGTAACGAAATACAGGTGTGAGCCAATGAATTTGGGGTGATATGCAAGTCGATCTGGACGAAGAAGGCACGCAAGTGACCGGACTGCCGCGCTTTCAGCAGGCAGCCGTGCAAAGCCGACGCCTGCGACGCTGGGCGATCGGTCTCGGCGGATTGGCCGGGGCAGGGTGGGTGCTGGCGTTTTTTGTCGGGCTGTTCTCCCCGCAGTCCTTGTGGCTGCCGCTGCTGGTCAATCAGAGTGCAGCGTTGCTGGTGCAGGTCGCAGGGCTGCAATCGGCGTGGTGGGTGACGCAATGGCGCGCGCAGGTGATCAATCCTGCTGTTGTGCTGGCGCCGCTTGCTGAGGAGGAACAATCCGAACCGCAGGGCTGGTACGAGCGGCTGTTGGAGCGCTTGAGCCAAGGCAGTCTGCATCTGCTCAACCAGATCGGTGCGGCGACGCTGTGGCTGGCGGGCTGGGCGCTGCTGGTGGTGCTGAGCATCGATTCAGTGTGGAACCTCGCGTTGCCGGCCGCTGCCATGGGGTTATCTGCCACGGTGGGGGCTGCGTTGGCGCTAATGCTGGCGTTCGGTTTGCTGGTACTGGAGCGGCAACTGGCCCAGGAACATCCAGCGCAATGGCCCGAAGCAGGGGCATTGGCACAACTGACGCGCGTGGCGATCATCAGTCTGGTGCTGGGCGCGTTGTGTTTGTTGTTTGCCGGCGAGAATGCCGTGTGCCCGGCGCGTGTTGCCGTGTTGATCGGCATCTTGCCGGGACTGGTCGCGATCGAGCTGCTATTGCGCGCTGTTCTCTCGGTATTCAGCCCTCGCCGTGAGCGGCTTGAACCGACGTTGTTGGCGCGCAGTTTTGTCGCCGACATGCTGCGTTGGCCTCCGCAGCCGTTACTTGCCTTGCAGCATGAATTGCACAACCGCTTCGGCATCGATCTGCGCCAGATCTGGGCATTCAGTTACATGCGCCGGGCGTTTCTGCCGGTGCTGGCATTGGTTGCAGCGGTGGGTTGGTTACTCACTGGAATCCATGAAATCCCGTTACAGGGTCGTGGTATTTATGAACGTTTCGGCAAACCGGTGCAGGTGTTCGGCCCGGGACTGCACACGGGTCTGCCGTGGCCGTTGGGGCGGGTGTTGATCGTTGAAAACGGCGTGGTTCATGAATTGGCAACCAGCGTCGGCGAGAACTCTGCGCCGCTGCAAGCCGACCCAGCTGAAGGTCCGGCGCCCATTACCGCCAATCGTTTGTGGGACGCCAGTCATGTCAACGACAAGTCGCAAGTCATCGCCAGCAGCCGTGGCGAGCAGCAGAGCTTTCAGATCGTCAACATGGACGTGCGCTTCGTCTATCGCATTGGCCTGACTGATCAGGCTGCGCTGGCCGCCACCTACAACAGTGCCGATGTGCCGACGTTGATCCGCAGCACCGCCAGCCGGATTCTGGTGCACGACTTTGCCTCACGCACGCTCGACGGTTTGCTCGGTCAAGACCGTGTCGGGTTGGGTGAGGAGATCGGTCGCGCGGTGCAAAACGATCTGCAAAAACTCGACAGCGGTGTGGAAATTCTCGCCACGGTCGTTGAAGCCATTCACCCACCGGCCGGTGCCGCCAATGCCTATCACAGCGTGCAAGCGGCGCAGATTGGTGCGCAGGCTTTGATCTCCCGCGAGCGTGGCGCGGCAGCTGAAGCGAGCAATCAGGCGCAGTTGCAGGCCAGCCTGGCTCGCGATCAGGCCAGTGCCAATGCGCGGGAAACCAGCGCTACGGCGCAGGCGGCGGATCTGAGATTCCGTGCCGAGCAAAAAGCCTTCGTGAGTGCTGGTCAGGCTTTTGTGCTCGAGCAATACCTCGGCCAGCTCAGCCAAGGCCTGAGCAAAGCCAAATTGCTGATACTCGATCATCGTCTGGGTGGCAGCGGCAATGCCCCGACCATCGACCTGCGTACGTTCTCGCTGCCGGCTGACCCGACGCCCGCGCGCATCACCGCTCAACCAGGAGTCGCCCATTGAGCCAGTTGCACACACACGATCATCATGACCACAGCGGCCACGATCACGGTCACGGCGGGCATCACCATCATCATGGCCATCATCACCATGGTGCACCGGAAGAGGCCGGGCCTTTTCCGTGGCGACGGATGGGCTGGGCAGCCTTGTTGGTGGCGTTTGCCATTGCGGCGGCGAGCCTGGTGCAAGTGCGCTCCGGCGAAGCCACGGTCATCACCCGTTTTGGTAATCCATCGCGGGTGCTGCTTGACCCAGGTTTGAGCTGGCGCTGGCCGGCACCGTTCGAGGCAGCGATTCCGGTGGATTTGCGTTTGCGGACGACCTCCAGTGGTTTGCAGGATGTCGGCACGCGCGACGGTTTGCGCATCATCGTTCAGGCCTATGTGGCGTGGCAGGTACAGGGTGATCCGGACAATGTGCAGCGCTTTATGCGTGCGGTGCAGAATCAACCGGATGAAGCGGCGCGGCAGATTCGCACCTTCGTCGGCTCGGCCCTGGAAACCACCGCAAGCAGCTTCGATCTGGCGAATCTGGTGAACACCGATGCCAGTCAGGTACGTATCGCCGATTTCGAAGCGCAGTTGCGCGAGCAGATCGATCAGCAATTGCTCGCGACCTATGGCGTGCGGGTGGTGCAAGTCGGCATTGAACGTTTGACCTTGCCGTCGGTGACACTTACCGCCACCGTCGATCGCATGCGCGCCGAGCGGGAAACCATCGCCACTGAACGCACGGCGATCGGCAAACGTGAAGCCGCGCAAATCCGTTCCGCTGCCGAGCGTGATGCACGGATCGTTCAAGCGGATGCCACGGTGAAGGCAGCAGAAATCGAGGCGCAATCTCGGGTCGAAGCGGCCCAGATTTATGGTCGCGCTTACGCCAGTTCACCACAGCTCTACAATTTGCTGCGCTCGCTCGACACCCTCGGCACCATCGTTACGCCGGACACCAAATTGATTCTGCGCACCGACGCCGCGCCATTCCGTGTATTGGTCGACGGCCCGCCGACACTCGACAGCAAAACCGGAACGCAGCCATGAATGACGAAGTTCCACGTGGAACACATGTGCTGAATAGTCCGTGGATTCAGGCAGGGCGTTTGGCGTTTTTCGCCCTGTATGCGGTGACAATATTGGCCGCGCTGGCGTGGGCATTTTCTAATGTGCGGCAGATCGACCCGCAGAGTCGTGCGGTGGTTTTGCATTTCGGCGCACTTGATCGCATCCAGAATGCCGGTCTGTTATTGGCCTGGCCACAGCCGTTCGAGCAGGTGATTTTGCTGCCGGCAGCGGATCGGATCATTGAACGTCGAGTGGAAAACCTGTTGCGCAGCGATGAAGCCTTGAAGGCTGATCGTGTCGCGTCTTTCGCCGTACCGTTAAGCGATGCGCTGGCGGGATCTGGTTATTTATTGACCGGTGATGCCGGCGTAGTGCAACTCGATGTGCGGGTGTTCTACAAAGTCACTGACCCTTACGACTTCGTGTTGCTGGGCGAGCATGTCTTGCCGGCACTGGATCGTTTGGTGACACGCAGCGCGGTGGCGCTGACGGCCGCACGAGATTTGGACACCATTCTGGTCGCTCGGCCGGAGTTGATCGGTGCTGACAATCAAGCCGCGGAACGTCGGGAAAAACTGCGTGGTGATCTGGTGCAAGGCATCAACAAACGCTTGGCCGAGTTGAAAGCGAGCGGTCAGGGCATCGGCATTGAAGTGGCGCGGGTCGATGTGCAATCGAGTCTGCCGGATCCCGCGGTCAGTGCTTTCAACGCGGTGCTGACCGCCAGCCAGCAGGCCGACAAAATCGTAGCTAACGCGCGCACCGACGCCGAGAAACTCACCCAAAGCGCCAACGAACAAGCCGATCGCACGCTACAAATCGCCCATGCGCAGGCCGGTGAGCGTTTGGCCAAAGCCTCTGCTGACACAGCCACAGTGTCGAGTCTGGCCAAAACTACCGATCCGCAAATGCTCCTGCGCCTGTACCGCGAGCGCATGCCGAAGATTCTCGGCCAGGCCGGATCGGTGACCACGGTCGACCCGAAAGACGATTCCCGCCTGATCATTCAGGGAGCCAGTAAATGACTGCGACGACCGCCGCACCGAGCCTGTTGTCTTCGGCCGAACAACGCCGCGCTGCACGGCAACTCACCTTGGCCATGCTTGCGCTGGGCCTGTTGGGTCTGGGTCTGATCTGGCGCTGGCAGATGCCCGAGCAAACCGGTGTCAGTCAGTTGCTGCTTGGGTTTGCATCGTTATTGGTGGGCGTGCCGGTGATGCGTTCGGCGTGGTTCAGCCTGCGCTATCCGAGCCTGCACGGCATCACCGATCAATTGATCGCCCTGGCGATGCTCGGCGCCTGGGCGACCGGTGATCTGCTGACGGCGGCGTTGCTGCCGATCATCATGATCTTTGGTCATGTGTTGGAAGAGCGCAGTGTCATTGGTTCGCAGGAAGCGATCCACGCCCTCGGTCAACTGACCCGCAGCCATGCGCGCAAGGTTCAAGCAGATGGCTCGATCATCGAAGTGGACAACGGCACTTTGAAGGCAGGCGACACCGTTGAAGTGCGCGCCGGTGATCGGGTTCCCGCCGATGGTCGAGTGTTGTCCGGTCAGGCCAGTCTCGACACCGCTTCGATTACCGGTGAATCGGTACCGGTCGAGGCGGGTGTCGGCCTGTCGGTGTTCGGCGGGGCGATCAACCTCGACGGTTTGTTGCGGATTGAAGTAACGCGCACCGGTGGCGAGTCGACGTTGGGCAAGGTCATTGCGTTGATGCAGAACGCCGAGCGCTCGAAACCGCCAATCACGCGCTTGCTCGAACGTTACGCCGGCAGCTACATGGTGCTGGTGTTGCTGCTGGCGGCAGTGACCTGGTTTATCACTCACGATGCGCAAGCGATGCTTGCGGTATTGGTCGCCGCTTGTCCGTGTGCGTTGGTGCTGTCGGCTCCGGCCACGGCGATTGCCGGTGTCGCGGTAGCGGCACGTCACGGCATTCTGATCCGCAGTTCGGCGTTCCTTGAAGAGCTGGCCGACCTCACCTCACTGGTCGTCGACAAGACTGGAACCCTGACATATGGCTCCCTGCGTTTGCAGTCGATCAATAGCCCGCACGCAGAGTCCTCCATGGTCATGGTGCTCGCCGCCAGCCTCGGCGCCGCAAGCAGTCACCCGGTCAGTCGTGCGCTTGCGGGGTTGGTGGGTCAGGAAGAATGTTTACCGCTGAGCAATATCCACGAACGCCAAGGCCTTGGCGTGGTGGCCATGACGGAGCAGGGCGAAGCGGCGCTCGGTCGACCGGAGTTGTTCGCGCAGTTGGGGATCGCAACCACCGCGGTCCCTGAGCATGATGGACCGATCGCCGGACTGGCCCTGAACGGTGATTTCCTCGCCTGGTTATTGCTGGCCGACACGGTTAAGCCGGAAGCCCGCTTTGCCCTCGGCGAATTGCGTGAACTGGGCCTTGGTCGGCAACTGCTGCTGACGGGGGATCGTCAGAGCGTGGCCCAGACCCTGGCGCGTGATGTCGGTTTGCACGAAGTCCAGGCCCAGGCCTTGCCCGAAGACAAACTCAATCGCGTACTCAAGGAAATCGACAATGGCTTCCGGCCGATGGTGGTCGGTGACGGCATCAATGACTCCCTCGCACTCAAGGCTGGCGTGGTCGGTGTGGCGATGGGCGCGGGCGGAGCGGATATCGCGCTGGCCTCGGCGGACATCGTCTTGATTGGCAGCGATCTGCGTCGGCTCGGCACCTGCGTACGACTCAGTCGTCAGTGCCGCAGGACGTTGCAGGTCAACGTGATCATCGGGCTGGGCTGGACGCTGGCCATCGTCGTGTTCGCCGCCTTCGGTTGGCTCGGCGCTGCCGGGGCCATGATCGCCGCGCTGCTGCACAACCTCAGCACGTTGCTGGTGCTGGGTAACGCCGGTCGTTTGTTGCGTTTTCAGGAGCCTCTGCTAAAGATGAAAGAGCAGAATTGATCGTTTTTTGAACTGCGCGCCGGGCTGTATGTCCTCAGATCAGGCGCGTTGAAAACGGATCAAACAGCCTTCCAGGTTCATAGTCGGCGGCTATCAAATCGATAGCCTGCTATTTTTCAAGGATGGTCTACCCTCAGATCAGACGTCTGAAACAAGGGGGATTTTCCATGCTCGCGCAACTTCCACCGGCCTTACAGAATCTGCAGCTACCGCTTCGACTGCGGCTCTGGGACGGCCATGAGTTCAATCTGGGGCCGGCGCCCAGCGTTACCATCGTGGTCAAGGACCCGCAGATGGTCACTCAGTTCACCCATCCTAGCCTTGATGCGCTCGGAGCGGCATTCGTTGAAGGCAAACTCGAACTGGAGGGCTCGATCAGCGAAGTCATCCGGGTCTGCGACGAATTGAGCAATGCCTTGCTCGGTGAAGATGAAGACAGTAACCCCGTGCGTTCGGTGCACGACAAGGAAACCGACGCCAAAGCCATCTCCTACCACTACGACCTGTCCAATGCGTTCTACCAGCTCTGGCTGGACAGCGACATGGCGTATTCCTGCGCGTATTTCGAAACGGGCAGCGAAACGCTTGAGCAAGCGCAACAAGCCAAATTCCGTCATCTGTGCCGCAAGCTGCGTTTGCAGCCGGGTGACTATCTGCTGGATGTCGGGTGCGGTTGGGGTGGGCTGGCACGGTATGCCGCTCGAGAGTTCGGCGCCAAGGTCTTCGGCATCACCCTGAGCAAGGAACAGCTTGAACTGGCACGCGAGCGGGTTGAAGCCGAAGGCCTGGAAGACCAGATCGAACTGCAGTTGCTCGACTACCGCGATTTGCCGCAGGACGGGCGTTTCGACAAGGTCGTCAGCGTCGGCATGTTCGAACACGTCGGCCACGCCAATCTCGCCGAGTACTGCAAAACCCTGTTCGGCGCGGTCAAGGAGGGCGGTCTGGTGATGAACCATGGCATCACCGCCAAACACACCGATGGTCGTCCGGTGGGGCGCGGTGCCGGGGAATTCATCGAGAAATACGTATTCCCCAACGGTGAGTTACCGCACCTGGCGATGATCTCGGCCGAGATCAGCGAAGCGGGCCTTGAGATTGTCGACGTCGAAAGTCTGCGCCTGCATTACGCGCGCACGCTGGATCACTGGAGCGAGCGGCTGGAGGACAATCTCGAAGCCGCCGGCAAACTGGTACCGGATCAAGCGCTGCGCATCTGGCGTTTGTACCTGGCCGGTTGCGCCTACGCGTTCGCGCGTGGCTGGATCAATCTGCACCAGATCCTCGCGGTAAAGGCCCACCCGGATGGCAGCCATGAATTGCCGTGGACTCGCGACGACATCTATAACCCTTAACACTGAACAATCCTCTCTCCCTTGGCCGATGGTCAGGGTGAAGGGTTTTTAGAGAATCGGCGAAATCAGCCGGGCGATCCGCATGCCGACCTGTTGCAGGCGGTGGATCTCCCGGCTTTCTTCCTTGGCAATTTCATAGGCTTGCTCGAAATCCTCTTTGAGCATGTTTTCCACACTGGCGGCAAAGTCACTGTCGACGGTCAGCAGCATCACTTCGAAATTCAGCCGGAATGAGCGGTTGTCCAGATTGGCGCTGCCGATGGCGCTGATCTCGCTGTCGATCAACACCACTTTCTGATGCAGGAAACCGGGTTCGTAGCGGAATACCCGCACGCCGGCGCGCACGGCTTCAAATGCGTAAAGGCTGGAAGCGGCGTAGACGATGCGGTGATCGGGACGCGACGGCAGTAGCAATCGAACATCGACCCCACGCAACACGGCCAAACGCAATGCAGCGAACACGGCTTCATCAGGGATGAAATACGGGCTGGTGATCCACACTCGCTCGGTCGCCGCGTGAATCGCTTCGACAAAGAACAGCGAGCAGGTTTCGTAGGCATCCGCCGGGCCGCTGGCGAGCAATTGGCAGAGCACGCCGTCATCCGGGTATTCATCGGGCAGGATCAGTGGCGGCAGGGTGCGCGCGGCCCAGAACCAGTCTTCGGCAAAGGATTCCTGCATACACGCGACGACCGGGCCACGTACCTTCACATGGGTATCGCGCCAAGGTGCCAGTGGTGGTTTTTCGCCCATGTATTCATCGCCGACGTTATGTCCGCCGACAAAGCCGACCACGCCATCGACCACGACGATCTTGCGGTGGTTACGGAAGTTGACCTGAAAGCGATTGAGCCAGCCGCTGCGTGTGGCGAATGCTTTGACCTCGACGCCGCCATCGCGCAATGCCTGCACATAACTGTGGGGCAGGGCGTGGCTACCGATGCCGTCGTAGAGCAGGTGAATAGACACGCCTTCGGCGGCTTTCCTCAGTAACAGATCGCGCAGGCGCTGGCCGAGCCGATCATCGTGAATGATGAAAAACTGGATCAGCACCGCTTCTTTCGCTTGATCGATAGCCTGGAAGATCGCGTCGAAAGTGGCCGCACCGTTTATCAACAGTTGCACTTGATTGTTCGCCAGGCACGGCATGCGACCGAGTTTGGGCATGGCGCGTAACGAGGCGTAGGCATTCGAGGCGCGCGCAGTCAGTGCCTCTTCCACCCACGGACGCCAGTTCAATTCGGAGATGGCCTGACGCATCTGTTCATTCGCCTGGCGCCGCGCCTTGATGTAACCATCAAAAGTGCTGCTGCCGAACACCAGGTACGGAATAAGCGTGAGGTAGGGAATGAAGATCAGCGACAATGCCCAGGCGATCGAGCCTTGGGCCGTGCGCACGGTGAGCACCGCATGGATGGCGGCGATCATGCCGAGGGTGTGTATCAGGGCGATCAGATAACCGAAAATGTGCGGTCCAAAATAATCCATGGGGCAGCCTTGCTCCGGAAGATTCAATGCTTAACAGACCATGTTCTGCCACGAATGTCGCTATTTAATTGGGGCATGAACCGAAGCAATCGGCCGACGTCTAACGGCCACTACTGATCAGGAGTTTTTCGATGAACGTTCGTCTGCTGGGTTTGGCGCTGGGCCTGGGTTTGGCATTGCCGGTGGTTGCGCAGGCGCAGATGCTGCAGCCGGGGCTGTGGGAAATGACATCGAGCAACGTCAAGGTTGATGATCAGCCAATGGATGTGCAATCGATCCTCGGCCAGCTGCAAGGCCAGATGACCCCGCAACAGCGTGCAGCGCTGGAGAAGAACGGGATCAATATCGGCGGCAAGGGTATTCGCGCGTGTCTGACGCCGCAGCAAGTGGCGACCAACGATATTCCGCTGGCCGATCCGCAATCGGGTTGCAAACAGCAGATTACCGAGCGCAGCGGCAACCAATGGAAATTCCGTTTCAGTTGCCCGAAAGCGCAGGGCACCGGGGTGGCGACGTTCCTCAGTGATCGTGAGTTCACCACCGTGGCCAACGGCACGTTCAATGCGATCGGGATCAACCAGAAGGGCAGTCTGGAGACCCGCGCTGTTTGGCTCGGCCAGGATTGCGGCGCTGTGAAACCCCGAGCCTAATGCGATCCCTGTAGGGGCTGCGGCACGCTGCGATCTTTTGATCTTGATTGTCAAAAACAAGATCAAAAGATCGCAGCCTCGTTTCACTCGTCAGCTCCTACAGGGTTTTTGAATCAGCGCATAAATCGTAGCGCCAACCCCCGACATCCCTCATTCACCCGCCCATCCCGCCAGGCAATCTGCCCCGAAACAATCGTCGCATTCACCCGATGCCGAAAGCTGCGCCCGGCGAACGGTGTCCATCCGCACTGCGACAGAATCGGTTGCCGATCGACCTCCAGCGTTTGCCGTTCAACCAGCACCAGATCCGCCCAATACCCCTCACGTAAATACCCACGATCCGGAATCGCAAACAGATCCGCGACGCGATGGCTGGTCTTCGCCACCAAGGTCGTGATCGGCAAAATTCCATCCGCCACAAGGTCCATCAGTGCCGGTAATGCATGCTGCACCAGTGGCAGTCCCGAGGGTGCCTGAGCGTAAGGCCGCTGCTTTTCCTCCCAGGTATGCGGCGCATGATCGCTGCCGATCACGTCCAGCCGATTGCTGTTCAAAGCTTCACGCAAGGCATCGCGATCATTTTGAGTCTTGATCGCCGGGTTGCACTTGAGCAGATTGCCGAGGCTTGGGTAGTCGCGATCATCGAACAGCAAATGATGCAGACAGACTTCAGCGGTGATGCGTTTCTGTGTCAGCGGTTTGTCTTCAAACAACGCCAGTTCACGCGCCGTAGTCAGGTGCAAAACGTGCAGGCGCGTGCCGTGACGTTGCGCCAGCTCCACCGCCAGTGAAGAGGATCGATAACATGCCTCGGCATTGCGGATAAGCGGGTGAGCGCCGGGCGGTATTCGCTCACCGAACAACTCACGCAGATTGGCCGCGTTGGCGTCGATGCTCGGCGTGTGTTCGCAGTGCGCCAACAGAATTGTCGGCACCTCTGAGAACAGCCGCTCAAGAATCTGTGGATCATCCACCAACATGTTGCCGGTTGATGCGCCCATGAACACTTTGACGCCGGCAACTTCACAGGGATTGAGCGCGGCGACTGTGGCAAGGTTGTCCTGACTCACGCCAAAGTGAAAACCATAATTGGCCACCGAACTGATCGCTGCTCGACGTTTTTTATCCGCCAGTGCTTCGAGGGTGAGGGTGGCCGGGTTTGTATTGGGCATGTCCATGAAACTGGTGATGCCGCCGGCGACGGCCGCACGCGACTCGGTATGTATGCTGCCCTTGGCCGGCGCACCCGGTTCGCGGAAATGTACCTGGTCATCGATCATGCCCGGCAGCAGCCATTGGCCATTGGCGTCGATTTCTACCGCCGCGTTTTCGCCGTCGATGCTACGGGCGATCTTGACGATTCGCCCGTTGCTGACCAAGACCTCTCCTTCGAACTCGCGACCCTCGTTAACCAGTCTGGCGTTGCGAATCAGCACGCTGCTCATGGTTCAAAACTCGTTCTGCAAGGCTTTGTAGCCGCGCACCAGATCGACGTTGGTGCGCGCCACGTCTTCGGAAAACTCCGAGGCACTGACGCTCACCGGCGGAAATTGCGAGAGGTCGGTGTTCGGTCCGATGCGGGTGGTGGAGGGCACGTAGAACGCCTCGGGTAAATCGCGGCCGTCGACCACCGAGTTGTGCCGCACCACGCAGCCGTTACCGACGACACAGTTGAACAGCACGCTGTTGAAACCGATAAACACCCGATCGCCGACCACGCAGGGGCCATGCATGATCGAGCGGTGGGCGATGGAACTGAACTCGCCGATGGTGACTGCCGCGCCGGATTTGGAGTGGATCACCACGCCATCCTGAATATTTGAATTGGCGCCGATGGTGATCGGCTCCATCTCGCCCGAGGCGTCCACTTCGTCGGCGCGGATCACCGCGTAGGGACCGACGAACACGTTCTCGCCGATCACCACTTTGCCGCAGATGATTGCGGTCTTGTCGACGTAGGCTGACTCAGCAATTTGCGGTAAATCACCGGATGGATTCTTGCGGATCATGGTCGGCCCAGCGCGTCGTAAAGAGTGTTGAGGTTGTATTCGAACAGACCGGTGAAGGTACTTGCCGGACCCTTCGCGGCGAGGGCGTCGGAGTACAACGTGCCACCGATGTGCGCGCCGCTTTCGTCAGCGATCTGCTTGAGCAAGCGTGCGTCCTTGATGTTTTCCATGAACACCGCTTTGACTTTGGCCTGGCGAATCTGGGTGATCAGCGCGGCGACTTCGGCGGCCGAGGGTTCACGCTCCGTGGACAAACCCTGTGGCGCCATGAAATCGATGCCGTACGCCTGACCGAGATACCCGAAGGCGTCGTGGCTGGTGACGATCTTGCGATTGCCCGGCGGAAGCGAACCGAGTTTGACCTTGGCTTCAGCCAGCAGCGCGTAGATCTGCTTCAGGTAGGTTTTACTGTTGCGTTCGTAGTCGGCTTTGTTCGCCGGATCCGCAGCGATCAGTGCCTTGGTGATATTGGCGACGTACAACTCGGCGTTCGCCAGGTTGTGCCAGGCATGCGGGTCGGGAACGGTTTCGCCGTCCTCATCCAGTGATCGGGGAATCACGCCATGGCTGGCACTGATGACGGTGGCTTTGGTCTCGGTGCTGGTCACCAGTCGGTCCAGCCATGGCTCGAAACCGAGGCCGTTCTTGATGATCAGTTTGGCGCTGAGCAATGCCTTGGCATCGTCCGGTGTCGGCTCGTAGGTGTGTGCGTCGGCGTCCGGGCCGACCATGTTGGTGATCTGGATATGCTCGCCGCCGACCTGATGAACCATGTCGGCGAGAATGCTGAAGCTGGTCACCACCGGCAATTTTTCCGCCGCCGACAAGGACATCGACAGCATCAGGCTGAACAGCACGAGTAGAACGCGCATCGGGAAACACCTCATTGGGATGTGAGCAACGGTGGGCGGCGTAACAGACCGTGTACCGGCCCGAACACCACGGACAACAGATAGCCGAGGCCTGCGACCAGCACGATGGCCGGGCCGCTTGGCAGCGAGTAGTAGAACGACAAGAGCAAGCCGATCCAGACCGAGAGACACCCGATGACCGCTGCGATAACGATCAGGATCGGCAGTCGGCGGCTCCAGAATCGCGAAGCGGCGGCGGGAAGCATCATCAGTCCAACCACCATCAGTGCGCCGATGGCCTGGAAACCGATCACCAGATTGAGCACCACCAGCGTCAGAAAGACGCCGTGAGCGAGTGGACCGAGGCGGCTGACCGTTCTCAAGAACAGTGGGTCGAGGGTGTCAAGCAACAGCGGTTTGTAGATCAGCGCCATAGCGATCAGGCTGAATGCCGAGACCCATAACATGCCGTTGAGGGTCGGCCCGTCGACGGCCAGTGCTGAGCCGAACAGCAGGTGCAACAGATCGAGGCGTTTGCCGGCGATGCCGAGAATCAGTACGCCGCTGGCGAGGGAAATGGGATAGATCGCGGCGAGGCTGGCGTCTTCACGCAGGCCCGTGCGACGGGTGATCCAGGCGGCGAGGCCGGCCATGCTCAGGCCTGCGCCAAGACCACCGAGCGTCAGTGCAGGCAGACTCAGACCGGCGAACCAGAAACCCAATGCAGCGCCGGGGAGGATGCCGTGGGCAACAGCGTCACCGATCAGGCTCATCCGTCGCAGAATCAAAAACACGCCGAGCGGCGCAGTGCTGCACGCTAATACCAAGCCGCCGAGCAGGGCGCGGCGCATGAATACAAATTCGTTGAACGGCTGCCAGAAATGAGCGACGGCGAGCATCAGGCCACCTGCGTGT
Source organism: Pseudomonas sp. Irchel s3f10 (assembly GCF_900187515.1). Classification (NCBI taxonomy): domain Bacteria; kingdom Pseudomonadati; phylum Pseudomonadota; class Gammaproteobacteria; order Pseudomonadales; family Pseudomonadaceae; genus Pseudomonas; species Pseudomonas sp. Irchel s3f10. The sequence goes on from NZ_FYDZ01000003.1 coordinate 188,036, forward strand.
GAGGGGTTTGCCGGATCAATTCGTTGCTGGCTCCGAACACGCATTCGCGGTTTTTGATCAGCAAGGTTTGCGGGATGTGCTGGCGTACGGCGGCGAGGTCGTGGCACACGACGAGCAGTGTTCGGCCTTCGCGATGCCAGGTATGGATGTGCTGCCAGAGCAGTTGTTGGCCGAGTTCATCGAGTGCGGCGTGGGGTTCGTCGAGCAACAGCACCGCAGCGTCGGTCAGACTCAGTCGGGCGAGAAGGGCACGTTGCAGTTCGCCGCCGGACAGGGCCATGAGGGGACGCCGTTCAAGCCCGCTGAGGTGCCAGTTTTCCAGAGCGTCTTTCAGACGTTGTGCGCGCAATTGTGTTGAAAGCCGTCGCCCCCAGAAACCGGCGCTGATCAACTCTTCCAGGCTGATGGGGAATTGTCGGTCGAGATGCTGTTGCTGGGGCAGGAATGACAACCCGCTTTGACGTGGAACACTGAGGGCAACGTTACCTGCCAAAGGTTTCTGCAATCCGGCGATGACTTTCAGCAGGCTGCTCTTGCCACAGCCATTGGCACCGATGATTGCGGTCAGGCTGCCACTGTCGAACTCAAGACTCAGCGGGTTCGTCAGTGGTTGGCCCGGTGCGCCCCAACTCAGCGATTGGCAGCGAATCATGCCTGTTCACGCTGCCAGTGGCTTTCGGCGACGGCGTCGTGGGCGTGCAGGCTTTCAGCGTGAATCACTCGCAGCTGGAATGCGTGGACTCCCGGTGTGCGACGCAGTGCCAGATTCAGACGGCGTGCGGCATCTTCACAGAACATCAGGTTTTGGCCGTTGGCGAGGGCGAAGGCTTGTTCGTCCGCACGTTTTACGGCGGTTTGTACGGCGGTGCCAAGGGCCGCTTCGGCGTCATTGATGATCACGCTCAATGGGAACTCATCGATGAATTCGTCGAGGTGTAGATGCAATTGCGCAGTGCTGCGTTGGCTGTGAGGCGTGGCGACGATGCCTTGAGTCGAACCTAGCCATGCCAAAACGTCTGCGTGCTGAAGGCCTTTGTTGGCGAAGTCGTCGATAAATTGTTGCTGGATTAACTGCCGCGCCAGCGCCGCTGAGCAAGGGCAGGTCGAAGAGTAGTGCACGTCAATTTTGAGTTCCACGTGGAACATTTGATTTTTCAGGCTTGCCGAAATAGTTGCTGGATAGGATTTCCAGCCGGCCAATGGGCTGATCAGCGCAGGGCGCTTCAGCAGTAAGTCGCAGTGAATATTCACGTACGCACAGTTGGACAGCCCTTGGTGGCTTTCCAGAAAACGCTTGAGTAGCTGGTGCAGGAGAGTAGGTGTCAGGCGTTCCTGTTCAAGTGTCTCCAGGGCCAAATACAGCCGAGACATATGAATGCCGCGCGCCTCGCCATCATCAAGGCTCACTCCAGCGTCAGCCTTGGCATTCAGGTGTTGGCCTTCCAAAAAAACAGGTAACGCGATGCCCTGCATGCCCACCCATTCGAGTGGCAAAGCTTGGCGAGCAGTCTGCGCGGCGATATCCGGGAGTGAAAGCGAATTCATGTTCGGGACCATCATGGTGATTCAATTCAATGTTACATTATAACAATTCAAATCACGATGTCTTTTTCATGAACAGGTTTTCATATGCACAGACGTCAAGTGCTCAATCTGATTTTGGCCAGCGCCGCTTTTGCTTTGCCCTTCAGTGTGTCTGCTACGCAAATTCGTCAGGCACGACTTTGGCGATCTGAGGACAAAGTGCGGCTGGTGTTCGATTTGAGTGGGCCGGTCAGCTACAAGACCTTCACGCTCAGTGCGCCTGAACGACTAATCATTGATGTGAGTGGGGCAAGCTTGGGTGGAGATTTCAGCCAGTTGGCGCTCAACGACACAGTGATACGCGCGATCCGATCCGGGCCATTGGGTCAGGGTGATACGCGGATTGTTCTGGATCTGAGCAGCCCGGTATTACTGAACAGCTTTCTTTTGGCGCCGCAAGACGGACAAAGTCATCGCTTGGTATTGGATTTGGTCAGCGCAAAACCGATGCAAATAGCTCCAAAGGTTCCACGTGAAACACCGCAGATCAGCGCTCATCCGAAGCGCGACATCATCGTAGTCGTCGATCCAGGGCATGGCGGAAAGGATCCCGGTGCGGTGGGTGCGAAAGGTGAGCGGGAAAAAGATGTGGTGCTTTCCATTGCTCAGCTACTCGCCAAGCGCCTGAAAAAGGAGAAGGGCTTTGACGTAAAGCTGGTACGCAATGACGACTTTTTCGTTCCATTGCGTAAGCGCGTGGCGATCGCCCGTCAGCACAAAGCTGACATTTTTATCTCGGTGCATGCCGATGCAGCGCCGCGTCTGACGGCTTCTGGCGCATCGGTGTATTGCCTTTCTGAGGGGGGCGCAACGTCGGCGACTGCGCGCTTCATGGCGCAGCGAGAGAACGGCGCCGACCTGCTCGGTGCAACGAGTCTGCTCAACTTGAAAGATAAAGACCCGATGCTCGCCGGTGTGATTCTCGACATGTCGATGAATGCAACGATTGCCGCCAGTTTGCAGCTTGGCAGTACGGTGCTGGGCAGCCTTGCCGACATTACGACTCTGCACCAGAAGCGCGTGGAACAGGCCGGATTCGCAGTACTGAAATCGCCGGACGTGCCTTCAATCCTGGTGGAAACCGGCTTTATTTCCAATGCGCGGGACAGCCAGCGATTGGTCACCGCTCGGCATCAGCAAGCCGTAGCAGACGGTTTGTTTAAAGGATTGCAGCGCTACTTTGAAAAGAATCCTCCCGTCGACAGTTACCTGGCCTGGCAGCAGGCGCAGCAAGAGGACCAGGTCTAACAGCCGGTGATCCGGCTGCAGGTGAACTTCGCGCTGCTACCGCCCGAGCTAGAGAACCGATTGATCGTCGTCCAGCCGACACGTCGTGTGTAGCCCACCCAGGCTTCGCCGTCAGAGGCGACGCCAGTAAAGAACGTCAACTGACCGAAACGGCTATTGGTTTGCGCCCAATAACGCCGGCCAGTTTTTTCAAACCCACGCAGATAAAGCGTGTCGCCGACGGTGTTGACGCTATAGGCGTTGCCGTCGGCATCGACGCAGGCCAACAGATTTGCGCTGCGTGTACAGGTTGCAAGTGCCGGTAACTGAGCCGATGCATTGCCGATCATTAACAATCCAAGGCTCAACAACGAGTATTTCAGCGCAGTTTTCATTACGAGTTCCGGAGTGGTATCGGCTCAGCTTCCTGCGGTTTATCGCTCAAGACAAGAGAAGGGCTGGTTTATTCATATTGTTATACTATAACATAAAAAATAACCAAGCCTGAGCAGGCCGATTTCAAGCGTTTACTTTCAGCGAAAACCATCGCACGAAGCACAAAAACGCCAAGCGCCTCCAAAGCGCTAATCGGCTGCCATTTAAAGAGGATTATCCAATGTCAGCCGAATTGCCCGTCACCGTACTTTCAGGATTTCTCGGCGCTGGAAAAAGTACACTTTTGAATTACGTACTACGTAATCGAAAGGGTTTGCGTGTTGCTGTCATCGTCAACGATATGAGCGAGATCAATATTGATGGCAGCGAAGTCCAGCGTGATGTCAGCCTGAATCGTGCAGAAGAAAAAATAGTCGAAATGAGTAACGGCTGTATCTGCTGTACGTTACGCGAAGACCTGCTTGAAGAAGTCAGCAAGCTCGCCCGGGAAGGGCGCTTCGATTATTTGCTGATCGAATCCACCGGCATCTCCGAGCCGCTGCCGGTCGCAGAAACCTTCACTTTTCGCGATGAACACGGGCAAAGCCTCTCGGACATCGCTCGTCTCGACACCATGGTCACTGTAGTCGACGGTGTGAATTTCCTCCCGGACTACCAGGCGGCAGAAAGCCTCGCTTCGCGTGGCGAAATCCTCGGCGAAGAAGACGAACGCTCCATCACCGACCTGTTGATCGAGCAGATCGAGTTCGCCGACGTGCTGTTGATCAGCAAGATCGACCTGATCAGCCAGCACGAGCGCGAAGAGTTGATTGCCATCCTCAAACGCCTCAACGCCCAGGCTGAAATCATTCCAATGGTGATGGGCGAAGTGCCGTTGGAGAAGATCCTCAACACGGGTCGATTTGACTTCGACAAAGCCGCCCAGGCACCGGGCTGGCTGCAAGAGTTGCGCGGTGAGCACGTGCCAGAAACCGACGAGTACGGCATTGCCTCCACGGCTTACCGCGCACGCCGCCCGTTTCACCCGGAGCGCTTCTACCACTTCATCGACCGCCCGTGGCTGAACGGAAAATTGCTGCGCTCCAAAGGATTCTTCTGGCTGGCGAGCAAACCCACAGACGCTGGCAGCTGGTCGCAGGCCGGCGGGCTGATGCGTCATGGTTTCGCCGGGCGCTGGTGGCGTTTTGTGCCGAAAAACCAATGGCCACAGGATCAGGAAAGTACCGCCGCGATCATGGAAAACTGGACGCCGAGCGTAGGCGACTGTCGTCAGGAGCTGGTTTTCATCGGTCAGAACATCGATTTCCTACAGCTCTCCGACGAATTGGACGGCTGCCTGCTGACCGATGAAGAAATGGCCCTCGGCGTAGAAGGCTGGCGATTGCTGGCGGATCCGTTCGGCCCTTGGCATGAAGAGGCTGCCTGATGCTTGCACTCAAACTCATGCAAAACCGCACGCGTCATCAGCATCAAGGCCCGACGCCAGGGACGCTGACGCGAATTCTTGATGACGACACCAATCTCGCCGTCTGGCAGCGGCAACTGCCGTTGCACATCAGTGATTTCGCTCAGTTATTGCTGTCGCTCAACGAACCGTTAGCGGAATCGTTGTGTCTGGAGCTGGCGAGCGAGGACGCCGAGGCTGATCTCACCGGGCTGGCATCAGGCTTTCGTGATCTGGAAGGCTATGAAGGCTTTATCGCCGATCTGAAATGGCTGGTGAGCGCTTTCGCCTGTTTGCTGGGAGCCAAGCGCATTGGCCTGCGCCTGCGGGTACTCGATAAAGCCATGTGCCCGCGTTTCCACGTCGATCACGTGCCAGTACGGCTGATCACCACCTACGCCGGCGTCGGTAGCCAATGGCTCAAGGAAGGCGCGATGGATCGCAGTCAGCTGGGACAGGCCAACGCCGAACCCCAAGTGCAAATCCAGCAACTCACCAGTGGTGACGTCGCGCTGTTGAAAGGCGAGAAATGGCACGGCAATGAAGGCTTCGGCTTGATCCATCGCTCGCCGCAACCGGGCTCGGGCGAGCGTCGTCTGATACTGACCCTCGACTGGCTCGGCTGATGCCTCAAGGCTTGAGCCAAGAACCCTGGCTTTGGCCTTCGCAGTACGGCTTCAGATACGCGGCATCGGTGGCGATGCCGTAATAATGGATGTCCTGGCGATAAGGCATATTGGCGATCTGCGCGTTGCTGCACACACCAAACGCACCGCTCGGGCATTGATCGACGTACTGTACTTCGACTTTCTGTCCGGCCAGCGTTGGCTGGCAGAAACCGTCACTGAACAGTTTTTCCGGAATGTTGCGGTTCTGCTGACAGACTTTGACGTCGAGCCGCTCACCCTGACTGTGCACCACGCAGGCCTGAGCCCACGCTTCACTCGACAGCAGCGTCAACAGCAACGACCATCCCATCCAACGCATCTTTGCATCTCCCAAAAAAGCTCCCGACCATGTTGCAGAACATTCCTACCCATGTCATTGCTGGCCCTTTGGGCGCCGGCAAGACCAGCCTGATTCGTCAACTGATGGCTCAGCGGCCGGCTGGCGAGCGCTGGGCGGTGTTGATCAACGAGTTCGGCCAGATCGGCCTCGATGCCGCATTGCTGACGAGTGACGCCGATGGTATCGCACTGGGCGAAGTGGCCGGTGGCTGCTTGTGCTGTGTCAATGGCGCGCCTTTTCAGATTGGTCTTGGGCGGCTGTTGCGCAAGGCGCGGCCGGATCGGCTATTCATCGAACCGTCCGGGCTGGGGCATCCGGCGCAGTTGCTCAAACAGTTGAATGAGGCGCCGTGGTTAGGTGTGCTGGCGGTGCAGCCTTGTGTGTTGGTACTGGATGCTCAGGCGCTTGAAGCGGGGAGAGCCTTGCCGGCAGCGCAACAGGAAGCCTTGGCAACCGCTGGCCTGCTGTTGATGAACAAGGCTGAAAACCTTGATGACAGGGCCAGGGAAAAAATCGCCAGCCAGTTGCCGCCAGTGCCGTTGATCTGGACTCGAGAGGCGCAATTAAGCCTGAGCGAACTGCCGGGCCTGGCCGCAAAAGCGCTCAACGGTGTGGATAACCTGGCTTTACCCAAGGGATCAGGACAAATACCGGCCGTCTGGACTGATCCGACGCTGCCGATTTGCCTGAGTCAGGCGCAGGAGGGCGGCTGGAGCATTGGTTGGCGTTGGCATCCGGGGCAGACGTTCGACAAGCGGCGCATCGCTGACTGGCTAGCCAGCCTCAATTGGCAGCGGGCGAAACTGGTTATCCACAGCTCGGAGGGTTGGGTGTCCGCGAATGCTTTGGATAACGGAGAGCTGATTTGGCAGGCTAGCGAATGGCGAAAAGATTCACGAATCGAGCTGATCTTCGTCGACCCGCACACTATCGCTGAGTTGCAGAAGGGTTTGGCGCAATGCCGGATTCAGTGAGTCAGCTCAAGGCTTCCACTTTGTATGTTCCTGGCGCCACTGGCTTAACTCGATGACTTCGGCGCGCGGCTTGTGTACTTCAACCACCGGCGGCGTGTCGTCGAACGGTGCCGGGTAGGGCGCCAGTTCGATCTGCGCACTGTGCGCGCCAAACTGGGTGATGGTGCCGTTATGCCGGGTTTCGCCGGTCACAGTGAATTCAAAGTTGTACACCCGCGCCAGTCGTCGGCGACCGTTGGCGTCCTTGATGAACCCGATCTTCTTCAGGGCGACGTTGCCGTCGAGCAATTCGACCCGCACGTTCAGGCAATGCTGTTTGACTCGCTCCAGCGCCCGTTCGCGCAAGCCGTGGTTGTGCCATAGCCACGCGCCGGCAGCGGCGAACAGTATCAGCACGAAGATGTTTTCCAGGGTCAGCATCAACATCGAACTCCAAAAGATAGCGTCAGCTTAACTGCGTCGCCGGTCTGTCGTACAGGCTGCGTTTCGTCGCATACTGCGCGGCTTGAATTTCAATCGTTTTACGGAATGACCCGAATGAAACGTACGCCTCATCTGCTCGCCATTCAGTCCCACGTGGTGTTCGGCCACGCCGGCAACAGCGCCGCGGTTTTTCCGATGCAGCGGGTCGGGGTCAATGTCTGGCCGCTCAACACCGTGCAGTTTTCCAACCACACCCAGTACGACCAATGGGCCGGGGAAGTGCTGGCGCCGCAGCAGATTCCCGAACTGGTCGAAGGCATCGCCGCGATTGGCGAGCTAGGCAACTGCGATGCGGTGCTGTCCGGATACCTTGGCAGCGCGGCGCAGGGCCGCGCGATTCTCAGCGGCGTCGAGCGCATCAAGTCGGTCAATCCAAAGGCGTTGTATCTGTGTGATCCAGTGATGGGCCATCCGGAGAAGGGTTGCAGCGTGCCGACCGAGGTCAGCGATTTCCTCTTGGAAGAGGCGGCGGCCGTGGCGGACATCATGTGCCCGAACCAGTTGGAGCTGGACAGCTTTTCCGGGCGTAAGCCGCAGTCCTTGTTTGATTGCCTGGCGATGGCGCGCGCGTTGCTGGCGCGTGGGCCGAAAGCGGTGCTGGTCAAGCATCTGGATTATCCGGGCAAACCGGCGGATGGCTTTGAGATGTTGTTGGTGACGGCCGAAGGCAGCTGGCACCTGCGTCGTCCGTTACTGGCGTTTCCGCGTCAGCCGGTGGGCGTTGGCGATCTGACGTCCGGCCTGTTCCTGGCGCGGGTGCTGCTGGGTGACAGTCTGGTGGCGGCGTTCGAATTCACGGCGGCGGCGGTGCATGAGGTGTTGCTGGAGACTCAGGCGTGTGCCAGTTATGAACTGCAACTGGTGCGGGCGCAGGATCGGATTGCACATCCGCGGGTGAAGTTCGAGGCGACGGCGATCAGCCTGTAATCGCCTAATCGTTCAAAAAGATCGCAGCCTTCGGCAGCTCCTACATGGGAATGCAAAACCCTGTAGGAGCTGCCGAAGGCTGCGATCTTTTGCTTTTGATCTCAGGCGTCGCCCTTGATCTCCTGATAGCGCTTCTCCAGCTCCTGGCGAATCTGCCGACGCTGCTGCGCCTGCATATAACGACGCTTGTCTTCACTGTTCTGCGGTTGCAGCGGCGGCACGGCGGCCGGCTTGCGCTGGTCATCCACCGCAACCATGGTGAAGAAGCAGCTGTTGGTGTGGCGCACCGAGCGTTCGCGGATGTTCTCGGTGACGACTTTGATGCCGACTTCCATGGACGTGTTGCCGGTGTAGTTGACCGAGGCGAGGAAAGTCACCAGTTCGCCGACATGAATCGGCTCGCGGAAAATCACCTGGTCCACCGACAGGGTCACCACGTAGCGGCCGGCATAACGGCTCGCGCAGGCGTAGGCCACTTCGTCGAGGTATTTGAGCAGGGTGCCGCCGTGGACATTGCCAGAGAAGTTGGCCATGTCGGGGGTCATCAGTACCGTCATCGACAGCTGGGCGTTTCCGGGTTCCATAACGTTCTCACGGATCAAGGCTGGTTGCTGGAAGCACCTCTGCGGGTGCCTGGTCGCTTTTCAAAAGCACCGTTATCGGGACGCCGGGCGACTGGCCGCCGTCACGCCGGAATCGATCTGTTTCCATATATTGCACCGCCTTCCAGGCGGAAGTCGCGGTGTTACCCTGCAAAAGCCCGCCTCAAGGGCAATTCCCACACCAAAAGCGGATTTTTACCTAGCTCGCCCAGACTTTTCTGACGTCTGCCGGCGAGCCTCGTCATTCAAGGAGCCCACGCCATGCATGCCATCAGTTTTATTCAGGACCTGGCAGTGATCATGTTGGTCGCAGGCGTGGTGACCGTTTTGTTCCACCGTTTCAAGCAACCGGTAGTGCTTGGCTACATCGTCGCCGGTTTCATCATCGGCCCGCATACGCCGCCGTTCGGCCTGATCCACGACGAAGAAACCATCAAGACCCTCGCCGAGCTCGGGGTGATCTTCCTGATGTTCTGCCTGGGACTGGAGTTCAGCCTGCGCAAGCTGTTCAAGGTCGGCGCCACGGCGTTTATTGCGGCGTTCCTCGAAATCGTCCTGATGATCTGGATCGGCTACGAAATCGGCCAATGGTTCGTCTGGAACACCATGGACTCGCTGTTCCTCGGCGCGATTCTGGCGATATCCTCGACCACCATCATCGTCAAGGCGCTCAATGACCTGAAGATGAAGAACGAGCGCTTTGCGCAGTTGATCTTCGGCGTGCTGATCGTCGAAGACATCCTCGGCATCGGCATCATTGCGCTGCTTTCCAGCATTGCGGTCAGCGGCACGGTCAGCTCCGGCGAAGTGTTTTCCACAGTCGGCAAGCTGTCGCTGTTCATGATCGTCGCGCTGGTCATCGGCATTTTGCTGGTGCCGCGTCTGCTGGCTTATGTGGCCAAATTCGAAAGCAACGAGATGCTGCTGATCACCGTGCTCGGCCTGTGCTTCGGCTTCTGCCTGCTGGTGGTCAAGCTTGAGTACAGCATGGTGCTCGGTGCCTTCCTGATCGGCGCGATCATGGCCGAGTCGCGGCAATTGCTGAAAATCGAGCGGTTGATCGAGCCGGTCCGCGATTTGTTCAGCGCAATCTTCTTTGTCGCCATCGGGTTAATGCTCGACCCGATGATTCTTCTCGAATATGCGTGGCCGATTGCGGTGATCACCGTGGCCGTTGTCCTCGGCAAGATGTTGTCCTGTGGCCTCGGGGCGTTTATCGCCGGCAATGACGGACGTACCTCACTGCGCGTCGGGATGGGGCTGTCACAGATTGGCGAATTTTCCTTCATCATCGCCGCACTGGGCATGACCTTGCAGGTGACCAGCAACTTCCTTTATCCGGTCGCCGTGGCGGTGTCGGTGATTACCACGCTGCTGACGCCGTATCTGATCCGTGCGGCGGATCCGCTGTCGATCAAGCTGTCGGCGGCGGTGCCCAAGCCTCTTGGCCGAGTGCTGGGCATGTACGGCGAATGGTTGCGCAGCATTCAGCCGCAAGGCGAGGGCGCGATGCTGGCTTCAATTATCCGCAAGATCTTGCTGCAGGTCGGGGTCAATCTGGCGCTGGTGATTGCGATCTTCTTTAGCGGAGCATTCTTCGCCGAGCGCCTCTCGACCTGGCTGCAGGACTGGATTGCCGACCCGAGTTGGCAGAAGGCGTTGATCTGGGGTGGGGCGCTGCTGGTCTCGCTGCCGTTCTTGATCGCGGCCTATCGCAAGCTCAAGGCACTGTCGATGCTGCTGGCGGAAATGGGCGTGAAGCCAGAGATGGCCGGGCGTCACACGCAGCGAGTGCGTCGGGTGATCTCCGAAGTGATCCCGATCCTCTCGCTGCTGGTGATTTTCCTGCTGTTGGCAGCCTTGTCGGCCAGTATCTTGCCGACCAACAAGCTGCTGATGCTGATCGCCGTGGTCGCGGCCGCCGTGGCGGCACTGCTCTGGCGCTGGTTCATCCGCGTGCACACGCGGATGCAGGTGGCGCTGCTGGAAACCCTCGACAACCACAAAGAGTCGTCGGAGCATTGACCTGCCGGGGCGGCTGGCCGATCAGCTTTCCAGCCAGACGTCCCGCGCCCAGTGCCATACCGATTCCCAGGTTTCTTCGGCAATCAACTCTTCTTCGGCCTGCCACAGCACCACCGTGCCATCCTCTTCGACGCAGTAGTAGTCATCGCCGTCCTGACAGATTGGAATCAGGCTGCGATCAACACCGGCATCCCAAGCGTTGGCGGCAACATCCGGCAAGTAGGTGTGGGATTGTGGGTCGGTGACAGTCACCGGTTCGAGGCTGCCGTACACCACATCGCTGACGGTCAGCAAAAACTCTCTGAAGACAAACGGAATGTCGATGAACAGCTGTTCTTCGATTTCGACCAGCAGATCTTCGTCAGGCAACTCCAAAGGAACCGGCACGGGTTCGTTGGCTTCACGCAGTTGTTCGATGATTTCTTCCACGTCCGGGATCCTCTTGCTTGAATGGCGCGGTTTATATGGGCCGGTTTATACAGTAGCTCGCTATAGATGCAACCGTGAAATAGAAAACCCCAGCCGAGGCCGGGGTTTTTATTACCGCAAGTGAAGCATGGGGAGGGATCAGCCGTTCTGGCGGATACCTGCAACCAGCCAAGGCTGGTTGTCGCCCTGCGGACGTTCCATGTTCCAGCTTTCGCTGAACACTTCGCCCTGGTCGAAGCGCGAGGACTTCGACACACCGCTGAAGGTCAGGGTGGCGATGGTCTTGTCGGCACGGTCATCCACGCCATCCAGTTGTACCTGGAGGTTGTCGATGTAGGTCGACTGGAACGCGTCGCCCAGATCCGCACGCTCACGCTTGAGGAACTCGAGCATTTGCGGGGTCACGAACTCGGCGATCTTGTCCATTTCATTGGCGTCCCAGTGCTGCTGCAGCGACTGGAAGTGGCTGCGTGCAGCTTCAAGGAAGTTCTGCTCATTGAACCAGGCCGGCGCGTTGATCACCGGACGGGCGGCAGCAGGTGCAGCCGAACCACCGAAGATCGAACCCATGGCAGCAGGCTTCTGCTCGAACGCTTCACGCTGCATCGGCGCGCCGGCCGGAGCGAATTGCTCCTGCTGCTTGCGTCGACGCGCGGCGATGAAGCGGAAGATCACGAACGCGATGACGGCCATGATCAGGATGTCGAAGATCTGCATGCCCTGGAAGCCGCCGCCCATGAACATGGATGCGAGCAGGCCACCGGCGGCGATACCGGCCAGAGGGCCGAGCCATTTCGAAGCACCGCCGGCCTTGGCAGCAGCGCCTGCGGCACCGGCAGCACCTGCGGTCGCAGCAGCGCCGCCGACACCTGGAGAAGAAGGAGCCATCTGGCTGGTCTGGTGCGTCGGCGCAGCGCCGGCGCTTTTGCCACCACCAAAGCGCTTGGCGTTGGCGTCGAGGCTCATCGTCAGGCCGATGCACAACGCCATGGCGATGCTAAGAAAACGTTTCATAAAGGGTATTCCCGTTTGTGGAGACACGCGCGCCATGTTGCACAGCTGAAGTGTTACTGGCTAGCGAGAGAGTGTTTCGGGCTTTTGCCTGACAGGTCGCGTTCAGCTTCGCGAGGCAATCAGCCTATGTACTTTTGTCTGTAGGAAAAGGAGATAGGTTCAGCGGGATTATTGGCTCAGAACACCGAACCCTGTGGGATCGAGCCTGCTCGCGAAGGCCGCACCGCGGTCTATCAGATCAACCGCGGTGATTTCATTCGCGAGCAGGCTCGCTCCCACATAAAAGCAAAATCGGCGTCAGATCGCTTCCAGCTTGGCGTAACCGAGCATCAGCCACTTGCTGCCTTCGCTGAAGTTCACCTGCACTCGCGCCTGTGCGCCAGCACCCTCAAAGTTGAGGATCACACCGTCGCCAAAGACCGAATGACGCACCGCCTGACCAAGGCTGAACCCCGTTTCCGGAATTTCGCTGCCGCTGAACAGGTTGCTGCCGCTCATCGACTGATTGCCGCCGAACGGTCGGCTGACGCTATTCGACAAGCGCACTTCCTGAATCAGGCCTTTCGGTACTTCTCGTACGAAACGCGAAACCTTGTTGTAGGTTTCGCTGCCGTATAGGCGTCGGGTTTCCGCGTAGGTCATCACCAGATTCTGCATCGCCCGGGTAATGCCCACGTAAGCCAGACGCCGCTCTTCTTCAAGGCGCCCGGGTTCTTCCAGGCTCATCTTGTGCGGGAACAGGCCTTCTTCCATGCCCACGAGGAACACGTAAGGGAATTCCAGGCCTTTGGCGCTGTGCAGGGTCATCAGCTGAATGCTGTCTTCATGCTCGTCGGCCTGGGTGTCGCCGGCCTCCAGCGAAGCGTGGCCGAGGAACGCCGCCAACGGCGTCAGCTCTTCGTCCTCTTCGGTGTTCTCGAAGTTGCGCGCGGCGCTGACCAGTTCCTCAAGGTTTTCTACCCGGGCCTGGCCTTTCTCGCCTTTTTCCGCTTCGTGATAAGCAATCAGGCCGGATTGCTCGATGACGGTTTGCGTCATCAAGTGCAGCGGCATCTCCATGCACTTGGCGGCGAGGTTCTCGATCAGCTCGATAAACGCACCGAGGGCACCCGCCGCGCGACCGGTCAGGCCTTTGTTGGCGACCAGTTGACGCATCGCTTCCCACATCGATACATCGCTGTGGCGCGCGTGATCGCGGATGGCCTCGACGGTTTTCTCGCCGATGCCACGGGCCGGCACGTTGATTACGCGTTCCAGCGCCGCATCGTTGCCGCGACCTTCGAGCAAACGCAGGTAGGCCATGGCGTTCTTGATTTCCGCACGCTCGAAGAAGCGCTGACCACCGTAGATACGGTACGGAATGCGCTCACGCAGCAAAGCTTCTTCCAGAACGCGCGATTGGGCGTTGGAGCGGTACAGAATCGCGATATCGCTACGGGCCAAGCCGGTTTTCAGCGCGCTTTCGATGGTTTCGACAACGTAGCGTGCTTCGTCGTGTTCGTTGAACGCGGCGTACAGATTGATTGCTTCGCCGTCGCCGCCATCGGTCCACAGCTCTTTGCCCAGACGCCCGGTGTTGTTGGCGATCAGGGCGTTGGCAGCCTTGAGGATGCCGGCGGTGGAGCGGTAGTTCTGCTCCAGACGAATGGTCACCGAGTCGGCGAAGTCGGACGAGTACTGATGAATGTTCTCGATCTTCGCGCCACGCCAGCCGTAAATCGACTGGTCGTCGTCGCCGACCACCATCAGGCTATCGCCGCCCTTGCCGAGCAGGCGCAACCAAGCGTACTGCACGGCGTTGGTGTCCTGGAACTCGTCCACCAGAATATGCCGGAAGCGCTTTTGGTAATGCGCCAAAAGGCCCGGATGATCGCGCCACAAGTCGAGTGCGCGCAGCAGCAGTTCGGAGAAATCGATGACTCCGGCACGCTGGCACGCCGCCTCGTAAGCCTCGTAGATGCCGCGCATGGTCGCCAGATACAGGTCGCCGCTGGCCTGAATGTGCTGCGGACGCAGACCTTCGTCTTTCTGGCCGTTGATGAACCACTGCGCCTGACGGGCCGGCCAGCGCTGCTCGTCGAGACCGAGCTCGCGGATCACCCGCTTGACCAGCCGTTGCTGGTCGTCGCTGTCGAGAATCTGGAAAGTCTGGCTCAGGCCTGCTTCCTGCCAGTGTGCCCGCAACAAGCGGTGCGCCAGGCCGTGGAAGGTGCCGACCCACATGCCCGCCGGGTTGATACCCAGCAACTGCTCGATGCGATGACGCATCTCCGCAGCGGCCTTGTTGGTGAAGGTCACCGACAGGATGGAGTGGGGCGAGGCGTTTTCGACCTGGATCAACCAGGCGATACGGTGCACCAGCACTCGGGTTTTACCGGAGCCAGCACCGGCCAGGACCAACTGACGGCCAACGGGGGCTGCTACGGCCTGGCGTTGGGCATCGTTGAGGGAGTTCAGCAGAAGGGAGAGATCATCGCGCATCGGGGCATTCTAGGGTGCGCCGCAGGCCCGGGCAAACCGAGCTTTGCATTAGCCGATGAAAGTGCTGCGAATGACGACCGGTCGGTCACCCGCTGCAAGCGTCAGCCTGCCTCGCTCTGCGGGTTTCGTTGGCTTCGCGGGGGCGAAAAGTTTCGCTGAAAATATGACCTGGAGCAGTTTGGCAACGGGATCGGCTTGTGTATGCTCCGTCCACGTTTCGGGCGCACGCCCTCCTTATAAGAACAAGAACGTTGCCCATGACCCTCAGCGCCGAACTGTCGGGCCCCTCTGTGGAACCCCGGGTTATCCGCAAGCACTATGCCGTCGAAATGGCGGTGGAGCGCACGCGTCTGCTGTATCAGGGCTCGTTGTTGCCCACGTTATTCATGTTGATCAATGGTCTGGTCTGCGCCGCTTTGCTCTGGAGCCCGCAGCGTTATTTCGTGGTCAGCGTCTGGCTGGTGTGGTTGTTGTCGCTGGTGGCGTTGCGGGTGATTCAGGTTGCCGCGTTCGATTCGGCGATCCCTGACCGTCAGGCGCAACCGATCTGGCGGCGGATGTTTCTGCTTGGCTCGACCATGACCGGTCTGACTCTGGCCGGCGCCGGCATCGCCCTGGTACCCGCCGACAACTTCATGCAACAAGCCTGGGTGTTCGGCCTGATCGGCGCCGCAACCCTGTCGGCCAGCGTCGCCTATGCGGTGAGCCTGCCGGCGTTTCTGTCGTTTACCTTGCCCTGTCTATTGCCGGCGATCGGTTATCTGTTCTGGGGCGGCGACGAGCAGGCGCGCGGCTGGGGCTGGCTCGGGTTGATCCTGCTCGGCTCCCTGAGCGTGGTGGCGTGGCAGGTCAATCGGCTGATTGATCGCGGTTTACTGCGGCGCTTCCAGAATCAGCACTTGATCGAACACCTGCAGCAGACTCAGTCGCGCAGCGAACAGCTCAATCAGGAACTGGCCAAGGAAATCGACCACCGGCGCTGTGCCGAGGGCAAGCTGCGCGAAGCCCAGGTCGAACTCGAAGACCGCGTGGCACAGCGCAGTCGAGAACTGGACGCGGCCAATCAAGCCCTGAGCAAAAGCGAGGCGCGGCTGGCGCTGGCGTTGAAGGCCAGTGAGTTGGGCCTGTGGGACTGGAACCTGCAAACTGACGAAGTCCACCACACGCAGATTCAGGAACTGTTCGGCCTCGCTCCGGAATACGTCACGGCGCTCCTGCGCGACCTCAAGCCGCGTCTGCATCCAGACGATGTGCCGACGCTGAAATACGCTTTGATCGAGCATTTGAAGGGACGCACCGAGGATTATCAGATCGAATACCGCGTGCGTCACAGCGATGGCCATTGGGTGTGGATCGAGGACCGTGGCCGCGCAGTAGAACGCAGCGACAGCGGGCGAGTCATCCGCATGGTCGGCACCCGCCGCGACATCAGCACCAGTAAAAGCCTCGAAGAGCAGCAACGGCTGGCGGCGACGGTGTTCGAAGCGGCCAGTGAAGGCATCGTGATTCTCGACCCGAACTACGCGCTGATCGCGATCAATCAGGCGTTCAGCCGGGTCACCGGTTACGACATCGAGGACATGCTCGGTCGCAACGTCGTCGAGTTACCGTGCAGCCGTGATGCCCGCCGCCATTACGTCGCCATCCGTCATGCACTTGAGCAACACGGCAGTTGGCAGGGCGAACTGGTTGAAACCCGCAAGAATGGCGAGCTGTATCCGCAGTGGTTGCAACTGAATGCAGTACGTGATGGTCGGGGAAATGTCAGCCATATCGTCGGCTTCTTCGCCGATCTTTCAGCGCGACGCGAATCCGAAGAGCGCATGCGTTACCTGACCCATTACGACGAACTGACTGGGTTGGCCAACCGCTCGCTGTTCCGCGAGCGACTGCACGAAGCGCATCAGCGCTCGCGCCAGGGCCGACGCAGTCTGGCGTTGCTGCACATCAACCTGGATCGCTTCAAATTGCTCAACGACAGTTTGGGCCATGAGATTGCCGACCAGTTGCTGCAGAAAATGGCGCGCCGGCTGGTCAACGCCTTGCCGGAAGCCGACACCATCGCCCGTCTTTCCGGCGATGAGTTTGCGGTGCTGTTCGACGCCTACGGCAACCTGTCGAGTCTGGCCCGGGTGGCCACGCGGTTGTCGGCCAAGTTGCGCTTGCCGCTGACCGTGGAAGGGCATGAACTGGTGGTCAGCGCGTCGATGGGCATCAGCATGTTGCCGGACAACGCGCGGGAGATTTCTGCGCTGGTCAGCCAATCGAACATGGCCATGCAACACGCCAAGCACCTGGGCGGTAACAATTTCCAGTTCTACACCGAAAGCCTGCAGGCCAGCACCCTTGAGCGCTTGCAGCTGGAAAACCAGTTGCGCAAGGCCATTGAAGACAAGCAACTGAAAGTGTTCTATCAGCCCAAACTGTGTCTGGAAACAGGGCGCTTGAATGCGGCGGAAGCGCTGGTGCGCTGGGATCATCCGACCATGGGTCGAGTACCGCCTGGAGATTTCATCGGGCTGGCCGAGGAAACAGGTCTGATCGGCCCGATCGGCGAATTCGTCCTGCGTCAGGCGTGCTGGCAGGCGTGCGAATGGCAGCGCGAGGGGCTGGAGCCGATCCGTGTTTCGGTGAATCTGTCGGTGCATCAATTGCGTCAGGGCAAGCTGGTCAGTCTGGTGCGCCAGGTGCTGGAGGAAACCGGTTTGGCGCCGAACTACCTCGAGCTGGAGCTAACCGAAAGCCAGTTGCTCGACAGCGTCGAACACATCATCGCGACCTTCCAGCAGTTGCGCGATCTGGGGGTGAAACTGGCGATCGATGATTTCGGCACCGGCTATTCGTCGCTGAGTTACCTCAAGCGTATTCCGGTGGATTACGTGAAGATCGATCAGGCATTCATTCGCGGGTTGGGTGAGGGCAGTGAAGATGCGGCGATCACTCGCGCGATCATTGCCATGGCCCATGGGCTGTCGCTGAAAGTCGTGGCCGAAGGCGTCGAGCGCCAGGATCAGCTGGAGTTTTTACGTGCCGAGCGTTGCGATGAAGTGCAGGGGTATCTGATCAGCCGGCCCGTGGAGGCTGACAGTCTGGCGGGGCTTTTGCGTGAACAGGAAAAACCGTTTTAAGGGCTACATGCGCTTCATCGCGCCTGATATGGGGACATCGAGTTACGCATTGAGCAGGCAAAAAGCCAATTCATGTAGTATAACTACAAGCGTGCTACATCCTTGCCCATAAGAAGAGTCCAGCCCCTTGAATCTGCTGCAACACATCGCCCAGTCACGTCACCTGTTACGCAAGTCGGAGCTCAAGGTCGCCGACCACGTGCTGCTTGACCCTGCGGCGGTGATGCACAGTTCCATGGCCGACCTGGCCCACAGCGTCGGCATCAGCGAGCCGACCATCGTGCGCTTCTGTCGCGCCATCGGTTGCTCCGGTTTTCAGGATCTCAAGCTCAAACTGGCGCAAAGCCTGGCCGCCGGTGCCAGCTTCGGCCAGTTCGCGATCCACGAAGACGACTCGGTCGCCGACTACAGCCTGAAAATTTTCGACACCACGTTGCACACCCTGATGGAGGTTCGCGAGAAGCTCGACCCGATCGAGTTGCAGCGTGCGGTGACACTGATGTCGCAAGCGCAGCGGGTCGAGTTCTATGGCTTCGGCGCCTCGGGCGCGGTGGCGGCTGATGCCCAGCACAAGTTCTTCCGTTTGCTGCTGACCGCAGCGGCGTATTCCGATCCGCACATGCAGGCGATGTCAGCGGTAACCTTGAAGCCGACCGATGTGGCGATCTGCATTTCGCAGTCCGGGCGTTCCAAGGATTTGCTGATCACTGCCAATCTGGTGCGTGAGAGCGGCGCTTCGCTGATTACCTTGTGCCCGAGTCAGACGCCGTTGGCCGAATTGTCGACGGTCAATCTGGCGATCGATGTGCATGAGGACACGGAAATCTATACGCCGCTGACTTCGCGCATTGCGCATCTGGTGGTAATCGATGTGTTGGCGATGGGCGTGGCCATGGCGCGCGGGCCGAGCCTGGTCAATCACCTCAAGAGCGTGAAGCGCAGTCTACGTAGTCTGCGCTTGTCGCCAAAAGCCGCCAAAGCGTTGGATGACTGAAGCCATCCAAGGTCGTTCCGACCTTATTCGCGAGCAGGCTCGCTCCCACAGGGGATCTCCGGGGTACACAAATTCTGTGTCATGCCGATATCAAATGTGGGAGCGAGCCTGCTCGCGAAGGCGTCCTCAAAAACACCACAACCTTGCGCAAGTTTCATCGCACTGTCATCCACACGCAGCCAAACCGTCATCCCCGCCGCCTATCGTGAAACTCCCGTCATCGCCTTGGGAGACTCGAAATGGCTCAGCCCTACGAAGAACGCAACAGCGCCGCGAAAACCCGTCGTCAGCAGGAAGATCAGCGCCGCATGGAATTTCGCCGCGCCATCGAAGATCGTTTCGAACTCCGTCAGCTTCAAGCCGAAATCGGAGACTTTCCCGAGATTACTCACTGGCAGGCGGCACCCGCAGCTTCCCGTCGAAGCGCTCAACCAGCGCGCTGATCTGCACGCGCTCGCTACGGATAAACGCCAGGAAGGCGTGCGCCACCGGTGACAAGCGTTTGGCTTTCGCTTGCACCAGGCACCAGCTACGGAAAAGCGGCAATTCCTCGACCGGCAACTCGACGAGTCCGCCGGTCGCCAGCTCCAGGTTCAGGGCGTGGCGCGTCAACAGCGCCAGGCCCAGACCCGCTTGCACACATTCACGCTGCGCTTCGGCCGAGGCCACTTCCTGGGTCTGGGTGAAGTGCACGCGTTTCTCTTTGAAATATTCCTCGCACGCCAACCGCGTCCCTGAACCGGGTTCGCGAATCAGCAGCGTGTAAGGCTCAAGATCTTGAAGACGCAGTGGCCCCATGTGCGCCAGCGGGTGATCCGGGCGCGCCACGGCAACAATCGGGTTGTTGAGGAACGGCAGGAATTCCAGACCCATGTCCTGCGGCACCATCGACATGATCACCAGATCGTCGCGGTTGTCCGAGAGCCTGCGAATCACTTGGCCACGGTTGACCACGGTCAGTTGCAGATTCACTTCCGGATGCTGTCGCTTGAATGCGGCGAACAGGTGCGGCACGAAATACTTGGCGCTGGATTCCACCGCCAGTTTCAGCTGACCTTGCAGCGATCCCTGCATGTCCGACAGCTGCATATCGAGGTTTTCCAGGCGCCCGAAGATGTCCCGACTGGCACGCTGCAAGGCTTCAGCGGCCTCGGTCATGTAGAGTTTTTTGCCGACGTAATCGAATAATGGCTGGCCGATCAGCTCTTCGAGTTGACGAATCTGTAGGCTGACGGCTGGCTGTGTGAGGGACATTTCCTCGGCTGCGCGGCTGTAGGAGCGTAAATCACACACTTCGTTGAAGATCTGCAACTGACGCAATGTCATACGCATCAAGGACTTACGCATTTTTTACAGGCTCTGACCGCTGGCGGATGTTTCAACTATAAGTCTTTGCTTATGCCTGACCCAATTTTTATTCATTTTTGTTAATTCCTCATGAGCGCTAGTGTGGACCTGCGACTAAATTGAAACATTTGGTCACGCGTCGACCTGGGTCTAGCAGGTCGTGGTGCCACCGGCTCAAGGGAACCTCCAAGTGATAACAAAGATCCTGATCGCCAACCGTGGTGAGATTGCCGTACGAATCGTGCGAGCCTGCGCCGAAATGGGCATTCGCTCGGTTGCGATTTTTTCCGACGCCGACCGCCATGCACTGCATGTGAAGCGTGCGGACGAGGCCCACAGCATCGGTGCCGAGCCACTGGCCGGTTACCTGAACCCGCGCAAGCTGGTGAACCTGGCGGTTGAAACCGGCTGTGATGCGCTGCACCCCGGTTACGGTTTCCTCTCGGAAAACGCCGAGCTGGCAGACATCTGCGCCGAACGCGGAATCAAATTCATTGGTCCGTCGGCAGAAGTCATTCGCCGCATGGGCGACAAGACCGAAGCGCGCCGCAGCATGATCAAGGCCGGCGTACCGGTGACGCCGGGCACCGAAGGCAACGTTGCTGACATCGAAGAGGCCTTGGCCGAGGGCGACCGTATCGGTTACCCGGTGATGCTCAAAGCCACCTCCGGTGGTGGCGGTCGTGGCATCCGTCGCTGCAACAGCCGCGAAGAACTCGAACAGAATTTCCCTCGCGTCATCTCCGAAGCGACCAAGGCCTTTGGTTCTGCCGAAGTGTTCCTGGAAAAATGTATCGTCAATCCCAAGCACATCGAAGCGCAGATACTCGGCGACAGCTTCGGCAACGTCGTGCACCTGTTTGAGCGTGATTGCTCGATCCAGCGCCGCAACCAGAAGCTCATCGAAATCGCCCCGAGCCCGCAACTGACCCCGGAACAGCGTGCCTACATCGGCGACCTGTCAGTGCGTGCGGCCAAGGCTGTCGGTTACGAGAACGCCGGCACCGTGGAGTTTCTGCTCGCCGAGGGCGAGGTGTACTTCATGGAGATGAACACCCGGGTGCAGGTGGAACACACCATCACCGAAGAAATCACCGGGATCGACATCGTCCGCGAACAGATTCGCATCGCCTCCGGCCTGCCGTTGTCGGTGAAGCAGGAAGACATCCAGCACCGTGGTTTCGCGTTGCAGTTCCGCATTAACGCCGAAGACCCGAAGAACAACTTCCTGCCGAGCTTCGGCAAGATCACCCGTTACTACGCCCCCGGCGGTCCGGGCGTGCGCACCGACACAGCGATCTACACCGGCTACACCATTCCGCCGTTCTACGACTCGATGTGCCTGAAACTGGTGGTCTGGGCACTGACCTGGGAAGAGGCGATGGACCGTGGCCTGCGCGCCCTTGACGACATGCGCCTGCAAGGTGTGAAGACCACCGCCGCGTACTACCAGGAAATCCTGCGCAACCCGGAATTCCGTAGCGGCCAGTTCAATACCAGCTTCGTTGAAAGCCACCCGGAACTGACCAACTACTCGATCAAGCGCAAACCCGAAGAGCTGGCCCTGGCCATCGCCGCCGCCATCGCCGCCCACGCAGGCCTATGAATGAAACAGCTGCGAGCTTTTAGCTGCAAGCGGCAAGTAAAAGCAGATTGGCTTTTTCTTGCAGCTCGTAGCTTGAAGCTTGCCGCTATGAGGAGATACCAATGACTAAGAAGATCTTCGTTACCGATACCATCCTGCGCGACGCTCACCAATCGCTGCTCGCCACCCGCATGCGCACCGAAGACATGCTGCCGATCTGCGACAAGCTCGACAAAGTCGGCTACTGGTCGCTGGAGTGCTGGGGCGGCGCGACGTTCGACGCCTGCGTTCGCTTCCTGAAGGAAGATCCGTGGGAGCGTCTGCGCCAACTGCGCGCGGCGCTGCCTAATACCCGTCTGCAAATGCTCCTGCGCGGCCAGAACCTGCTCGGCTACCGCCACTACAGCGACGACGTGGTCAAAGCCTTCGTCGCCAAGGCCGCGGTGAATGGCATCGACGTTTTCCGTATCTTCGACGCGATGAACGATGTGCGTAACCTGCGCGTGGCCATCGAAGCAGTGAAAGCGGCCGGCAAACATGCCCAAGGCACCATCGCTTACACCACCAGCCCGGTGCACACCATTGACGCGTTCGTGGCCCAAGCCAAGCAGATGGAAGCCATGGGTTGCGACTCGGTGGCGATCAAGGACATGGCCGGTCTGCTGACCCCTTACGCGACTGGCGAACTGGTCCGCGCGTTGAAAACCGAGCAGTCGCTGCCGGTGTTTATCCACTCGCACGACACTGCCGGTCTGGCGACCATGTGCCAGCTCAAGGCCATCGAAAACGGCGCCGACCATATCGACACCGCGATCTCCAGCTTCGCGTCGGGCACCAGCCATCCCGGCACCGAGTCGATGGTTGCGGCACTCAAGGGCACCGAGTACGACACCGGTCTGAACCTCGAACTGCTGCAAGAGATCGGTCTGTACTTCTACGCCGTGCGCAAGAAGTACCACCAGTTCGAAAGCGAATTCACTGCCGTCGACACCCGTGTGCAGGTCAACCAGGTGCCGGGCGGGATGATCTCCAACCTCGCCAACCAGCTGAAGGAGCAGGGCGCCCTCAACCGTATGGCCGAAGTGCTCGCGGAAATCCCGCGCGTGCGTGAAGACCTCGGCTTCCCGCCGCTGGTGACCCCGACTTCGCAGATTGTCGGCACCCAGGCGTTCTTCAACGTGCTGGCCGGCGAGCGCTACAAGACCATCACCAACGAAGTGAAGCTGTACCTGCAGGGCGGCTACGGCAAGGCGCCGGGCGTGGTCAACGAAAAACTGCGTCGTCAGGCGATCGGCAGTGAAGAAGTTATCGATGTGCGTCCGGCCGATCTGCTCAAGCCGGAAATGACCAAGCTGCGTGCCGATATCGGTGCACTGGCCAAGTCCGAAGAAGACGTGCTGACCTTTGCGATGTTCCCGGACATCGGCCGCAAGTTCCTCGAAGAGCGTGCCGCCGGCACCCTCACGCCAGAAGTGTTGCTGCCGATTCCGGAGGCTGGCAGCGTTGCTTCGGCGGGTGGCGAAGGCGTGCCGACCGAGTTTGTCATCGACGTCCACGGTGAAACCTACCGCGTCGACATCACCGGTGTCGGCGTCAAGGCTGAAGGCAAGCGTCACTTCTACCTGTCCATCGACGGCATGCCGGAAGAAGTGGTGTTCGAACCGCTCAACGAGTTCGTCGGCGGTGGCAGCAGCAAGCGAAAGCAAGCCTCTGCACCGGGCCACGTCAGCACCACCATGCCGGGCAACATCGTTGATGTGCTGGTCAAGGAGGGCGATACCGTCAAGGCCGGCCAGGCTGTGCTGATCACCGAAGCGATGAAGATGGAAACCGAAGTCCAGGCAGCGATTGCCGGCAAGGTCACCGCGATTCATGTGGCTAAGGGTGACCGGGTCAACCCGGGCGAAATTCTGATCGAGATCGAAGGCTGAGATAACGGCCGCGATCGAACGCTTTAAACCTCGGGGGGGCATGTGCTCCCCTTTTTTTTCATGCGGAATTTGTCTGCATCACATGAGACCTATGTGGGAGCGAGCCTGCTCGCGAAGAGGAGTGTCAGTCGATATTTATTCAACTGACAGATCGCATTCGCGAGCAGGCTCGCTCCCACAGTGACGATGTTCAATCCGTCAGAACGCCATGCGCCATTGGCCCATCACACCGTGAGTGCGGCTGTCAGTGGCCATCTCACCGGTGAGACCAACACCGACCGTGTGATTGGCAGACAGCCCGAGATCAATGCCTGCATCCAAGGCCAGGCTGTTGCGATCCAGCGCGGCACCGGCAACCTCAAAGCGCTTGCCACCCTTGACCAATTGTTGGCGGGTGTCGCTTTCGATCTCGCCAAAGGTGTGTTTCCAGCCGGCACTGAAGCGCGGCGTCAACGTCATGCCGTTATCCAGCCGATTGATTTTTGCCGTGCGCAGACCGAAGGTGCTGCTGAGGTTGTCCCGGGTTTGCCCAAAGACTTTCAGCGCCGCATCTCCGCCTTTTTCGCTGTAGCTGTCGCGCTGGTAGCGCTGATACCCGACGCTGGCGAACGGTTCGAGCGTCGCGTTGTGCCGGCCAACATTGACCGCCAGTTCGGCAAAGGCTTGCTGAGTGTTGGCGTCGTAGTTGCCCTTGAGGCGATCGCTGAAGCCGTTGAAGGCCACGCGACGTTTGCTGTCGCCGTCATGGCTGGCATAGGTCGCCCCGAGACGCAGTGAAAATGGTCCGTCTTGACGCACGGCATAGGCACCGAGGTGCCAGCTGTCGAGGTCGCCCTCATATTGCCGGGCGTCGAGTCTGGTCTGCGATTTACCACCGACCAGGCCGATATGCCATTGCTCATCGAGCCGCCAGTCGGCGCCCATGACCAGACCTTGAGTGGCGTGTTTGAGGGTGCTGTCGAAGTCGCGGTCGACCTTGCCGCCATGGCCAAGCGCCTGAATCCACACGCGCCCTGAATCGGCAGCGCCGGCGGCCTGACGCGGTGAGTTGCCGGAGTTGTAGGCAGAACCGTAACGGCTATTCAGTTGTTGCATGGCCGAAAGCATGCTCGCGCTCACCGGAGTGATACTGCTCAGCGTGGCTTTGGCGAGGTTGGCATTGCTGCCGGCGGCGAGTTGTTCGAGGGCGACCGGTGCGGTGGTTTTGTCGCTGGTCAGAAGCGCGGCGACTGCTGCGTTTGCAGGTTTTATTGGCGCAGGTGCGGGCTGTTCGGCGGACTCGTTAACTTGCGCAGTAAGAGGTTCGTCCGGCATTGGCGATGGGACGGACTCTGCAATGGGAGTCGGCGCTGAAGTCGGAACAGGAACAGAAATTGGAGCTGGTGCAGACGCCGTCAATGGCGTTGGTGTCGATGATGGCGCAGGTGATGTTGGATCGACAATGCCCTCGGCAGCGGCACGAGCGTTGTCTGTCGTGGCAACGCTCGCAAGCGGCTCACCGTTACGGGCGTAAGTCAGCCCGACGGATTTTTTGTTGTATTGAGGTGTGGCGGTCATAAAGGCGAGGTTGTTAAGGACATTGCCGAATTCGCCTTCTACCTTGCCGGCTTCGATGATTTTGTACTGGCGACTTTGCGGATACTCCCCTGGAACGGCAACGACGTTCAGGGTTGCACCTTCCAGCCTGGCAGTGCCATCGACCTTGATCGTTTGACTGCCACTGGGCGTGACCTCATAAGCCAGTTCGGCGGTTGGGGACAAGCGCAAGTCGCCTTTCACGCGCGGGCTGCCGAGTACCCCATTGACGGTGAGCAGGCCGGCGACCTCCAGGCTTCCCACCACACCTTTACCGGCAAAGCTGCCACCTCTTTCGACATAGACGTCGCCCTTGATGCCCCCCAGGTTGGTCAAAGCGCTACCGCTGTTGACCAGCACGCCGTCCTTGAAGTCTCCCCTGGAACTCAGAGTCCAGTCGCCCCGGCTGAGGAGCAGGCCGTTGAAATTACGCGTGTCTTTCAGCTCGCCGCCTGCCGCTGCATCCAGGAACAGGACGTTATCTCCCCCGCCACCATCCAGCAGGCCGGTAAAGCTTGCGCCGTCCGTGAGCGTGATCAGATCGTTTACAGCGGTACCTTTAAACGTTTCTTCAGGGGTTTTAAAAGCGATGGGTACCGTACTTGGGTCGGTGAGAAATCCCTTGAGTCGTTCAAGCGCCATTTCTTTAGCGCTGGTTTCGGGCAATTCAGTGGCATTCACTACTGCGGTTGAATCAGCGACTTCAGAGGATTGCTGAGCGTTGGCAAGCTCTACACAAGCCAGCGCCAGCGAAATGGCCAAGGCCAGGTGTTTTGGTTTGAACGTGTGTCGAATGGGCATTGAGTGGAGCCTCTGTTTGCAGGAGACCTCAACTCTATTGATGCACCGAAAAATCCGATGTCGGCTGCTTCCCGCACGCTTGCAGGCGACATCGGATCGTTTTGTAGAAAAAGACCGAGAGAACCGCTACCTCGATTTTTACTCGGTCGCAGCGGTCCTTTTTCCTACAAACAATCAAGACCGCGCCGCCTGTTCAACCTCAAAAACTCATCTGCCACTGCCCGATCAAACCGTGATTGCGGCTGTTGCTGCCGATCTCACCGCTGTATCCCACACCCAAGGTATGCCGCGCAGAAATCCCCACATCCAGCCCGGCCTCCAGCACCAGGCTGTCACGATCCAGCGAGCTGCCATCGACGCTGAATGCCGTGCCACCAGTCACAAACGCCTGACGCGTCGAGCTGCCGACATCGCCATAAGTGTGTTTCCAGCCAGCAGCCATGCGCGGCGTTACGCTCATGCCATTGTCGAGGCTGCTCAGGTGCGCCAGGCGCAGGCCGAAGGTACTGCTGAAGTTGTCCTGGGTCTGGCTGTCGACTTGCAGCGCGGCGGCGCCACCTTTTTCCTGGTAGCTGTCGCGGTGGTAACGCTGATAACCGAGGCTGGCGAACGGCTCGGCGCTGAGGCGGCCACTGCCCATGGCGTAGCCGACTTCGGCGAAGGCTTGCTGGCTGTCGGCGTCGTAGTCGCCTTTCGGGCGGTCGCTGAAACCATTGAAGGCGATGGTGCGTTTGCTTTCGCCCTGATGGCCGCTGTACGCCGCGCCGAGACGCAGCGCGATCGGGCCGTTCTGATGCAATGCGTAGACGCCGGCGTGCCAGCTCTGGACGTTGCCGTCGACGCCGGTCGCATCCAGATCGGTTTTCGAATAGCCGCCCAGTACGCCCAGACGCCACGCCGGGTTCAGTGACCAGTCGGCGCCCAGCACGCTGCCCTTGGTGCGTTGCTCCAGACCACTGCTGCCGTGCTCGCCATCGAGTTTGCCGTAGCCGCCGATGCCTTGCAGCCAGAGGCGGCCGCGTGCGTTCGGGTCATTCAGGTTGCGCGCCTCGGACGGCACGCCATTGGCTGCCAGCACGGGGGTGTCACGCTGATCGAGACCGACCAGCAGTCCCGGGCTGCCGCCCATTTGCTGCATGGCCGAGAGCATGCTGCTGCCGACCTGACTGCTGGCGCCGAGGGTGGCGCTGGTCAGGTTGGCGTTGCTGGCACCGGCCAGTTGCTCGATCGCCGCGCCGGCGCTGCTTTGGCTGGTATTGAGCAAGGCGTTGTACAGCGC
Source organism: Pseudomonas sp. Irchel s3f10 (assembly GCF_900187515.1). Classification (NCBI taxonomy): domain Bacteria; kingdom Pseudomonadati; phylum Pseudomonadota; class Gammaproteobacteria; order Pseudomonadales; family Pseudomonadaceae; genus Pseudomonas; species Pseudomonas sp. Irchel s3f10. Next base: position 215,270 of record NZ_FYDZ01000003.1, read on the forward strand.
ACTGTTTTTGCCGATTGAGGCGAGGCTGTTGGCGGCGTTTGTGCCGTTGCCGGCCGTGGCGAACTCATTGAAAGCCACGTCGTTGCGAGTGTAGGTCAGGTCAACTTGGGTAGGCGTGTAGGCGAGGGTCGGCGTCAGGAATGCGTAGTCGCTGCTGACCGTGCCGAAAGTGCCGTTGACCTGTGCCGCTTGCAGCACGGTGTAGTGGCTCTGCCATGGATACGTGCCGCTGCCGGGATTCACCGCGAGGGTTGCGCCGTTGAGATTGGCGATGCCGCCGACCTGTACCGGCGCGCTGCTGCCGTCGGCATTGACGCCGTAAGCGAGGGTGGCTGTGCTGGCCATGTTCAAATCGCGCACGATGGTTGCGCGACCGAGGCTGGTATCGGTGCGCAATGTGCCGTTGACAGTGAGGCTGCCCACCGAACCGCCACCGGCATATACACCGCCGGCATCCACGGTCAGGTTGCCGGCGATGCTGCCCTGGTTGACCAGTGTGGCACCGTTGCGCACCGCGCCGCCGTCGCTGAAATCATCATGGCCGGTCAGCGTCCAGGTGCCTTGCTTGACCTCCAGCCATTCGAAGTTGCGACTGGCGCCGAAGCTGCCACCGGCCGCGTCATCCATCACCACCCGGTCGTAACCGCTGCCGCCATCCACAACGCCGACAAAGCGACTGCCGTTGCGCAAGGTCAGGCTGTCGTTGCCGCTGCCCAGATCCAGCGCCAGGCCATTGCTGCCACTGATCGTGCCGCCGTTAATGACGCTGTCGGCGAACTCGCCGACGAATTTCACGCCGAACCCGTTGAGGCCTTGAATCGTGCCGAAGTTTTCCAGCGTGGTCGCCGCCAGTCCCGAACCGCCGCTGCCATCGTCGACCAGAATGGCGCTGTCGGCACCGCTGATCAAAGCGTTGCTGGCGTTGAGGATGTAACCGCCACCCAGCGCGATACCCTCGCTGCCATTGGCGAAACCGCCCTTGTCCACACCGCCGGCGCCGACGCCCTGAATGGTCCCGTAGTTTTCGATGTGGGCGATCTTGTCGATGTCCACGCCGTCGCCGTCACCGTTCGCTTGCAAGCCTGAGTAAGCCCCGGTGATGGTGCCGTGGTTAATCACCGTGCCATCGCCGTCGGAACCGAAGCCGGAACCATTGCGGCCGGTGATCTGCCCGTAGTTGATCAGCGTCGCGCCGAGATCAGTGGTGATGCCATGGCGGCCACCGGAGATTACCCCGTAGTTGGTCACGCTGACACCGCTCGCGGAATCGATATCGATGCCGTCGAATTTCTCGTCGGCATTGTGCGAATCGCCGGTGGAAATCTCGCCGTAGTTGGTAATGGTCGCGTTGGCGCCGGTCTTCATGCCGTCGCTGGCGTCGCCGCGAATCAGCCCGCTGGCGCGGTTGATGATGGTGGTCTTCACGCCGTCACTGCGCATCGCGTCCAGATCCAGACCCTGGCCGGTGGTGGAGCGAATCACGCCGCTGTTGTCGATCACCAAACTGCCGCTGACGAAATTGCTGTCGATGCGCAAGGCGTCGTTGGCGCCGAGAATCTGCCCACCGCTGCGGTTGTAGATCGTGTAGTTGCGCGCTTGGGTCAGGTCGCCGCTGCTGTCGATGGCCCGGCCACCGCTGGAAACGATTTTCCCGGCGTTATCGATCACCACACCGACACCGCTGGTGCTGTCTTTCAGGCTCACGGCCTTGCCGCTGTTGGTGATGCTGCCCGGCGCCGAAATCGTCAACGTGTCGCTGCCGCCCAGCGTTTGTGCTGCGGTGGTGGCGGTGTCGATCTGCACGGTTTTGCCGTGGGCTGCCGTGGCGGTGATCAACAGGGCAATGGCGAGGGACAGACGCTGGGGCGGGAACGGCATGGTCGTACGGCCTTCTTGTTATAAGCGGGCCGTCCTGTATAGCGAAGGGTTTTTACAGAATGATGTCGGTTGCTGATCTGCATTATTTTGCGTTCAGAGCTTGATGATCAGGGTTTTATCTGCATTTTGTTGCAGATTTAGGCGCTCTGGTGGACTTGGAATGCACTATATTGCATCTATCAGCAACAAAAGCTCTGTTGAAATGCATTTAAATGCAGGTGGGAAAACATGTACGACCTGACCTTACAGATATTCACGGCGGGTAAATGGCAAGACGCGATGATTCTGAGCTTCGACGATCCTGAGAAGGGTTTCGAGAGTCGCTGCAGTTTTGGTTACGAGACGACCTACCTTGCTGAAAATATTGAAGCCATGGGCTCTCCGTTTTCCAAGGCCGTCAGTGCGTTGTACCCACTGGATTGGGACGGACATCGTTCCAAAACGCCGGCATTCGTGCACGACATTGCCCCCGCCGGGGCAGCCAAACGTTTTTTGCTTGCACGTCTAGGTCAAGAAAAACCGGCGAACATCAGCGCCGATCTATATCTGCTCGGTCGCAGCACGCCAGCCCCCATCGGCAATATGCGCATAAAAGAGTCGGCTGAGGTGATCGATGAGCGCAAGCCAATCGGATTCAAGCGTGAGGATGTGATCCAGCGTGACAACCGCTTTCTCGAATATGCCTATGAGCTGGGTGCGGCAATCGGTGGAGCTACCGGCGCGGGTGGTGAAGCGCCGAAGCTTTTATTGGCCGAGAACAAGGCTGGTCTCCTGTATCCCGATGCCGTATTGGATGACGATAAAGTCAGACAGCACTGGTTTGTGAAATTTGCCCGAAACAGAGGCGGTCTGACCGATCAAGACATCCTGCGAAGCGAATTCCATTACTACAAGGCGCTTCAGAAACTCGGCATTGAAACGATCGCGGCCGAAGGCTTGGCGCTGGAAGAAGCGAACAAGCCAAGTTTGTGGATGCAGCGTTTTGATCGCAAGGTGAGCGATGGCGAGGTAAGCCGCTTGGCTGTCGAATCGATTTACTCGCTGGCTCAAGTGACGACACCGGGAAGTGCGATGAACCATATGGAGGTCATCCACATGCTCGCCGGGCTCTGGCGCAGAGCAGGGCAGGCCAGTCAGATACCCGCTCTTGTGACGGACTACTTACGCCGGGATCTGATCAACAAAATCCTTGGTAATTCGGATAACCATGGACGTAACACCGCGATCATTCGCCAGGCAAACACCTTTCGCCTAGCGCCGATTTATGACCTGGCGCCTATGGTCATGGATGACGAAGGCGTGACCCGTACGACCAAGTGGCCAAGAGATCTAGAGCGAGCGGGAGACGTCGATTGGCGTGGAGTGTGCCGTGCGTTGGCGGATATTGCTGAACCGGATGACCCATTGGCTGCGCTGTGTGATGCGCCGGCTCTATTCGAACGACTGCGCGAAGATGCCCAACGTCTGGCGGCGCTGCCCGACATACTGACGGCCAGTGGTTTGCCCGACAAAACAATGAATCACCCAGGCATTCATCTGAAAAATCTGGAGCAACGCTTGAAAAAGTGGGATCTGCAATGAGCATGACGGTAGCTGAGCGCACGGTGCTCATCGAAAGCATTCAAGAGGCTCTCGCGCAAGGAACACTGGAGATCGGTGAGGCCGTTCGCCGTTTGCGCGTGGAAGTGACGGGGCTGCATCAGACCCAGTTTGCCAAGATGTGCAAGATATCGGTACGTACGCTGGTACATATCGAACACGGCGAGGGCAACCAGACACTTAAATCGTTGAATGCAGTGTTTCGTCCGTTTGGCCTGAAAATGGGCGTCGTGCGGGTACGCCGAGAGACCAATTAAAATCCGACGCAGCCCGCAATGTGCTGATCGCCCTAGCTCCGCCGCACATATGCCTTTCCATAATGACGTTCCATTTTCGCCTGAATCAATTCCAGGCCAATCGACATCAGCCAGTAAATGATCGCCGCCGTCGTCAGCATTTCGATGTAGCGGTAGCTTGAGCGCCCATAAGACTGAGCGAGAAACATCACTTCCCAGACGCCCATCACCGAAATCAGTGACGAGTCCTTGAGCATCGAGATGAACTGGTTGGTCGTGGGCGGGATGATCGTGCGCATGGCTTGCGGCAGGGTGATGCGCCAGAAAATCACTGTCTCGCGCATCCCCAAGGCCAGCGAAGCTTCGCGCTGGCCGTGGTCGACCCCGAGGATGCCAGCGCGGAAGATCTCGCTGAGATAGGCGCCGTAGTTCAACGACAGGGCAATGATGCCCGCGACGATGGCGCCAGGCACGATGCCCAATTGCGGCAAGCCCAAATAGATCAGCAAAATCTGGATAAGCAGTGGTGTGCCGCGAAAGAACGAGGTGTAAAAACTGGCGATGCCGAACGCCACGGCGCTTTTCGACAGGCGTGCCAATGCCGTGATGAAGCCCAGCAGGGACGAGGCAACAATCGAGCACAGACACAGGAAAAGCGTCAGCGCTGCACCCTGCAAGAAGCCGTTGGGCGCCAGGTGCAGGCCAACCAGATTGGGCAGTTTGTCGAGGATGATCGAGAACTTCAGGTCGAAGCTCAGGAAGAACCCGGCGAACAGGCAGAACAGCGTTGCCCAGGTCAGGTACAGCCGCGTACGAAACCCGAACAGCCGTTGCAGGCGTGATTCAGCCACCGGTTGCGGTGGCTGGGGAGGCGTCGGGAAAGAAGTCATTGGCTGATATCAGCGCCGATCCATTTTTGCGACAGCTTGCTCAGGGTGCCGTCCTGTTTCAGTTGCGCGAACACCTCGCGCACTTTGGCGTCCCATTGCGCGTCGCCCTTTTCGATGGCCACCGAGTTCGGCTCCGAATACAGCGGCGCGCCGGCCAGTTTGAAGCGTTTGTCCTGGTTCAGACGTGGTTGCGCGGTGACGAGGTTGGTGAGGATTGCATCCAGGCGTACGCCGGCGCCCAGGCCCAAGTCCTGGAAGGCGACGTTGTCGGTATCGTATGGCGCGATCTGCACATCGTCGAACGGGTACTGCAACTGCGTGTCTTCGGCGCCTTCGATGACCAGGTTCTTGTTCAGATAACTTTCGTAACTGGACGCGCTGGTGAGGCCGACTTTTTTACCACTCAAATCCTTGGCGTCGTGGATCCGCTCATCCTTGGCGTTGACTACGATCACGGCGGGTGAGGCGTAGTACTCGACCGGGAAATCGAACACTTCGGCGCGGGCCTTGCTCGGCGTCATCGAGCAGATGCAGATATCGTAACGCCCGCTCCAGCGGCCGGCGGCAATGACGTCCCACGACGGCGTTTCGAGTCGCAGCTTGACGCCCAACTTGTCAGCCACTGCTTTGGCGACGTCCACGTCGAAGCCATCGAGCTGGTTCTGGTCATTGAGAAACGAGAACGGTGGATAGCTTTCCATCAGCACACCGACCAGCTGTTTTTTCTGCTCGATACGATCCAGCGTGGCGCCAGCAAAGGCTTGAGTGGAGGCGGCCAGAATCGTCAGGCCCAGGGCCAGTAGCGGTTGAAATTTCACAGTCGATCCCTGGGTAAAAAAGAAGTTGTTTTTAACGGAATGGTGCGTATTAAATAGTTATAAGAACGACTCTGATAGTGAGTTATTTTCATAAGCATATGAGTGAAAAGCATATGGGCGCAGGCAGCACGATTATTCTCGATGGCGGCATGGGCCGTGAGTTGCAGCGCGCCGGGGCGCCATTTCGTCAGCCGGAGTGGTCGGCGCTGGCGTTGAGCGAGGCGCCGCAAGCGGTTGAGGGGGTGCATGCCGCTTATATCGCCAGTGGCGCCAATGTGATTACCACCAACAGTTACGCCGTGGTGCCGTTCCATATTGGCGAAGAACGTTTCGCCGCCGAAGGGCAGGCGCTGGCCGCGTTGGCCGGTGAGCTGGCGCGACGTGCGGTGCAGGCCTCGGGGAAATCCGTGCGGGTGGCCGGCTCATTGCCGCCGCTGTTTGGCTCTTATCGTCCGGATCTGTTCGAGGCCGCACGAGTGACCGAGTTGCTGGCGCCCTTGGTCAATGGCCTGGCACCGCACGTTGATCTGTGGCTGGCGGAAACCCAGAGTTCGATCATCGAGGCGCGCGCCATTCACGCCGGGTTGCCGAAGGATGGCAAACCGTTCTGGTTGTCGTTCACCTTGAAGGACGAAGACACCGATGAAGTGCCGCGCCTGCGCTCTGGAGAGCCTGTCGCCGAAGCCGCGGCGGTGGCGGCTGAGTTGGGTGTCGAGACGTTGTTGTTCAATTGCAGTCAGCCAGAAGTGATCGGTGCCGCGATTGATGCCGCGCGTGCAACCTTCGAGCGTCTGGGGGTGAAGATTCACATTGGTGCTTACGCCAATGCGTTTCCGCCGCAGCCAAAAGAAGCTACCGCCAATGACGGACTCGATCCGCTACGCGAGGATCTGGATCCGCCGGGTTACTTGCATTGGGCAATTGATTGGCAGCAGCGTGGCGCCAGCCATTTGGGCGGTTGCTGCGGGATCGGGCCGGAACACATTGCGGTGCTGGCGCAAAAGCTGGGGTGAACAACAGATCAAAAGATCGCAGCCTGCGGCAGTTCCTACATGGGATTGACGTTCACCCTGTAGGAGCTGCCGCAGGCTGCGATTTTTTGCTTTTCAGGTAATCACGATCGGCATTCAACCAAGCCTTTGACCTGCCCGTCGGGCGTCTGATTTTCATCCGACAGCCACCGCTCGAAACCTGCCGCAATCGTCGGCCACTCGCTATCCAGAATCGAGTACCACGCGGTATCGCGGTTCTGCCCCTTGACCACCATATGCTGGCGGAACACGCCTTCGAAGCTGAAGCCCAGACGTTCTGCGGCGTATTTGGAGCGGGCGTTGCCGTTGTTGCATTTCCATTCGAGGCGGCGGTAGCCGAGGTCGAAGGAGTGTTTGGCCAGCAGGTACACCGCTTCGGTACTTCTCGGCGAGCGCTGCATTGGCGCGCCGAAGGTGACGTGGCCGATTTCGATACGGCCCTGGGCCGGGACGATCGACATCAGGCTAAGGATGCCTTGTACCTGACCGCTGGCGCGATCAACGACGCTGAAGAAATACGGGTCGCTGGCGGCCGCGTGGTTGTTCAGCCAAGCGTCGAAAACGCTGCGTTCCGGGAACGGGCCGTAGGGCAAGTAATCCCAGAGTTTCGGGTCGGCGCCGGGGCCTTCGAGGGCGGCGAACAGCTCGTCGCCGTGGCGCGCCGGGTCGAGTCTTTCCAGGCGAATGAAACGGCCTTCAAGCAATGTGGCGGTGGGGGCGGGGACGCCTTTCCAGTCAGCGAGTGAAGCGGTCATGCGTGCGTCTCCTTAAAGGGCTTTGCGAAACTGGATGAAGCCCGGGCGTTCAGCGATGCGCTCGTAGAGCTGGATCGCGGTGGCGTTGGTTTCGTGGGTCAGCCAGTGCACTTTGCAGCAGCCGTCAGCCTTGGCTGTGGCGTAAACGTGTTCGATCAACAGACGGCCGACGCCAGTGCCACGGGTTTCGGGTATCACCAGCAGGTCTTGAAGGTAGCAGGAGTTTTCGATGCTCCAGTTCGAGCGATGGTAGATGTAATGCACCATGCCCACGGCTTTACCGTCGGCCCACGCCAATGCTGCGTGGGTCGGTTCGCTCGGGTCGAGGAAACGCTGCCAGGTGCTGTCGGTCACGGCGTCTGGAAGTTCGGTGTTGTAGAAACGCAGGTAAGCCTGCCACAGCGGCAGCCACGCGGCGTGGTCGGCGGCGCTGACCGGGCGAATGTCGATCTGACTCATGGAGATTTCCTTAGCGCATCAATCGGGCGAGGGTTTGATCATTGATTTCCGGGCTGGCCGCCAGGCCATCGCGCACGCCGGCAATGTCTTCGGCGCTGCGGTTCTGGCTGAGCTTGCGTTTGCCTTCGAGGCGGTCGATGGGAATGGCGAAACCGACAATCGCTTTGAGCATGCCGTCGATGTAATCGGCAGGCGCATCGGCAACTGACCACGGTTGTGCGCGGCCGGCTTCATGGCGGTCGGTGAGGGTGCTGACGATGTCGAGCAGGCGCCCGCCGTCGCTGAAGGTTTCGGCGTGGCCATAGGCATGCACGGCGATGTAGTTCCAGGTCGGCACGACTTTGCCGTGTTCGGCCTTGCTCGGGTAAAAGCCCGGGCTGACGTAGGCATCGGCGCCGGCGAAGATCAGCATGGCTTCGGCACCGTCGCGCAAGTCTTTCCACTGTGGATTGGCGCGGGCCAGGTGCCCGTACAGCGTGCCGTAATCGCCTTGCTCGCAATGCAGCAGCACCGGCACATGGCTGGCTTGCAGGCCGTTTTCGCCGTGGGTCACCAGAATGGCGAGGCGGGTGGCGAGAATCAGTTCGTGCAGTTGGGACAGGTCTTCGATGGCAAAGGCGCGTGGCGTGTACATGGACAGATTTTCCTTGGCGAATGCCTGCATCGTAGGCAGGCTATTGGTCTGTTGTAAGAGCCATTGATGACCAATTTCATAGGTCCATTGTCATGCCCGATTCGCCAACGTTGTCCATGCCCTTCAACCCTGCAGGTATCGAGCTTGATCGCCGCCAGGGTTTGAGTCGCCAGCTATATCAGGCGTTGCGCCTGCGGGTACTGGACGGGCGGCTGGCGAGTGGCACGCGGTTGCCGGCCAGTCGCGATCTGGCGGCGGCGTTGGGGATTTCCCGCAACAGCGTGGTGCGCGCCTACGATCAACTGTATGCCGAAGGGTTTATCGAGGGGCGGGTCGGCGATGGCACTTATGTCGCGCAATTGATGCCGGTAGCAGCCTCGCCGAAAAAATTATCCACAAAAGTATCCACAGGGTTTTCAACAGGCTTACCCACAGCCTTATCCACAAATTGGCTGGATTCACCTGTGATTCCATCCAGTAAAGTTATCCACAGCGGGACCTTTTCGCGTATCGAAAAGAACCATTTGCCCCGGCCGCCGAGCGGTCCACCGCGAGCCTTTCGGGTCGGTGTTCCGGCCTTTGATCTGTTCCCGTTCGAGGTATGGGCCAAGCTGAATGCGGCTTTCTGGCGCAAACCGAATCTGGAGCAACTGTGTTACGGCGATCCGTCCGGCGATGCGCGTTTGCGCGCCATGATCGCGGCGTATCTGCGTAGTTCGCGTGGCATGCAGTGTTCACCTGAGCAAATTCTGATCACCAGCGGCGCACAGCAGGGCATTAGCCTTTGTGCACAGTTGCTGGTGGAGCCGGGCGACGGTGTGGCGATCGAAAATCCGGGCTACCGTGCGGCCGGTCATGCGTTCGCCGTGGCAGGCGCTCGTTTGCACGGTATTGCCGTGGATGACGAGGGTATGGATTGCGCTGCGCTGTCGGCCACTGGGGATTGTCGCGTGGCTTATGTCACGCCCTCTCATCAGTACCCGACCGGCGTGGTGATGAGCCTGGCGCGACGTCTTGAACTGCTCGCCTGGGCCGAGCGTTGCCAAGGCTGGATCGTCGAGGATGACTACGATGGCGAGTACCGCTACACCGGTGCACCACTGGCACCGTTGGCGGCACTCGATCGACAGGGACGCGTGTTGTATGTCGGCACTTTCGGCAAGGTCGCGTTCCCGGCATTGCGCCTCGGTTATCTGGTGCTGCCCCCGGCGTTGGTCGATGCGTTCTCGCAACGCCGGGCGGTGGATGTCCGGCATTCCGAGGTGAGTACCCAAGCGGTGATGGCCGAGTTCATGGCGGCCGGGCATTTCCAGCGGCATATCCGGCGCATGCGCCGCGCCGCCCTGAGCCGTCGCAACACCTTGCTCGACGGTTGGCCGGCAGCCATTGCCGGTGTGGGCGATTTACCCGCGGTATCGGCCGGGCTGCATCTGACCGTGGCCGTTGACAGCATCGAACGCGAGCAGCAGTTGATCGCGCAAGCTGCTCGTGTCGATGTTGAGATCAACGGCTTGAGCAGCTATTGGCTGCCCGATTCCACCACGCCTCTGGACCAGCGTGCCGGGCTGGTGCTGGGTTTTGCCGCTGTCCCTGAGCCGGCGATCAAAGCGGCGCTGACCCGGTTACATCAGGCTTGGCGGGCGTGAAGAACACGCTTTCGGCCAGTTGGCTTGAAAGAATCTCGCTGCGATGAATTTCGATCACTTGCTGATTGTTCAAGCCGCGCAAGTCATATGCACCACCGAGGCGACGCTGTGCCACGGTTTTCATGTGTGCGGCGCCGATGGGTGTCAGCGGGGCGTCGACACTTTGATAGTGAAAGTGCGCATAGCACAGGACCTTGTCGGTTTTCGCATCGCGTACTTCGTATTCGTCGAGAAAGTCGTTGGCGTGTTTTTTCAGCCTGCGTCGAGTAACGGTTTTGGTGATGTTTACTTCACGTTGGCTTTTCAGCCACTCAACCCCTGCGGCCGTGGGCGGTTGCTGTTTGATCATGTTGATGCGCAGGCTGGTGCCTTTTTCGTAAAGACGGGTCGCGGCATCATTGAGGGCGTGACCAAGGGTTTCCGTCCCGGGTGACGAGCCGGCAGTGAGATTGCTTGCCGTCAACGCTTCATCGATCGCCGCGTTGGCCTTGCGCAGGCGGGCAGCATGATTATGAAAGGCCTCTTCAATCTCGACCGGAATTCGTTGCGCGCGTTTGATGCGGGCCTCGGTACGCTGTTCGAACGCAGGCAGGCCATCGATCAACGCCTGCCCCTCCTCAATGCTGGTTTTAAGATTCGGCCTGGCCTTGGGCCTGGCAGGAGGCGATGGCGTCGTGCCGTGTTCGACCCACTCCCCCGGCGTCTTCTCATGAAACGTAGCGATTACCCCGGTCAGTTCGCTGCGCACTTCAACCAGGTCGGTGTCGTGGCCATCAATACTCTTTTTTCGTTCGCCGACCAGGGTGCCTTTGAATCGGGTCTTGATGATTTTTCGGCTGGAGGCCGAGGCCGAAGACGGCCTCGATGGGCCGGGCTGGGGATCCAGCAAGTGTTTGTTACGCAGCAGATCCGCCAGTCGCACATCCGTTTGCGCCTTGAACTCGATCACTCGAGTGCGCACGTGCCCCAGTCGAGCCGACTGAATCTGCTCGGGAAACTCTACGGCGAAATCGGCAAAGCGTTGATCCACAGCGGCAAACTGTTCCGAGACATTGCTCAGGGCGTCGATTCTTTCGCGCAGATTGCTCAGGCTTTCGTCAGCGGTCAGGTTCAGTGAACTCTGAATATTCAGCGCAGCATCTTCAATAAGCGTTTCCAGTGTCTGCTGCGCATCGGCGCGGATTGCTGTTTCGCCGGGCTTGATGCAAATCTCTTGGCCAAGGCTGATCTGCAACAGCTTGAGATCATTCAAATCGTAGGCCGGCAGCGCTTTTCGATAAATGGCCAGGGTTTCCACGGCGTCCCTGCCAAGCAGTTCGAGCTCGCGGAATCGGCTATGCGCCGACTCGATCTTGTCGATGATGCCCTGGGTCTGATCGGTCATTTGTTCACAGGCCTGGATAAAGGCCTGCCGCTCGACGCGGGTGTCGTCCGCAATCATCGCCATCGTCGTCATTACATTGGCTTGATAGTCGGTGGAATGCTGGCTGAGCCACTCCTGGCCAAGAAACAATTGCATCTCCAACCGCTGGATCATGGTCGTGCGATAGTTGGGAATGTCCTGCGCGAGGTTCAATGCCTTGATCTTCTCGATGTTCGCGCCGTAGTCCTTGCTCTGCGCATCGAGGGTGTCCAGATACTGCTGGCGTGCCGCTGCCAGGGCTTGTGGCTGAGCCGAGAGCATTGCGCTGTGGGCTTGATCGAGTCGGTTCTGTTTGTCCTCCATCGTCAAGTCGAAAGCCTTGAGGTCGATGGTCAGTTTTTTCGCTTGCCTGTCGCTTTTGCTCTTGGCGTCCTTGCGGCGATTGCGCAGCCCGCCCCCGCGCAGGCGCAAGCGCAGGTCGACCACCCATAGACCGCCGGTGCTGCGGGTGAGTAAGGGGCCGGATATCAGCGATTGCATACGCGTGTCGATGATCTGCACATCTTCGTTGTCATTGATCGCAACCTCAAACCAGCGTTTGCCGACGGGGGCGTACCATTTGTTCTGATGTGCATAGAGGTGTTGATGTCGACCGGTACTGGCGGCATCACCAAGCCCTTCTGGTTTCTCGACGTTGAAACGGTCGAGCAGGGATTTCAGCGCCAGGGGCGAGCGCAGTAGCGCGGCCATGGCGTTGACCGAGGATTCATGGGCGGCGGGCAGCTCGGTACGGGTGACGTCGGGCAAGCGCAACGGTTTGATCGGCGCCGGGCGTGGGGTTGTTGCCTGCGCCTCTTCCTCTGGTTCCACATAGGCTGATTCGGCGGGGGGCGCGTCGCCGACCGCGGCGCGATGAGCGAGCACCATGCCCAGCGCGAGGAAAATATCGGCCAGCGCCGTCCAGGCAAACTTGCCGGACTCTTGATTGGCGACGTCGCTGATCTCCTGCAAGTCGTCCATGATCTGCCAGATCCATGCCGCCGTGCCGACACTGCGGCCCAGAAACGGCAGTGCCGCATTGAAAAGCATCCAGCCGCCGCTTTTGAGTGTGGCCCAACGCGCCTCCGCGTTGGAGACAGACTGGCGGTCGGCTTGAGTGATGACAGCCTGAGCGTTGGTGGTGTGCAAGGTCGCCAGGATGTCACTTTCGATGACGGCAGTACCCAGGGCAACGGGGCCGGACATATCGATTGAGGTGAGCGGGTTGACCAACAGTTGCGGGATCGTCCACACCGACGGCAATTTAGCGGTGAACACGAACTGGCTGTAATTGAATCGCACATCGTCCGGCAACCAGGCCAGTACCGACTCGCGCAGGTGTCGTGAATGCCGGATCGAATACAGCAGGTTGGCGTGACTGGGGTACTGAATCAGTGCCATGTCGAACAGCGGCCGATAAAGCACGCAGGGGCCCTTGCTTGCGTCGCGCGGGCCGATGACGAACATGTTGGTCACGGTGTCGGCCGCTGAACTTGTGCGATGGGCTACGAACGCCAGTGGCCGGATGACGATTTCTTGCCCATCGACTTGACGCGCTTCGGCACGGTCGTCAAGGACGGCGACCACGTATCGGTAACCCTGCTCGTCGATACCTGCTGTTCCACGAATCTTGTTTTGCAGTGCCAGCAACGGTAGTTCGAGAGCCAACTGACCGGTGTAAAGCTTCTGCAAGGCAGCCGCTTGCACGGCATCGTCAATCAGCAGCTTCTTCAGGTGTGCGGGGTAGGTTTTGCCGATGTCGACGGTGCTCACCAGTCGCTCGACATAAGCCACGGTCATCCAGTCCGGCAGTGCACTGTCGTCCTTGTAGCGTACGGTTTTATTGCCCAGCGGCAGACCTGCCAGGTTTTGCAGGGCAAGCTCGGTCAGCGACAGGCTCCTGGTTTGAATCTGGCCCGGCAAGACGAATGTGCCCCAAACCTCAAGACTGGCGATGCTGATCTCGATGTCGTCGATTTTCACCTCGCCCGCGCTCGGGTGCTCCTTGAGAATCTGCCGCGTCAGGGCCTCGCGAGTAAAAGTCTGCAGACTGACGACCTGTGCCTGAAACGACCGACCCTTGTGCGAATGCTGCAACACCGTCAGGTCCAACAGGTAACGACTGAAAGCGGCCTGATCGGCGGGCGCGGCGTTGTCCAGCCAGGCAGGCAGCATCGGGCGCAGACGGTCGACATGGGGCTTGATGCCTGGCGGTGGTCGCCGGGGGCGACCGGTGTGAGGGTAGGGCAGATTGAATGTCGGGCCTTCGAAGAAATTGATCTCGCCGAGCGCGTCGCCTTCCAGCGCGATCAGAGTGCAGGCCTGGTGGTCGAAGAAGTTGCCTTGCGGTTCCACCAGCCGCCACTTGAGCCCGCGATCAGGGGTGCGTTGCCAGTACTTGCGCGGCAGTGCTTCACCGAGTTCATCCAGCGAATCGAAACTCTGGAAGCCATGGATCACTGAATACGTCAGGATCATCGTGCGCTGCCCGACGGTGCCGATCAGTACGGCGCTGTCCAGCAGGGTCAGGTGACTGCTGTCTTCGTCTGCGACCTGGCTCTGATCGAGGTCAATCAGGCAGGCGCGGGTCTTGTAGGGGTCTGCGGGCAAACGCTGGTGCTTGTCCGGGACCTTGAAAACAGCCTGAGCCATGGCCAGTTGATCGGTGTCCCAGCCAGTACGGGCGCTGACATTCCAGACGTTGCGCAGAGCGTCCGACATTTGCTGCCAGCGTGGCTGATGCGCAGCGGTGAATGCGCCCCAATAAGCAATATGTTGTTCTTTGAAGGCCACGAACATCAGGGGCGCGAGTTCGTTGAGCAGGCGGCCGACGGCGTCGATCTTTACCGGTAACTGGATCGCCAGTCTGCCGGGCTGCAACGTCAGAAAGTGCTCTGCATCGAGGTAGGTCACGGTGGTTCCGTTCAGCGTGAGCCGTACCAGAGCATCGGTCAGCGATTCGATCTGCTCGCGGCCGGGGACGATGCGCCCGCCCTCGTAGAACCAGGACGGCGTCACCACCATGGCCTGTTGCGGATCAATGTTCAGCGTCGGATACAGCGTCTTGAGTGCCGGTTGCAGGGTTTTCGAGGCGACCTCGCGCAACGAGGGGCCGGTCATCAGTTGGGTCACTACATCAATGGTATTGGGGAGGGGAAAATCGGGCATGAGCCATTCCTGATCTGACGAGAGAGATTCATATCAGGGCAAGGTAGAGGTCGCGTCTTGGCGGTGTGCGGTACATAAATCTTGCGGGCAAAAAAAGACCCGCGAGCGCGGGTCCTCAGCTGTTTTCGGGTTACTGCGCGCTTTCGAAACCTTCAAGTACGTTCACTGCGTTGATTCCGATTTCTTCCACCGCGTAACCGCCCTCCATTACAAACAGTACGGGTTTGCCGAGGGCGGCAATGCGCCTGCCCATTGCCAGATAGTCCGGGCTGTCGAGTTTGAATTGCGAGATCGGATCGTCTTTGAACGTGTCGACCCCCAGCGAGACGACGATGATGTCGGCGCCGTAGCTGTCGATTTCATCGCAGGCCTGATCCAGTGCCGCGCTCCAGGCATCCCAGGCGGAACCGGCAGGCAGCGGATAGTTGAAGTTGAAGCCTTCACCGCCGCCTTCGCCACGTTCATCTTCGTACCCGAGGAAGAAGGGGAACTCAGCTTCCGGATGGCCGTGAATCGAGGTGAACAACACGTCGCTACGCTCGTAAAAGATCGACTGGGTGCCGTTGCCGTGGTGATAGTCGACATCGAGGATCGCGACCTTCTGGTGGCCCTGATCGAGGAAGGCCTGCGCGGCGATGGCGGCGTTGTTGAGGTAGCAATAGCCGCCCATCAAGTCGCTGGCAGCGTGGTGTCCCGGTGGCCGGCACAACGCAAAGGCACTGCGCGCGCCGCGCTGGATTTCGGCTTGCGCGGTCAAGGCCACTTGCGCTGCGCTATACGCTGCTTGCCAGGTGCCGGCAGTGATCGGTGCGCCGCCATCGAAGCTGTAATAGCCGAGCTGGCCGTGCAGGCTGGTCGGTTTGATTGCACGTAGCGTGCGCGCCGGCCAGGTGTAGGGCAGCAGATCGCCGTCGGTGTTGAATTCCGTCCAGCGCGCCCACGCGCCTTTGAAGAAGTCGAGGTACTCGCGGCTGTGGATGCGCGCGATCGGCTCCAGACCGAAATCCTTCGGCGCTTCGACCGGGCCGAGGTTCTGCTGCTGCACCCTTTGCAGCACATGGTCGGCGCGCGATGGCATCTCGAAGCAGGGCTTGAGCTGGCCATCGATCAATTCGCAACGGCCATGGTGCAGGTGGTGATCGTCTGAGTAGATCGTCAGCATTTGTTGTTCTCCGCAGGGCTGATTCGGTTGTTGTCAGTGTTGCGGCGGGCGGCGAATCGGAGAACGGCAGGAAAGGCCAAAAGGGGATGGATATGGCCAAAAACACTGACCGAAATTCGCCCCTGCTTCAGGCCCTGAACTGACTCGGCGCCACGCCGCTCCAGCGTACAAAGGCATGGCGGAAGCTGGCGGTCTCACTGAAGCCTAGGGTTTCGGCGATGCGGTAGATCGGCAGTTGATCCTCACACAACATCTGCTTGGCTCGCTCGAAGCGCAGTTCGTCGAGCAACTCCTGATAGCTGCTGCCCATGTCCTTGAGATGCCGGCGCAAGGTACGTGGCGAACACTTCATCTGTTGCGCCAGACCTTCCAGCCCCGGTGCGGCATTCAGTTGGGCACTGAGCAACTGACGAATCCGCCCCAGCCACGCTTGGCGCCCGGTGAACTCAAGGTTCTGCTTGCGGCAGCGTTCGGCCATGGCTTGATGGGTGATGAGATCGGCCAGCGGCAGCGGTTGATCGAGCCAGTGACGGTCGAAGGCGAAGGCGTTGTCCTTGGCGGTGAAGTGCAACGGTGAGCTGAAGTGTTCGGCATAGCTGTCGCGGTAGTCCGGCGCGGCGTGCTCGAACCGCGTCGCGCGCAAGGGCAACGGATGCCCGAGCAAGTCATCGCAAATCACTTTCAGTGAAACCAGGCAAAACTCGGCATTGAACACCGCCATCGCCGGGCTCTCGCGATAATCGGCGGCGACGAACCAGACGCGCTCGCCGTCATCTTCCAGACTCAGCTCGAAAAGTGTTCCCAGTAGCGCCGGATAACGGATCGCCAGACGCAAAGCGTCACCGAAGGTGGCACAGGTAAGCAGCGCGTAACCGAGGATGCCGTAGCAGGAAACGTGCATGCGCCGACCCAGTTCCAGGCCGATGTCATGCTTGAGCGCGACGGCATTGGCGCAAACCTGCATCTCCTGATTGGTGGTGATGCGGGTGTCGGCGCGCTGCAAATCTGCCGCACTGATGCCGCTGCCGGCCAGCAGCGCTTCGCTCGACAGGCCTTCGGCTTTGAAGGTGTTGAGGATCAGCGAGACGGCGTTGAGGGTGGTGAGGTGGGAGTGAAGCATGGGATCTTCCAGCCTTGAGATGGCTGGAACGCAGCAAGTTGCATGCCGCAGCAGCCCCTCACCCCAGCTCTCTCCCAAAGGGAGAGGGGGCCGATTGGGGGATATTGAAGAGATACGCCGACGTGAAAAAACTGTGCCGAATCCATAATCGACACTTTTTTCAGGTCGGCGTATAGCGCAAGACACTAAGGTCAGTTCCCTCTCCCTCCGGGAGAGGGCTAGGGTGAGGGCCGATCCAGAGCCTTGCTCAGAGCAACTCACCACACAAGTCCAGTTCGATCAGCCGGCGGACATCACCTGTATCCAGCCCTGCACCCAGCAACCCATGCAACTTGCCGAACGCTGCTTCGCGAGTCATGCCGCCGCCGGACAGCACGCCAACACCGCGCAAACGACTGCCAGCCTCGTAAACATCCAACTCGACGCCACCCTCATGACACTGCGTGACCGCAACCACGACCACGCCGTTATCCCGCGCACGGCCAAGGCTTGCCAGAAACTCAGGGTTGTCGCTCGGCCCTGTACCGCTGCCGTAGCACTCCAGCACCAGACCTTGAATGCCGCTGGCGAGAAGTCCGTCGAGCACCTCGGCACTGATGCCGGGGAATAGCGGCAGCACGGCGACCTTGGCCAGTTGCTTCGGTTGGTTGTAGTTCAACGACGCTGGAATCGAAGGCGCTTTGACACCGCCGCCCTGACGCTCCAGACGCTTGAACGGATGACGGCCAAAACTGCGCACTTTCGCGCAACGGGTCGGCGCCAGCAGTTCGCCGTGGAAATACAGATGGACGCCCGGTGCCAGACCCTGGCCGAGGGCAACCAGTGCGCCGCCAAGGTTTTCCCAGGCATCGCTGTCGGTAACGCCGGCCGGCAGCATTGAGCCGGTGAAGCACACGCGGGCGTGCAGGCCGAGCAACTGGAAACTCATCGCCGCCGCACTGTAAGCCAGGGTGTCGGTGCCGTGCAGGATCAGCACGCTGTCGCAGCCTTGCACATCAACAGCATCGACCACCGCTTCACGCAGTTGCTCCCAATAGGCCGGGGTCATGTTGGCGCTGTCGATCAGCGGCGACATTTCACGGAAGCGCCACTGCGGCAAGACGAGTTCAGGCTGGCTGTGCAGGTAGTCACGCATCCGCGCTTCGAAACCGGACGCCGGGGCCAGGCCATTGGCGCTGGCCTGCATACCGATGGTGCCACCGGTGTAGAGCACCATGACGTGTTGGGCGGCGGGGTAGGAATTGGCAATCATCTGAGGTCTCCACAAGAGATGACATTGTAGGAGTGAGCCTGCTCGCGATAGCGGTCTTTCAGCCAACATAAATGTTGAATGATGAACCGCTATCGCGAGCAGGCTCACTCCTACAAGTTATTGCATCACAATAACTGACGGGCGCTGGGGATGCGCCCGTCATTCACCTGTCAGCGTTGCGCTGCAGGTACGCCTTGCGGCTCGGCTTCGGTCTTGCCCGCTGTTGCCGGCGGGTTGGTCGGCCAGGCCTTCAGGTCCAGATCCAGATCAGCAAATTTGCTGGAATCGAACACCGGCTGTTTGACCCCGGCGCGGCGCTGCTCGTCGTAGTCGCGCATCACACGCATGCCGACCTTGAACAGCATGGCCAGGGCCACCAGGTTGACGAAGGCCAGGCAGGTCATGGTGATGTCGGCGAAGGCGAACACGGTCGACAGGTCCTGCATCGAACCCCAGACCACCAGCGCCAGCACCAAACCGCGGAAAATCATCAGCGCGGCGCGGTTGCGGGTGAGGAACTGCAGGCTGTTTTCGCCCAAGTAGTAGTTGTAGAGGATGCAGGTGAAGACGAACAGCGACAGCGCGACGCTGACGAACATGCGACCCCAGTCACCGACCACAGCGGCCAGCGAGTTCTGGGTCAGGACGATGCCATCACCTTCGAAGCCCGGGGTGTAGAAGCCCGACAGCAGGATCAGCAGCGCGGTGCAGGTGCAGATCACGAAGGTGTCGAGGAACACGCTGAAAGCCTGAACCACGCCCTGAGCGCCCGGGTGCTTCACGGCGGCCACGGCGGCGACGTTCGGCGCACTGCCCAGGCCCGCTTCGTTGGCGAACACGCCACGCTTCACACCCATGACGATGGCGCTGCCAAGCAGACCGCCAAAGGCCGGGTCGAGACCAAAAGCGCTCTTGAAGATGGTTTCCAGCATGGCTGGCACGTGTTCGATCTGGGTACCGATCACGTACAGGGTCACGCCGATATAGGCCAGGGTCTTGATCGGCACCAGCAGGTCGGACACCGAGGCGATACGCTTGATGCCGCCGATGAAGGTGATAGCCAGCAGCACCGCCAGGACGATACCGGTGTGTTGTGGGTTGAATTCAAAGGCGTTCTGCAGCGAGTGGGTCACGGTGTACGACTGCAGACCAATGAAGGCAAAGCCGTAGGTGACCAGCAGCAGGACCGAGAACACCACCGCCATGCCTTTGAGTTTCAGGCCGTGCTGGATGTAGTAAGCCGGGCCGCCACGGTACAGGCCGTCGCCATCGGCGCGCTTGTAGACTTGGGCCAGGGTGCACTCGAAGAAGCTGCTGGACATGCCGACCAGTGCGGTTACCCACATCCAGAACACCGCACCTGGACCACCGAGTGTCACGGCGATGCCGACACCGGCGATGTTGCCCGCACCAACGCGGCCGGCAAGGCTGAGCATCAGGGCCTGGAACGAGCTGAGTTGCCCGGCGCTGCCCTTGAGGCTGTCGCGGAACACCGCGAACATGTGGAAGAAGTGGCGCAATTGAACGAAACGCGAGCGAATCGTGAAGTAGCTACCGAGCCCGACAATGAGCACGATCAGTACTTTCCCTGAGAGGAAGTCGTTAATGACTTCGAGCATGGATTTTTCCTCGCTGTTTATTGTGTAAGCAAATACTGGATGGAAGAAACATCGTGTTACACCGGTGTGCGCGCGGCACCACGGGTGAGGCGAAGGTTTCGTCCGGTTCCATTTCGCGGGTTTGTTATTAGTTCGGGTTTCGCATGGGTTATGGCCTCGTTACCGACGACCGCTCACGCGAAGAGGGGCGGCACTATACCGATCAGTGACGCGCCCGTCTGCACGGTAGTGGTGCAAGCGACGAAACGAGGCTTTGAAACACCCGGCGTTACCGGCGCCGGGCTTGTGCAGGAACTGCTCTGTGTGGGAGCGAGCCTGCTCGCGAAAGCGGTATTGCAGACACATCGTTTTTGAATGTGCCGCCGTCTTCGCGAGCAGGCTCGCTCCCACATTGTTCAGTCCCCAGACATACGGGTCTCAGGGTCACAAAGTTAAAAAAAAGGGCTTGGGGACTAAATCCCCAAGCCCTCAAAAGGTGAGAGGTGTCTAGTCCCTCGACCTGGTGAGCGGTGCTACAAGTAACGCGTCGGCTCAGGCTTTGAGCGGAACCAGACGCGGAGCAATCATGTTTTCCGGGCGCAGGATGTCGGCGAGCATGGCTTCGTCGAGCAGACCTTCTTCGCGCACCAGTTCCAGCACGCCGCGGCCGCTCTCAAGAGCGAGGCCGGCGATACGGGTGGCGTTTTTGTAGCCGATGTACGGGTTCAGTGCGGTGACCAGACCGATCGAGTGCTCGACCAGTTCACGGCAGCGCGCTTCGTTGGCCGTGATGCCGACGATGCAGTGCTCGCGCAGCATGTCCATGGCGCGTTGCAGCAGGCGGATCGAGTCGAAGATCTTGAAAGCGATCAGTGGCTCCATCACGTTCAGCTGCAGTTGGCCGCCTTCAGCTGCCATGGTCAGCGCCAGATCGTTACCGATGACCTGGAATGCAACTTGGTTCACGGCTTCCGGAATCACCGGGTTGACCTTGCCGGGCATGATCGAGCTGCCTGGCTGACGCGCTGGCAGGTTGATTTCGTTGATGCCGGTGCGTGGGCCGCTGGACAGCAGGCGCAGGTCGTTGCAGATCTTCGACAGCTTCACCGCGGTGCGCTTGAGCATGCCGGAGAACAGCACGAAGGCGCCCATGTCGGAAGTCGCTTCGATCAGGTCGGCCGCCGGAACCAGCGGTTGACCGCTGATCAGGGCCAGACGCTGTACCGCCAGCGCTTGATAACGCGGGTCGGCGTTGATGCCGGTACCGATAGCGGTGCCGCCCAGGTTCACTTCAGTCAGCAGTTCCGGGGCCAGCGTCTTCAGACGGGCCAGGTCTTCGCCCATGGTGGTGGCGAAGGCACGGAATTCCTGGCCGAGGGTCATCGGCACGGCGTCTTGCAGTTGGGTACGGCCCATTTTCAGGACGTGATCGAATTCTTTGCCCTTGGCCGCGAACGCCTGAATCAGGCTGTCGAGGCTGGCCAGCAGGGTGTCGTGACCGAGCAGCAGGCCCAGGCGGATGGCCGTTGGGTAGGCGTCGTTGGTCGACTGCGCCATGTTGACGTCGTCGTTCGGGTGCAGGTACTGGTACTCGCCTTTCTGGTGACCCATTGCTTCGAGCGCAATGTTGGCGATCACTTCGTTGGCGTTCATGTTGGTGGAAGTACCGGCGCCACCTTGAATCATGTCGACCACGAACTCTTCGTGGTAATCACCGCGGATCAATCGGGCACAGGCTTCGCTGATGGCAGCGTGCTTGGCTTCGCTCAGGTGACCCAACTCGCGGTTGGCGTCAGCAGCGGCCTGTTTGACCATTGCCAGGCCGACAACCAGTTTCGGGTAATGCGAAATCGGAACGCCGGAGAGACGGAAGTTGTTCACCGCTCGCAGGGTCTGGATGCCGTAATACGCTTGAGCCGGTACTTCGAGGGCGCCAAGCAGGTCGTTTTCTGTGCGGAAAGATGCAGCGGAGGACATGATAGAAATCATCTCGATATGGACCCGGTCTGTGCCGGAACGCTGCGAATGCTAGGCTTGTGGGAAATTTTGGGCCAATGCTGTTCAGCACTGCCCTATGCACATTCGGCATAATGCCCGTGTGACGCCGCGTGCGCGGCAGACGTGTGACCTGTTTTGGTGCGTGTCCGGGAGGACGTGATGAATCTGGAAAGCAAATGGCTCGAGGACTTCAGTGCTCTGGCCGCCACCCGCAGCTTTTCGCAGGCGGCCGAACGGCGCTTCGTGACCCAGCCGGCGTTCAGTCGGCGGATCCGCAGTCTCGAGGCTGCGCTGGGGCTGACCCTGGTCAATCGCTCGCGCACGCCGATCGAACTGACGGCAGCGGGGCAGTTGTTTCTGGTGACGGCGCGCACGGTGGTCGAACAGCTGGGTGAAGTGCTGCGCCATCTGCATCATCTGGAAGGCGGGCAGGGCGAAGTGATGCAAGTCGCGGCCGCTCACTCGTTGGCGCTGGGTTTCTTCCCGCGCTGGATCGCGCAACTGCGTAATGAAGGCTTGAACATCGCCACGCGACTGGTCGCAACTAACGTGGGTGACGCGGTGCATGCGTTGCGTGAAGGTGGCTGCGATCTGATGCTGGCGTTCTATGACCCGGACGCGGCGATGCAGATGGACCCGGAGATTTTCCCCTCGTTGCATTTGGGCCAGACCGAGATGCTGCCGGTGTGTGCAGCGGATGCCGAGGGCAAGCCGCTGTTCGATCTGGAAGGAGAGGCGAGCGTGCCGTTGCTGGCCTATAGCGCCGGGGCGTTTCTGGGTCGCTCGGTGAATGGATTGTTGCGTCAGCGTCAGCTGCGTTTCACCACTATTTACGAAACTGCGATGGCTGACAGCCTCAAGAGCATGGCGCTGGAGGGCTTGGGCATTGCCTGGGTGCCGCAGTTGAGCGTGCGTGCTGAGCTGGCGCGTGGTGAGTTGGTGGTCTGCGGTGGCCCGCAATGGCACGTGCCACTGGAGATTCGCCTGTATCGCTGCGCCTTGGTGCGTAAAGCCAACGTGCGCCTGCTGTGGCGCAAGCTCGAAGGCGGCGCTGCCCAAGCTTCCTGAGCCTACGCGGACCCCTTGTAGGAGTGAGCCTGCTCGCGATAGCGTCAGCACATTCAGCGACGATGTGACTGACACACCGCCATCGCGAGCAGGCTCACTCCTACAGGGGATTTGCGGTGTTCTGTCGCTGACCTTCAGGTCAATAAAACCGGGCATTTGCGGCAGATGACAGATGGTCGCGTGGGGGGCTGTTTATTGCTTTCATTGCGGTATACTGCGCGGCCTTCGGCCGGCACGTCCGGCCATTTTTCGTACAATCAAGCCACGCAACCTGCGTGGCTTGTTGTTTTATGACGCGCCTGCGGGCGCTCCAGAGAGAAGAGGCGCGACGATGAGTGCACTGGTTGGCGTGATCATGGGCTCCAAGTCCGATTGGTCCACCCTTAGCCACACCGCCGATATGCTGGAAAAGCTCGGCATCCCGTACGAGGTCAAGGTGGTTTCTGCCCACCGCACCCCGGATCTGCTGTTCCAGTACGCCGAAGAGGCTGAAAGCCGCGGCATCGAGGTGATTATCGCCGGTGCCGGTGGCGCAGCGCACTTGCCAGGCATGTGTGCGGCCAAGACCCACCTGCCGGTGCTGGGCGTGCCAGTGCAGTCGGCCATGCTCTCGGGCGTCGACTCGCTGCTGTCGATCGTGCAGATGCCAGCGGGCATTCCGGTCGCCACCCTCGCCATCGGCAAGGCCGGCGCGATCAACGCAGCGCTGCTCTCGGCGAGCATCCTCGGCGCCAAGCATCCACAGTTCCACGCGGTACTGAAAACCTTCCGTGCCGAGCAGACAGACAGCGTCCTGGACAATCCAGACCCACGTATTGCCTGAGGTTGTTGAGATGAAGATCGGTGTAATCGGTGGCGGCCAGTTGGGTCGCATGTTGGCCTTGGCGGGCACTCCGCTGGGCATGAACTTCGCTTTCCTCGACCCTGCGCCGGACGCTTGCGCCGCGGCGTTGGGCGAACACCTGCGGGCCGATTACGGCGATCAGGATCATCTGCGCCAACTCGCCGATGAAGTCGATCTGGTGACCTTCGAGTTCGAAAGCGTCCCGGCTGAAACCGTGGCATTCCTGTCGCAATTCGTCCCGGTCTACCCGAGCGCCGAAGCCCTGCGCATCGCTCGCGATCGCTGGTTCGAAAAGAGCATGTTCAAGGACCTGGGCATCCCGACTCCAGCCTTCGCCGACATTCAATCGCAAGCCGATCTGGACGCCGCCGTAGCTTCGATCGGCCTGCCTGCCGTACTGAAAACCCGCACCCTGGGTTATGACGGCAAAGGTCAGAAAGTCCTGCGCAAACCGGAAGACGTGGTCGGCACCTTTGCCGAGTTGGGCAGCGTGTCCTGCCTGCTGGAAGGCTTTGTGCCGTTTACCGGTGAAGTCTCGCTGATCGCCGTACGTGCTCGCGATGGTGAAACCAAGTTCTATCCGTTGGTGCACAACACTCACGAGAGCGGCATTCTCAAGCTGTCGGTGGCCAGCACTGATCACCCGTTGCAGGCGTTGGCCGAGGACTACTCGAGCCGTGTGCTCAAGCAGTTGAACTACGTCGGCGTGATGGCGTTCGAGTTCTTTGAAGTCGACGGTGGCCTCAAGGCCAACGAAATCGCCCCGCGCGTGCACAACTCCGGGCACTGGACCACCGAAGGCGCCGAGTGCAGCCAGTTCGAAAACCACCTGCGCGCCGTTGCCGGCCTGCCGCTGGGTTCGACCGCCAAGGTTGGCGAGAGCGCGATGCTCAACTTCATCGGTGTGGTGCCGCCGGTTGAGAAAGTCATCGCCATTGAAGACTGCCATCTGCATCACTACGGCAAGGCCTTCAAGGCCGGGCGCAAGGTCGGCCACGCCAACCTGCGCTGCGCCGACATGGCCACGCTGCAAGCGCAGATCGTCAAGGTCGAAGCGCTGATCGCCGAGTAACGACAGTTTCATGTGGCAGCGGCGGAACCATTCAGGAGCCGCCGTTCTCTCATGGCAGGATGCCAAAGTCTGTCTAGGCTTTGGCATATCTACCAAATCAGAGGGAAATGCCATGGGAATTATCGGAACCATCTTTATCGGCTTGATCGTCGGCCTGCTGGCACGGTTCCTGAAACCGGGCGATGACAGCATGGGCTGGATCATGACCATCCTGCTCGGTATCGGCGGTTCGCTGGCAGCCACTTACGGCGGCCAGGCTCTGGGCATCTATCACGCAGGCGAGGGCGCAGGTTTCATCGGCGCACTGGTCGGCGCCATCGTGTTGCTAGTGATCTACGGCCTGATCAAAAAGAACTGATCAAAGCGACAAAGCCCTCTCTGCCAAAGTGGCCGGGAGGGCTAGAATGCTCGGCGATTCACTGTTCCTTCCTTTCTATACCGAGCACCTTCATGCGCCGTCTTCTGTTGACTCTCCTTTTCCTGGGCAGCGGTTTGGCCCACGCCGGCGAACTGCCGGAAACCGACTGGCTCGAACTGATGCCCAAGTCGGATCAAAAGGCCCTCGAGGCCATGCCTGAAATCGACCACAACTCCCCGGAAGCCACCGGCACCTTCACCGAGAAGGGCGGGATGAAGCAGGCCAAAGGTCTGCCAGCGGTGATGTATTCGACCAAAACCGTGGCATCGATGAACGACAAACACATTCGCATCGGCGGTTATCCGGTGCCGCTGGAGTCTGACGCCAAGGGTCGCAGCACACTGTTCTTCCTTGTGCCGTACCCGGGCGCGTGCATCCACGTGCCGCCACCGCCGCCGAATCAACTGGTGCTGGTGCGGTATCCGAAAGGTTTGAAACTGGACGATATCTACACGCCGTTGTGGGTGACCGGCACGCTGAAGGTCGAGAAGGTCAGCAATGATCTGGCCGATGCGGCGTATGCGCTGGAAGCGGACAAAGTGCGGGTGGTGCAGGAGTCCGATCTCTAACAGGCGCCACAAACTACTGTAGGAGTGAGCCTGCTCGCGATAGCGTCGTGTCAGCCAATTTAATGGATCTGACAAACCGCTATCGCGAGCAGGCTCACTCCTACATTGGTTTGGCGGTTTTGATTAGAGCGGTGTGCTGGCGACACTGACGCCCATGGTATGACTCGCACCCGGCGCCAGATTCACCACGTCATCCATCACATTCGCCGTCTCGATGCACAACATGCGCTGCCAGCCATCGTTGTCCATATCCGCCAACGCTGCAGCACGGTCGATCCACGGGTTCCAGATCACCGCCGTGCGTGAACCGGTAGCCGTCAGCACAATGCGTCTTTCCCACGTCGGATCGACAATGCTCAGCTGCGGCGGAGCATCGAGGTAGATGCGGTCGGTCTCACCGGCAAAATGCAGATCGCCTTGCTGACTGGTGGTTTTCCAGTCATCCAGCGTCTCGATGTACTTCAATCCATCCACGCCAGCGACATGCACATTGCGCACATCACTGACCGCGAAATAGGTGTGCAGCGCCTGGCTCAGGCTGACGCTGTCACTGCCACGGTTGTGGCTGGTCAGGCTGAAACTCAGTTGCTCGGACAAGTGCAGGGTCAGGGTCAGATCGACCTGATGCGGCCAGCCCGGCAGGCCACCTTCGGGATAGGGCAGCTTGAATTCGACCTTGACGCCGTCAGCCTCGGATTCGATGCCGCCCAGCTCCCAATCCATCGCCCGCACCAGACCGTGCGCGGGTGCCGGTTGCTCGCCGGTGTACATGGCCTGCACGCTCTGCGGGTTGCGTTCGAATTTGCCGAACCACGGCCAGCACACCGGCACGCCGGCGCGAATGCTTTTGCCCGTCTTGAAGTCGGCCTTGTCGTTGAGCCAGATGATCGGCGGTTGCCCATCGATCTGATAACTGAGGATGTGCGCGCCTTGCTGGGCCACCAGCACTTCGGCCTGACCGTGGCGGATGCGCCAGCAGTTCAGTTCATCCAGTTTCACCGCTTCAACGTTGGGCGTGTTCATGGGACAGCTCTCGATCAGACACTTGGGACGGTTATCGACCGCAAAACGGCCACGAGGTTTAACGCGCGCGTGGCGGCACTGAACGAGTGCGGCCGCTGCCGTCGATGGCGACGAAGACGAATACCGCTTCGGTGACTTTACGCCATTCGCTGGACAGCGGGTCGTCGCTCCACACTTCGACCATCATCTGGATCGAGCTGCGGCCGATTTCCAGGGTCTGGGTATAGAAGGACAATTGTGCGCCGACAGCCACTGGCACGAGGAACGCCATGCGATCAATGGCAACCGTGGCGACGCGGCCGCCAGCGACACGGCTGGCCATTGCGGTGCCGGCCAAATCCATCTGCGCTACCAGCCAGCCGCCGAAAATATCGCCAAAGCCATTGGTTTCACGTGGAAGTGCGGTGATTTGCAGGGCCAGGTCGCCTTGCGGGATTGGATCTTCTTGTTCGAGCTCTATCATGCCGGGGGTGCCTCTGACCCGTGACTCTTCGTTGGTATTGCTGGTGGTAGCCGTCTTCGGGAAAAACGATTCAGCACCGAACCTACTACGTTCGTCACGTTTTCCATCAGGCGCCTAAGGAGAAACTCTGCGAAACCGGCTAATCCCGAGCAAAGGCCGGGCCAACGACGTTTTCGCACAGCAACCCCTTACAAACCGGAGCAGGTTGCGAGTATATCGGTCGGTAGACTCCACGACGACCATCCGGTTCTCATTTCGACCGTCAATTACGCGCCTCTATGTGCTTTTTCGAACAATTTGCTATGGTGCCGAACCTGCCCAAGCCACCGCCAGCGTTGTTGTGGCGGCAGATCCGACTATAAGAGAAGCCCTTGCCATGACCACAGCGCCTTCGAGCCTCGCGCAGCCCGAGCAACCCGCACGACCGTTGACCCGCAATGACTACAAGACTCTGTCGCTGTCCGCCCTCGGTGGTGCGCTGGAATTCTACGACTTCATCATCTTCGTCTTCTTCGCCACCGTGGTCGGCAAGCTGTTCTTCCCGGCCGACATGCCCGAGTGGCTGCGCCTGATGCAGACCTTCGGCATCTTCGCCGCCGGCTACCTCGCGCGGCCGCTGGGCGGCATCGTCATGGCGCACTTCGGCGACCTGCTGGGGCGCAAGAAGATGTTCACCTTGAGCATTTTCATGATGGCCGTGCCGACCCTGATCATGGGTCTGCTGCCAACGTATGCACAGATCGGCATGTGGGCGCCGATCCTGCTTTTGCTGATGCGGGTGATTCAAGGCGCGGCGATTGGCGGTGAAGTACCGGGGGCATGGGTCTTCGTTTCCGAACACGTGCCGCAAAAGCACATGGGTTACGCCTGCGGCACCCTTACCAGCGGGCTGACCGCCGGCATTCTGCTCGGCTCACTGGTCGCCACGGCGATCAACAGCATTTATACGCCAGCAGAGGTTTCCGATTACGCCTGGCGGATTCCATTCCTGCTGGGCGGCGTGTTCGGCCTGTTCTCGGTGTATCTGCGCCGCTGGCTGCACGAGACCCCAGTGTTCGCCGAGCTGCAACTGCGCAAAGCCTTGGCTGAAGAAGTGCCGCTGCGTGCTGTGCTGCGTGACCATCGCGGCGCGATCGCGATCTCGATGCTGCTGACCTGGCTGCTTTCCGCTGGCATCGTCGTGGTCATCCTGATGACGCCGACCGTGCTGCAAACGGTCTATCACTTTTCGCCTACCGAGTCGCTGCAGTCAAACAGTCTGGCGATCGTGTTCCTGAGCATCGGCTGCATCATTTCCGGCGCACTGGCGGATCGCTTTGGTGCCGGGCGCGTGTTTGTGTTCGGTTGCCTGGGCCTGCTGATCAGCTCGTGGACCTTCTATCACAGCCTCGCCGATCACCCGAACTGGCTGTTCCCGCTGTACGCGTTGACCGGTTTTCTGGTCGGCACCATTGGTGCGGTGCCATATGTAATGGTTAAAGCGTTTCCGCCGGTGGTGCGCTTCAGCGGTTTGTCGTTCTCGTACAACGTGGCTTACGCGATCTTTGGCGGGTTGACGCCGATGGTGGTGAGTCTGCTGCTGAAAGAAAGCGCGATGGGGCCGGCCTACTATGTGGCGGTGCTGTGTGCGATGGGGATTCTGGTGGGGGCGTGGCTCTGGAAGAAGGGGCGTTGATCCGGAATTTCCTCTAGCAGTACCGGCCCTTTCGCGAGCAGGCTCGCTCCCACATTGGAATGCATTTCAACTGTGGGAGCGAGCCTGCTCGCGAATGGGGGGCAAACTCGAATCATCTTGTAAAACCCGAATGCTGGCCTTTCATCCAATTGTCATATTTCAGCCATAGAGTGTTCACACGGCCTGCTGATACTTGGCCCCGACTTAACACACCCTATCTGCTAGGAGTAAGGCATGAAACTGAAGCGTTTGATGGCGGCAATGACTTTTGTCGCTGCTGGCGTTGCGACTGCCAACGCGGTTGCCGCTGTTGACCCTGCTATCCCGAGCTACACCAAGACCACTGGTGTGTCGGGCAACCTGTCCAGCGTCGGCTCCGATACCCTGGCCAACCTCATGACCCTCTGGGCTGAGAACTACAAAAAAGAATACCCGAACGTAAACATCCAGATTCAGGCCGCTGGCTCCGCCACTGCGCCACCTGCGCTGACTGAAGGCACCTCCAACCTGGGCCCGATGAGCCGCAAGATGAAGGACACCGAACTGGCGGCCTTCGAGCAGAAGTACGGTTACAAGCCAACCGCTATCCCGGTTGCCGTGGACGCCCTGGCCGTATTCGTACACAAGGACAACCCGATCCAGCACCTGACCATGGAACAGGTTGATGCGATCTTCTCGTCGACCCGTCTGTGCGGCGCCAAAGCCGACGTGAAAACCTGGGGCGAACTGGGTGTGACCGGCGACCTGGCCAACAAGCCAGTTCAGCTGTTCGGTCGTAACTCGGTATCCGGCACCTACGGCTACTTCAAAGAAGAAGCCCTGTGCAAAGGCGACTACAAACCAAACGTTAACGAACAACCTGGTTCGGCGTCGGTGGTGCAGTCGATCAGCTCCTCGTTGAACGGCATCGGTTACTCGGGCATCGGTTACAAGACTGCCAGCGTGAAAACCGTGCCATTGGCCAAGAAAGGCAGCACTGACTTCATCGAAGACACCGAAGAAAACGCCCTGAACGGCAAATACCCGCTGTCGCGTTTCCTCTACGTTTACGTCAACAAAGCCCCGAACAAGCCTCTGGCTCCGCTGGAAGCCGAGTTCGTGAAACTGGTGCTGTCGAAGCAGGGCCAGGAAGTGGTAGTGAAAGACGGTTACATCCCACTGCCAGCCAAGGTTGCTGCAAAAGCACTGGCTGACCTGGGTCTGCAAGAAGGCGGCGCTGTCGCAAAGAAGTAACAAATTGAGTCCAGGGTGAACCCCACCGGACTCAGGTAAAAGGCCGGATCTGCACGCAGGCCGGCCTTTTCCACACCTCAAATTTTTGATCCTCTGCCAGTCCCGCTGGCGGTGGATTTGCTGCGTCACTGCATTGTCATCTTTCTGTCATACAGGATCGCTAGGGTGAGCGCATGAATGATCTGGCCAATTCCCACATGACTACTAATCCTCCCAAGCGCATTGATTTCAATACGCCTGAGCTGCAACGCAAGCGCCGCATTCGCGCGCTCAAGGATCGCTTCACCCGCTGGTACGTCCTCGTTGGCGGTCTCGCGGTGCTGGCAGCCATCACCCTGATCTTCTTCTTCCTCGCCTACGTGGTTGCGCCGCTGTTCCAGGGTGCCGACCTGACCGCGAAAGACTCGATCACCCCAGCCTGGATGCAGGACGCCGGCAAGCCGCTGATGATTTCGCTCGAAGAGCAGAATCAGGTGGCCATGCGCGTTTCCGACAAGGGCCAGGCATTGTTCTTTGATATCGACAGTGGCGCTGAACTGAAGCGCGTCGATCTGCCGGTGCCTGCCGGTGCCACCGTGACCTCGATTGGTGAAGACCAGCCGGGCCATCCGCTGGTGGCCGTGGGTCTGTCCAATGGGCAGGCGCTGGTGTTCCGTCACACCTATAAAGTCAGCTACCCCGATGGCAAGAAAACCATCAGCCCGGCCATCGAGTATCCGTATGGCGAGACGCCGATCGCCCTGAACGAAGCCGGCGGTGCGCTGGAGCATGTCAGCCTGAACGCCACCGACACGACGCTGATGCTGGTTGGTTCGACCGGTTCGCAACTCAACGTGCTGTCGCTGACCAGCGAAGAAAACATGATGACCGGCGAAGTCACCAACGAGCAGAAGCGTATCGATCTGCCGCAGATGACTGAGCCGGTGAAAAACATCTTCGTCGACCCGCGCCAGCAGTGGCTGTACGTGGTCAACGGTCGCGCTCAGGCCGATGTGTTTAGCCTGCGCGACAAGAGCCTCAACGGTCGCTACAAACTGCTGGAAAACGCTGACGCTGAAGTCACCGCGACCACGCAACTGGTCGGTGGTATCTCGCTGATCGTCGGCGACTCCAAGGGTGGTCTGGCCCAATGGTTCATGGCCCGCGACACCGACGGCGAACTGCGTCTGAAGCAGATCCGCACCTTCCAGATGGGCACCACGCCAATCGTTGAAATCAGCGCTGAAGAGCGTCGCAAAGGCTTCCTCGCCCTGGATGCCAGCGGCAAGCTCGGCGTGTTCCACAGCACCGCGCACCGCACGCTGCTGGTTGATCAGGTGGTCGAAGGCCAAGGCCTGTTCGGGCTGTCGCCACGTGCCAACCGCGTGATCGTCGAAGCCGGCGGCAAGCTGCAACCGTTGCTGCTCGATAACCCGCACCCGGAAGTCTCGTGGAGCGCGCTGTGGAGCAAGGTCTGGTACGAGAACTACGACGAGCCTAAATACGTCTGGCAATCGACCGCCGCCAACACCGATTTCGAACCAAAACTGAGCCTCTCGCCACTGACCTTCGGCACCCTGAAAGCCGCGTTCTACGCGATGTTGCTCGCTGCTCCACTGGCCGTCGCTGCGGCAATCTATACCGCCTACTTCATGGCCCCGGGCATGCGCCGCAAGGTCAAACCGGTGATCGAGCTGATGGAAGCGATGCCGACGGTGATCCTCGGTTTCTTCGCTGGCCTGTTCCTCGCACCGTATGTTGAAGGGCATCTGCCGGGCATCTTCAGCCTGCTGATGTTGCTGCCGATCGGCATTCTGGTCGCCGGTTTCACCTTCAGCCGCCTGCCTGAATCGATCCGCCTGAAAGTCCCGGATGGCTGGGAAAGTGCGCTGCTGATTCCTGTGATTCTGTTTGTGGGCTGGCTGTCGCTGTACATGAGCCCGTTCATGGAGAACTGGTTCTTCGGCGGCGACATGCGCATGTGGATTTCCCACGACCTGGGCATCACCTACGACCAGCGCAACGCTCTGGTGGTCGGTCTGGCCATGGGTTTTGCAGTGATCCCGAACATCTACTCGATCGCTGAAGACGCCGTGTTCAGCGTGCCGCGTGGCCTGACCCTCGGCTCGCTAGCCCTCGGTGCCACGCCGTGGCAGACCATGACTCGCGTGGTGATCCTGACTGCCAGCCCGGGGATCTTCTCGGCGCTGATGATCGGCATGGGTCGTGCGGTCGGCGAAACCATGATCGTGCTGATGGCCACCGGCAACACCCCGGTCATGGAAATGAACCTGTTCGAAGGCCTGCGCACCCTGGCCGCCAACGTCGCGGTGGAAATGCCCGAGTCGGAAGTCGGCGGCAGCCACTACCGCGTGCTGTTCCTCTCGGCGCTGGTGCTGCTGTTGTTCACCTTCGTCATGAACACCCTGGCAGAACTGATTCGTCAGCGTCTGCGCAAGAAATACTCGTCGCTTTAAGCAAAGGTAGAAGTCTGTGAAACAGAACTCCCTGAAAGGATGGTTCAAGAGCGGCGCCCCGGGCGTCTGGATCAGCGGTGGCGCGGTGTCCATCGCGGTCATCATGACCATTGGCCTGCTGGCCGTGATTGCCGTACGCGGTCTGGGTCACTTCTGGCCGGCGGATCTGGTCCACGCCAATTACGACGTACCGGGTCAGGCCAATCACTTGGTCATCGGCGAAGTGGTACAGAAAGAAGAAGTGCCTCGCGCCCGTCTGAAGAGCGCCGGTTTGCCGGTGCCCGATGCAGGCCCGGAATTCATGACCCGCGAGCTGATCAAGGTCGGCAACCGTGACCTGAACGGCAACGACTTCACCTGGATCGTCGGCGAGTGGCTGACCAACCAGACCACGCCGCCAGAACTGATGGCGATCGAGCGTCGCGAGTGGGGCAATTTCTACGGCTACCTGGTCAACGTCAAACAGGATGGCAAAGTCATCGCCGAGGGCGAGGCCGCGTGGCCTGAGTTGCAGGCGCGGATCAACCGTGTGAACGGTCTGGCGGCACAACTGAAGTCGCTGGAAAAGACTGACATCGGTGCAATCAACGCAGGTCTGGAGCGCATCCGTCTGCACGGTCGCAAACTGGAACTGGAAGGCAAGCTCGACGCCACCGCGCAAGCGGACATGGAATCCGAGCGTGCCGAGCTGAATGCGCGTTATCAGGACATCGAAGCGCGCCTGGCCGATCTGCATGCGCAGTTCAACCGCGATGCCCTGACCGCTCGCGATGCCAACGGCAAAGAGATTGAAATCGGTCTGGGCAAAGTGGTTCACGCCTACCAGCCGAACGCGATGAGCACCTTCACCAAGGTCGGCTTCTACTTCAGCAAGATCTGGGAATTCCTTTCGGACGACCCGCGTGAAGCGAACACCGAAGGCGGGATTTTCCCGGCGATCTTCGGCACCGTGATGATGACCCTGATCATGGCGATGATCGTCACCCCGTTCGGCGTGCTGGCGGCGGTGTACCTGCGTGAATACGCCAAGCAGAACACCCTGACACGGATCATCCGTATCGCGGTGAACAACCTCGCTGGCGTTCCGGCGATCGTTTACGGCGTGTTCGGTCTGGGCTTCTTCGTTTACGTGCTGGGTGGTTCGGTCGACCGCTTGTTCTTCCCCGAAGCTTTGCCGGCACCGACCTTCGGTACACCGGGTCTGCTCTGGGCCTCGCTGACGCTGGCGCTGCTGGCGGTGCCGGTGGTGATTGTGGCGACCGAGGAAGGTCTGGCGCGTATTCCACGTACTGTGCGTGAAGGCTCGTTGGCCCTCGGTGCGACCAAGGCTGAAACCTTGTGGAAGATCGTGATCCCGATGGCCAGCCCGGCAATGATGACCGGCATGATCCTCGCCGTGGCCCGTGCCGCCGGTGAAGTGGCGCCGCTGATGCTGGTGGGTGTGGTGAAACTGGCGCCGTCGCTGCCGGTGGACGGCAACTACCCGTACCTGCACCTGGACCAGAAGATCATGCACCTGGGCTTCCACATCTATGACGTCGGCTTCCAGAGCCCGAACGTCGAAGCGGCCCGCCCGCTGGTGTACGCCACGGCGCTGCTGCTGGTGCTGGTGATCGCGACCTTGAACCTGTCGGCGGTGTATATCCGCAACCACCTGCGTGAAAAATACAAAGCACTGGATAGCTAAAGCCATTAGCCACAAGCGGCAAGCTACAAGCCGCTTTTGCTCAAACTTGCAGCTTGCAGCTAGAAGCTCGCAGCTACGAACGGAGTGAGAACCATGCAGCACGAAACACATAGCCACGGCATCAACATGTCTGCCCTGGGCCGCGACAAGCAGAGCCTCAGTCTCGAGCAGGAAACCGTGGCCATCGAAGTACCGGGCCTGAGCCTGTACTACGGCGAGAAACAAGCACTGTTCGACGTCAGCATGAACATCCCGAAGCAGCGCGTGACCGCGTTCATCGGCCCGTCCGGCTGCGGTAAATCGACGCTGCTGCGTACCTTCAACCGCATGAACGACCTGGTTGACGGCTGCCGCGTAGAAGGCGCGATCAACCTGTACGGCAACAACATCTATCGCAAGGGCGAAGACGTCGCCGAGTTGCGTCGTCGCGTCGGCATGGTGTTCCAGAAGCCCAACCCGTTCCCGAAAACCATTTACGAAAACGTGGTTTACGGCCTGCGCATCCAGGGCATCAACAAGAAACGCGTCCTCGATGAAGCGGTCGAGTGGGCGTTGAAAGGCGCGGCACTGTGGGACGAAGTCAAAGACCGTCTGCATGAATCGGCACTCGGTCTGTCCGGTGGTCAGCAACAGCGTCTGGTCATCGCCCGGACCATCGCGGTCGAGCCGGAAGTGCTGCTGCTCGACGAACCGTGCTCGGCCCTCGACCCGATCTCGACGCTGAAAGTCGAAGAGCTGATCTACGAGCTGAAATCCAAGTTCACCATCGTCATCGTCACGCACAACATGCAACAAGCCGCGCGGGTGTCCGACTACACGGCGTTCATGTACATGGGCAAACTGGTCGAATTCGGCGACACCGATACCCTGTTCACCAATCCGGCGAAGAAGCAGACCGAAGATTACATCACCGGTCGATACGGTTGACCGTACAGCCGCGAGCTTCAAGCTGCGAGCGGCAAGTCAAAGCGGTTCAGCGTAACGACAAATTTCAGCTTGCAGCTCGTAGCTTGCAGCTCTTGGTTAAAGCTTTTGCGGAGCGAACACAATGATTTCTAAGGAAGGCCTTACCCATCACATCTCTGCGCAGTTCAACGCTGAGCTTGAGGAAGTGCGCAGCCACCTCCTGGCCATGGGCGGGCTGGTCGAGAAGCAGGTCAACGACGCGGTGACCGCGCTGATCGAGGCCGATTCCGGTCTGGCTCAGCAGGTGCGCGAGATCGACGACCAGATCAACCAGATGGAACGCAACATCGACGAAGAATGCCTGCGCATTCTTGCCCGTCGTCAGCCGGCGGCTTCCGACCTGCGTTTGATCATCAGTATTTCCAAATCGGTGATCGACCTGGAGCGCATCGGTGACGAAGCGACCAAGATCGCCCGTCGCGCGATTCAGTTGTGTGAAGAAGGCGAAGCGCCGCGCGGTTATGTCGAGGTTCGCCACATTGGCGACCAAGTGCGCAACATGGTTCGCGATGCGCTGGACGCCTTCGCCCGTTTCGACGCCGATCTGGCGTTGTCGGTGGCGCAGTACGACAAGATCATCGACCGCGAATACAAGACCGCGCTGCGCGAGCTGGCGACCTACATGATGGAAGACCCGCGCTCTATCTCGCGGGTCTTGAGCATCATCTGGGTGCTGCGTTCGCTGGAACGCATCGGCGACCACGCGCGCAATATCTCCGAATTGGTCATTTACCTGGTGCGCGGCACCGACGTGCGCCACATGGGCCTCAAGCGCATGAAAGAAGAAGTTGAAGGCACAAGCGGCGAAACCGCTAATGTTCCGGGCGATGCTGACGATAAGTAAGATTGCCTGAGAAAAGCGCCCGGCCCTTTGGCCGGGCGTTTTTGTTTGTGCTTTTCATGGGCAGATTCGATTAAAAAGCAGCACCCGCGAACGAAAAGTCCCGGCGTGACTGAAGAGTTTTGGCAATGTGCCATCAGCCAGCGTTATGCTTGCCGGGATTTTAATAGGGGTGTTGGATGAGCAAGATCAGTGTGTTGGTCGTGGACGATGCTTCGTTCATTCGTGACCTGGTGAAAAAGTGCCTGCGTAATTACTTCCCGGGGATCCGCACCGAGGACGCCGTCAACGGTAAAAAGGCGCAGGCCATGCTGGCCAGAGAAGCCTTCGACCTGGTGCTGTGCGACTGGGAAATGCCGGAAATGTCCGGTCTTGAACTGCTGACCTGGTGCCGCGAGCAAGACAACCTCAAGACCATGCCGTTCGTCATGGTCACCAGCCGTGGTGACAAGGAAAACGTCGTGCAGGCGATTCAGGCCGGCGTTTCCGGCTACGTCAGCAAGCCGTTCACCAACGAGCAACTGCTGACCAAGGTCAAGCAGGCGCTGAACAAAGTCGGCAAGCTCGACACCCTGATGAACAGCGCGCCGACCAAAATGAACTCGGCGTTCGGCAACGATTCCCTGAGCGCCTTGACCGGTGGCAAGCCTGCCGTGGTCGGCGGTGCTCCGGCAGCAGCGGCGGTCAACCCGTTTGCCAAACCGGTTGCTGCCGCGCCAGCGCCCGCTGCTGCGCCATCCCGTGGCCTGCTCAACAGCCCACCGGTCAAGGCACCAGCCGCCGCGTCGGCTCCGGCCAGTGGGCGCGGTCAGGGCCAATTGCGCCTGCCAAGCGGTACTCAGCAATGCGTGATCAAGGCCCTGAGCATCAAGGAAGCGTTGCTGGTGGTGAAACGCACCGACACCCTGCCGCAGATCCTCGACAGCGCCGTGCTCGATCTGGAGCAGGGCGACAACGCTGAGATTGCCCGCCTCAACGGCTACCTGCACGCGGTTGTCGCGTTTGAGCCGAAACCGGACAGCGACTGGCTGCAACTGACCTTCCGTTTCGTCGACCAGGACGCGCAGAAACTCGACTACATCTCCCGCCTGATCGCCCGCGGCACGGCGCAGAAGCACTTCGTTCCGGGCGCGTGATCTTCGTCGCCTGACAGTCCGCCTTCGCGAGCAGGCTCGCTCCCACCCTGGAATGCATTCCAAATGTGGGAGCGAGCCTGCTCGCGAAGGGGCCATCACTTGCACCACCAATCTCCCAGACTGGCCAATTTGAAACATCTGTCGACTAGCCTGGTCTGCTTCACCTGCTAGGCTCATTTCCAGGCCTTCCTTTCGACAGACTCTTGCCCATGCTCGCGCGCCTGCTGTTTTTCTATGGTCTCTTCATGGCCTCCTCCTCGGCTGTGGCCATGACCATTTACAAATCCACCGATGCCAACGGCGTGGTCTCGTACAGCGACCGCCCGAGCAAAGGCGCGCAGGTGTTCGTCTTTCAGGATCGGATGGTCGAACGCCTCGAGCGCCAGGTCTACCTCGATATCAAGAAGCAGAAGGGCACCGACGTAGTGTTCGTACGCAACGATCTGTATGCGCCGGTTGAGGTGGCACTGGCGTTTACCGGGTTGAGCAATGTGCGTGGTGCACCGGCGCAAACCATCCGCCGGGTGCTGCCGGCACGCAGCAATACGCGGCTGGCGTTGCTGACGGCGGTGTCCGGCAAGCAGCCGCTGGTGTATACCCCGCAATTTCATTATTCCCTCGGCGACCCTGGCGGAACCGCTCAGGGCTATCGCTATCCGCTGCCATGGCGCGGCGGACCGTTCCGCCTGAGCCAGGGCGCCAACGGCCAATACAGCCACTACGGGCCGAAGAACAAGTACGCGATGGACATCGCCATGCCGGT
This sequence comes from Pseudomonas sp. Irchel s3f10, assembly GCF_900187515.1. NCBI lineage: Bacteria > Pseudomonadati > Pseudomonadota > Gammaproteobacteria > Pseudomonadales > Pseudomonadaceae > Pseudomonas > Pseudomonas sp. Irchel s3f10. The sequence goes on from NZ_FYDZ01000003.1 coordinate 253,130, forward strand.
CGGCACGCCGATCATTGCCGCGCGTGCGGGGGTGGTGGTTAAAACCGAAAACGCACAGAGCGGGCGCGGTAATGATGCGTCCGGTAATTTCGTGCGGGTGCTGCACGACGACGGCACGATGGGCGTGTACCTGCACCTCAAACAAGGTTCGGTGAGCGTGCGCGAGGGGCAAAGGGTGACGGTGGGCAGTCCGTTGGCGCTGTCAGGCAACACCGGCAACAGCAGCGGTCCGCACCTGCACTTTGTGGTGCAGCGCAATACCGGAGACGGGTTGGTGTCGATTCCGTATCAGTTCAATCAGCCGCTGGGGGCGTTGCCCAACTTTGCGTTGGGCAAGCAATGATGTGCTGCACCTGCGGGCCCCTTCGCGAGCAGGCTCGCTCCCACCCTGGAACGCATTTCAACTGTGGGAGCGAGCCTGCTCGCGAAGGGCGCGGCGCGGTGCCGGATCAGCCCATCAATCCAGCATCAACACCTTGGCCAGCACAATCTTCGGCCCTTTCATCTTCTTGATGATGATCCGCAGGCCTTCGACTTCCAGCACTTCTTCCTCTTCCGGCACCCGTTTCAGGGTTTCATAGACCAGCCCGGCGAGGGTTTCCGCTTCGATGTGATCAAGGTCGATGCCCAACAGACGTTCCACCTTGAACAGCGGCGTGTCGCCACGCACCAGCAACTTGCCCGGCTGATAGGCGAGAATCCCGCGCTCAGCCTTGCGGTGTTCGTCCTGAATATCGCCAACCAGCACTTCCAGCACGTCTTCCATGGTCAGGTAGCCGATGATGTTGCCGTCAGCCTCCTCGACCACGGCGAAGTGCGAGCCGCCCTTGCGGAACTGCTCCAGCAACTGCGACAGCGGCATGTGCCGTGACACGCGCTCCAGCGGGCGGGTCAGCTCAGCCAGGTTGAACGACTCGGGAATGTGGTCCAGCGCCGCCAGTTCCAGCAGCAGATCCTTGATGTGCAGCAGGCCGACGAACTCCTGGCGTTCGCTGTCGTACACCGGATAACGGCTGAACTTGTGGCGACGGAACATCGCCAGGATTTCTTTCAGCGGTGCGTTGAATTCCAGCGTGATCAGGTCTTCGCGGGAGTTGGCCCAGTCGACCACTTCCAGCTCGCCCATTTCCACCGCCGATGCCAATACACGCATGCCCTGATCGCTCGGATCCTGGCCACGGCTGGAGTGCAGGATCAGTTTCAGTTCTTCGCGGCTGTAATGGTGTTCGTGGTGCGGGCCGGGTTCGCCCTGACCGGCGATACGCAGAATCGCGTTGGCGCTGGCGTTGAGCAGGTAGATCGCCGGGTACATCGCCCAATAGAACAGGTACAGCGGCACCGCCGTCCACAGCGACAGCAGCTCGGGTTTACGGATCGCCCAGGATTTCGGGGCCAGTTCGCCGACCACGATGTGCAGGTACGAAATGATGAAGAATGCGGTGAAGAACGACACACCTTTGACGATCTCCGGCGACTGCACGCCGACCGCGCTCAGCAGCGGTTCGAGGATGTGTGCGAACGCCGGCTCACCGACCCAGCCGAGGCCAAGCGAGGCGAGGGTGATACCCAGCTGACACGCCGAGAGGTACGCATCGAGCTGACTGTGCACGGTGCGCAGGATATGCCCGCGCCAGCCGTTCTGTTCAGCGATGGCCTCGACCCGGGTCGAGCGCAGTTTGACCATGGCGAATTCCGCCGCAACGAAAAAGCCGTTGAGCAAAACCAGGATCAGAGCGAAAAGGATCATGCCGAAGTCGGCGAAAATTGTAGCGAGGGACAAGCCAGGGGAAGGGTCCATGATGGAGTTTTGCGGGTTCCGTGTGATTCAAGAGAGGTAAAAGTCGCGCCTGAAAGGCAGGCACAAGTCAGCCAATGTAGCGGCTGACCTGGCGATTGCCTAGTGCGACATTACTCAGCGGCGCTGATCGCCCGCGCCTGGGCCACTTGTGCCGGGGCGAAATGGCAGGTGAACGTGCTGCCGTGACCGGGCACGCTGCTGATCTCCATGCGTGCGCGGTGGCGCAGCAACACGTGCTTGACGATGGCCAGGCCCAGGCCTGTGCCGCCAGTGTTGGAGTTGCGGCTGGAGTCGACGCGGTAGAAGCGTTCGGTCAGGCGCGGCAGGTGTTTGCTGTCGATGCCGATCCCGGAATCCTGCACGCTCAGGTGCGCGCCCTGATCGTCACCCCACCAGCGAATGCGGATGTTGCCCTCGGCCGGGGTGTACTTCACCGCGTTGAACACCAGATTGGAAAACGCGCTGCGCAACTCCGCTTCGCTGCCCTTGAGCAACAGGCTGGCATCGGCTTCGAGGCTGATGCGCTGGTTCTTCGCGCCGGACAATTGCTGCGCATCGCTCTTGATCGATTGCAGCAGGGTGTCGACCTGCACCGGCTGGTTGTCCGACGGGTAATCGGTGGCTTCGAGTTTCGCCAGCAACAACAAATCGTTGAGCAGCGTCTGCATGCGTCCGCCCTGTTGCTGCATCTGCTGCAGAGCGCGGCTCCAGCGCGGATTCACTTCTTCGACGTTGTCGAGCAGGGTCTCCAGATAGCCGCAGATCACCGTCAGCGGCGTGCGCAACTCGTGGGAGACGTTGGCGATGAAGTCTTTGCGCATCTGTTCCAGCTGATGAATACGCGTGACGTCGCGCACCAGCATCAAGTGTTCATTGTTGCCATAGCGGGTCAGGTACAGCTGAATGCGCACGCGATCATTGGTCGGCGAGGGGATTTCCAGCGGCTCGGCGTAACTGTCCTGCTCGAAATATTCCTTGAAGCGCGGATGGCGCACCAGGTTGGTCACCGGTTGGCCACTGTCTTGCGGGGTCTTGAGACCGAGCAGGGTTTCGGCGGCGCGGTTCCACCATTCCAGGTTGCCGTCGCTGTCGAGCATGATCACCGCGTCTTTCAGCGCAGCGGTGGATTCTTGCACCCGGTCGATCACCGCTTGCAGGCGCCCGCGTACGCGTTGGTCGCGGCGTTGCAGGTGGTAGATGCTGTCGAACACCTCGCCCCACAGGCCATAGCCATCGGGCGGTGCTTCATCGGGTTGGTGCTGGCGCAGCCATTCGTGCAGCCGCAGCAATTGCTTGAGCGTCCAGCCCAGATAAATCCCCAGACCCGCCGCGAGGCTCCAGCCGTAATAGCCGGTGATCAGGCCGATCACCAGGCAGGCGGTGACCAGCAACAGCATGTGGCGAATCAGGGTGCCATGCCAGTTTTGATTCACGGGGGCGTCCTTAGCCGCAGCTTCAAGTTTCAAGCTGCAAGCTACAAGTCAGAGCGGCTCGCTGTTACTTGCCGCTTGTAGCTAGAAGCTTGCAGCTGTTTTTTTATGCTTTGGTGGAAAACCGGTAGCCGGTGCCGCGCACGGTTTGTACCAGATTTTCGTAGGCGTCGCCGAGGGCCTTGCGCAGGCGGCGGATGTGCACGTCGACGGTACGCTCTTCAACGTAGACGTTGCCGCCCCAGACCTGATCCAGCAACTGGCCACGGGTATAGGCGCGTTCCTGGTGGGTCATGAAGAATTGCAGCAGACGGTATTCGGTCGGGCCCATCTCGGCCGGTTTGCCGTCGATGGTCACGCGGTGGCTGATCGGGTCGAGCAGCAGGCCGCCAACTTCGATCGGCGCTTCGCCGTCGGTCGGACCGGCGCGGCGCAGCACGGCTTTGAGACGGGCGACCAGTTCGCGCGGGGAAAACGGTTTGGTGATGTAGTCGTCGGCGCCGACTTCAAGACCCTGGATCTTGTTGTCCTCTTCGCCCTTGGCGGTGAGCATGATGATCGGGATGTCCCCGGTCAGCTCGTCACGCTTGAGGCGGCGGGCCAGCTCGATGCCGGAGGTGCCGGGCAGCATCCAGTCGAGCAGAATCAGGTCCGGCTTGCGGTCGACGATGATGGCGTGGGCCTGCTGCGAGTTCTCTGCCTCGAGGCAGTCATAGCCGGCCATTTCCAACGCAACGGCGATCATTTCGCGAATGGGCGCTTCGTCGTCGACGATCAGAATGCTCCTGCCAACCATGCCTTAATCCTCTTGTCATTTAACTGTCTTGCGCCGCATTAGATAACGGAATTATTGCAGTCGTGTGACAGTATTTTAGTCCGGCGGCGATTGTGCAAATCCTGAACTAAGCTCTAAGTCCGAATCCTGACAACCACAAAAGAAGGTTTCCATGACTCAAATGACTGTTTCTTTCAAAGCCCTGCTGATGGCTGCGGCCCTGACTCTGCCTGGATTTGCGCTGGCTGCGGATCCTGCGATGGAGAAGGACGGCATGTACACCGACCACAAGGGCATGACCCTGTATACCTTCGCCAAGGACTCGGGCGGCAAGTCGATGTGCAACGACAAATGCGCAACCAACTGGCCGCCGTTGATGGCGACCGCGGGTGACAAGTCGATGGGTGACTGGACCGTGATCACTCGCGATGATGGCAGCAAGCAGTGGGCTTACCAGGGCATGCCGCTGTACACCTTCGTGATGGACAAGAAAGCCGGCGACATGACCGGTGACGGCAAAATGGACGGCGCGTGGAAAGTCGCCAAAGCCAAATAAACGCGGTCCCCTGTAGGAGTGAGCCTGCTCGCGATAGCGGTGTGTCAGTCGGCATTTTCGTTAACTGACACACCGCTATCGCGAGCAGGCTCACTCCTACATTGATTGGTGTTTAGCGCAACGCGTAATCCAGCACGATCCCGACGAAAATCGCCAACCCGGCCCAGTGGTTGTGCAAAAACGCCTTGAAGCAGCGCATCCGGTCGCGATCCCGCGTGTACCAGAATTCCCACGCGTAGCACCCGGCAGCCACCAGCAAGCCGAGATGGAACCACATCCCCAACTCGAATTTCGACCCCGCCAGCAACAGGCAGCCCAGCGACAGTGCCTGCAAACTCAGGATGATCACCCGATCCGCCTCACCAAACAGAATCGCCGTCGACTTCACGCCAATCTTCAAATCGTCATCGCGATCGGTCATCGCGTAATAGGTGTCGTAACCCACCGTCCACAGCAGATTGGCGATCCACAGCAGCCACGCCGCCGCCGGCAACTCGCCGGTCTCGGCAGTGAACGCCATCGGCATGCCCCACGAAAACGCCGCACCCAGCACCACTTGTGGGTAATAGGTGTAGCGCTTCATGAACGGATAAGTGAACGCCAACGCCAGACCACCGAGCGACAGCCAGATCGTCGGCGCATTGGTGCACAGCACCAGCAGAAAACTCACACCCATCAACAGCGCGAAGAACACCAGCGCTTCTTTCGAACTGATTCTGCCGGCCGCCAATGGTCGTTGTGCGGTGCGTTTGACGTGGCCGTCGACCTTGCGATCGGCCCAGTCGTTGATCACGCAGCCCCCGGCGCGGGTCAGCACCACGCCGAGGACGAAAATCACGATATTGGCCAGCGACGGCGAGCCTTTACCGGCAATCCATAACGCCCACAGCGTTGGCCAGAGCAGCAGGTAAATGCCGATCGGCTTGTCCATCCGCGTCAACTGAATGAAATCCCAGGCACGCGGGTTCAAGCGGTTCAGCGACTTGAGCAGGCTCTGATACATCAGCAGTTCTCCGGATGGGCGCGGGCGGCGTTCCACAGGCTCGGCAGGAAGATTTCCGCAACCAGGACGCTCAGCGCACCACGGTCGAAGCGCGAACGCCGGCCCCACAATTCTGGCGCTTTGGCGGCTGGCGGCAGCCATTGTTCAGGGTAGTGGCAAACTTCGAGGGCGCGGCGCTGGAACGCCTGATCGCAAAACAGCAGTTCGCCCAGCGAGCGACTGCCCAACTCGTCCATGTGCAAACCGTCGCCCTGCAAAGCGGCGCGCGAAGCGACGCTGCGGGCAAACACCCAAGCCTCGCCGTGGCCACGCAAATACACCTCGCGCACCCAGCCTTCACTGCCTTCGGCCAGATCCAGCGCGGCACATTCGTCAGCGCGCAGGGTGTCCCAGCCTTCAAACAGTTGCGTGACGCTGAAGCCGTCATTGGACAACCGGGTCAGTCGGCGGGTGAGGGAGCCTTCGTCGAACAACCAGTCGAGGGTCAACGAATCGGGGAGGGGCGTCAGTCGGCTTTGGGTCAGCCAGAGCGGGGTCGGGCAGGCATTTGAATGTTGCACAATGAGTCATTATTAGCCGCAAATGAGGCGGCGAGCTTACCATGGCGAGCTGCGCTATTGATTGATCCGGGTCGCCATTGCGCCGAACAGGCTTGCATCTACCCGGCACCATCAGTACAAAACGCCCTGAGCCGGATGGCAGCGCAACACCCATCGACCGTCCGCGCCGGCACCCAGCCTGAACCCTGAGGAAGTACCTGAATGAAAAAGTGGCAATGCATCGTCTGTGGCCTGATCTACAACGAAGCCGATGGCTGGCCGGATGACGGCATTGCGCCGGGCACCCGTTGGGAAGACGTACCGGCAGACTGGCTGTGCCCGGACTGCGGCGTTGGCAAAATGGACTTCGAAATGATCGAAATCAACTAAGCAAATCGAAAGGAGTAAGGCATGAGCGCACCTGTCGTCATCGTTGGCACTGGGCTGGCGGGCTATAACCTGGCCCGCGAGTTTCGCAAACTCGATAGCGAAACCCCGTTGCTGTTGATTACGGCTGATGACGGCCGCTCTTACTCCAAACCGATGCTCTCCACCGGGTTCGGCAAGAACAAGGACGCCGATGGCCTGAGCATGGCCGAACCGGGCGCCATGGCCGAGCAGTTGAAGGCCGAAGTGCGCACCCACACGCGCATCAGCGGCATCGACGCCGGCCACAAGCGCCTGTGGATCGGCGAAGAAGCGGTTTATTACCGCGATCTGATCCTCGCCTGGGGCGCAGAAACCGTGCGTGTGCCCATCGAAGGCGATGGCGCGGATCTGGTGTTCCCGATCAATGATCTCGAAGACTACGCACGTTTCCGTGCCGCTGCGGCGGGCAAGCGCCGTGTGTTGTTGCTCGGCGCCGGCCTGATTGGCTGCGAATTCGCCAATGACTTGATCCTTGGCGGCTACGAAGTGCAACTGGTGGCGCCGTGCGAACAAGTCATGCCGATGCTGCTGCACCCGGCCGCTGCGGCAGCGGTGCAGGCCGGGCTGGAAAGCCTCGGTGCGAAATTTCATCTCGGCCCCGTACTGACCCGATTGCAGAAAGTCGCCGACGGCCTCGAAGCGCATCTGTCCGACGGCCAGGTCATTCCTTGCGACGTGGTGGTCTCGGCCATTGGCCTGCGTCCGCGCATCGATCTGGCGGCGGCCGCTGGCGTACAGGTCAATCGCGGCGTCGTGGTCGATCGGCACCTGAAAACCTCTCACGCCAATATCTACGCCTTGGGCGACTGCGCCGAGGTCGACGGGCTGAATCTGCTGTACGTAATGCCCCTCATGAGCTGTGCGCGAGCACTGGCACAAACACTGGCAGGAAACCCTACGGCGGTCAGCTACGGCCCGATGCCGATCACCGTGAAAACCCCGGTTTGCCCGTTGGTGGTTTCGCCGCCGCCACGCGGTAGCGAAGGCGTTTGGACCGTTGAAGGGCAGGGCGCCGACATCAAGGCGCTGTGCCACGGTGCCGACGGTCAGTTGCTCGGTTATGCGCTGACCGGTGCGGCGGTCATGGAAAAACTGGCCCTGAACAAACAGCTTCCGGCCCTGCTGGCGTAAATACCGGTCGTTCTGTCGGAATCACCCCGCTTTTGCCCCTACAAAGGTCGCGGGGAGACTGGCGCCGCCGGTATCCGCGTGCCATTCTCACTCCCGTCTGCCGCAGAGTAGAGCCTGCGGCGCCTTGGGCGCTGTTCCAACGAGAACAGCACGGACATAACAACAAAAAACCGTCAAAGGGGCTTCACTAATGCGTAAACCAGAACTCGCCGCTGCAATCGCTGAAAAAGCAGATCTGACCAAAGAACAGGCCAACCGCGTACTCAACGCCGTTCTCGAAGAAATCACCGGCGCTCTGCACCGCAAGGACAGCGTGACGCTGGTCGGCTTCGGCACCTTCCTGCAACGCCACCGCGGCGCCCGCACCGGCAAAAACCCGCAGACCGGCGAACCGGTCAAAATCAAGGCCAGCAACACCGTGGCGTTCAAGCCAGGCAAATCGTTGAAAGACAGCGTTAATCCATAAGTGCGGCGGATCCCCTGAATAGCGGGGGAACACTGTAATAAAAAATGGGCACACCGATTGCGGTCGGGTGCCCATTTTTTGTGGCTGCAAATCGGCTTATTGACGCCGGAAGCAGGCCTTGCCATTGCCGAAGTCCACGGCCAGGCAATTTGGCTCAATAGTCAATTGCAGATCCTCGAAGAGGGCAGACAAATCGTTATCGGAAGCAGGCTTGGTTGCACTTTTCAGCGTCAGTATGTCCTTGTCCACCTGCCAGTTGCCTTTGGCAAAACCGTCGGCACTGCCGTACGACACACCCGCGTCAAAGGTGCCGTCCTTGCGCAGCAGCAATTCAGCGCCCATTTCCATCGCGCCAACCAGGTAATAATGGCCGTCCAGTGACGGGGTGTCCGCTGATGCTTGGGTGGTTGGTAGCCACATAAGTGCTACGAAAAATACGGCTTTCAATTCCATGAGGTGAAGCTCCTTACCAGCCTTTGTATAGGGTGCCGAATTCTTTGGCACTGGATTCTGGCATAGCCAAGGTTTGCCCGCGCGTTGTTTAGCCACTACACAATCGAATCAATATCCAGCTGAAACGGCGCGCCAACTGCATGCCCACCGGTCATTGCGGCAATAGCGGCATCGTGGTCTTCGGCGGCTGGCGGAATCATCGCCAGTTGTTCCTGAACGAGGTTTTCCGGGTGAGCGTTCCAGCGCAGTAGGTTTTCCTGCACCCACTCGGGCTGGTCGGCGTAGCTGCCGTAAACGTCGGCTTCGGTGACTCGCTGGCTGCGCAGGGCGACCAGGCGGTCATGGGTCATTTTGATTTTGTCTATTTCATTGTTGAGAACCGTGACCTTGTGGTTTCTTTCCTGGTGGCGGACATAGGCGCTGGGATGAGCCTGGATCTCGCGCTCAACGGCACGCAGTTGCTTTCTGATATTTTCCAATGCGCCGCTGACCCATTCGAACTCCCGGGGTGTGACCAACGAGCGATTGAGCTGCTGCGCCTCTTGCCAGCGGCGCAGGCTTGCCCAGCAGCCGGGGATGTAGCTGCCAACCATCGAGTGATCGCCTGCCGCGAAGAGCTGCTTCAGAAAAGAGCCGCGCTTGGGCAAGCCATTGATATTTCGCAAGGCTTCGGCACAGCCGTGATCGTTGATGATGCTGCAGCCCGGCTGCCAGAGAATGGAGGATTGGTGTTCCTTGCCAAACACCACTGGCATGAAATGGCGCAGCGCCCCGTGATGGCCGTAATCGTCACCAAAGAAGTTGGTCATTCCCCAGACAAGCAAGGCAAAACCGGCAGCCGGGGTAATAACCAGCACTGCTCCGTTGGCGATATACATTGGCTTGGGGTTGGCAAAGGTATTCATCCATGTGGCGGGTACGCTGGGTACAGGGTCGTTCTGATTGACGATGCGGTGGTGGATCAACGCCTTGGCACTTTCGATGAAAGTGGTGTCGCCGGCGCGAGGGGCGCCGTAGGTGTAGAGAACGATGTCGGGGTCGAAACGCTTATCACGGCGCAGCATTTCGGACAGTATCAAAGCCACTGCACCGCCCAGGCTATGCCCGGTGATCAGCAGCTTTTGCCCGCTGTAGAACTTATCCAGATAGGTCACAATAAAGGGGTATGCCGCCAGAGCCCCACCGTAGAAACCTCGGTGTACTTTGCCTTCGCCTTCTTCGAATGGAACCTGATAGGCATCGCCATCACGCAGGCCGTCAGGCCATATTTCACTGGTGCCGCGCACGCTGATGAGGATCAGCTCGTCGTGGTGGCAGATGAAGGCTTGTGTGTCCGTGCGTTGGACCTGCTGGCGATCATCAAAAAAGTGCAACTTGGCCGCGTTTTCCTGCTCATCACCCAATGCCGGGTCGTTGACCTCGGGATAGAGCGATGGATCGAACGGCACCACTTCTAGACGTTTCGAGTAAGGGACCTCCTCATACAAGGGGTAGTACTTCTTCGTTTGCAGGGCATCGACTTTCCACAGTTCATCAAACTGCGGCAGGGCATGGCCAAACCAGTTGCCGCTGCTGGGCTGCACGGGGAAGCTCACACTGTCGGTCTCGACCAGTTGTGTGTTGGGCTCCTGTCCGAAGTCGGTGTAACTCAGTGTCGCCATCAGTGAAAGTTGATAGAGGTTGAGTGCGCAGAACTCATTGCTCGTCGACAACATCGGGCGCAACGCCCTCATGGGGCGCACCTCCAGCACATGATGTTTGTTAGGCAGCAAGGCAATCCCTGTAAGTTTGGGCGGGGGTGGAGAAAAACCCAGCTCCACCATGCCCCGGTCTTCCTGACTGAAGATCGCGCTCGTCCCTTTGTCCGGCAAATTTTCATCAACTTGCGCAAAGGATCTGGTTTTTGGCGCGGATCGCATAAGTGCGTGAACCACCATATTCGGCGGATCACTACGCTGGGCCAAGGGCGGCAAGTGCGCTACATGCTTGACAAGTTCGCTGACCTCAACCTGGTAATAGGCAGCGTTTGCGGCAAGGTCTTTTGCAGGATTGGCTTGGGTGCGTACACCTGATTTGTTGAAGAACCGGGTTTTTTCGGCGCGCACCTGGAGTTCGGTGATGGGAAGTGGATAGTGGGGTCTGCCCTGTAAAAAAGTGTATGTTTTCTCACTGCCTCGATATGCGTTATACAGTTTGAGTACCACCGGGCCACAGTAATGGTTTTCTAACTTGCCGTAACCTGTGGCGTCCAGTTTGCCCGTGTAAACGGTGTCTTCGTGATCGATGATTTCGTATGTCAATCCGGCATAGGGTTTGCCAGCACCGAACTCGTCCACCAATTGGAAACTAGTTGAATGCCCACGCAGTGGGCAAGCGTGGATGTTGCCTTGCATAAACGCAGCGATGCTCGGATCTAACGGTTCAATGCTCATGGGGTTTCGTCCTTGTTTTCAGTGCAACCCGGATAAATAGTGCAGATCCGTTCATCCACCATCCTGAAGGTGCTGAAGTCCTTGTGATTGCCGTAGCAAAACGCGTACTGGTCTTCAAAGTTGTCGCCCATGCAGCGCTTCCATCCACCGGGCACTTTGCTCCAGGTATCTTCAATGGCGGGTTTTTCCTGTTCGGACAACTTGATCTTCAGCCTTACCGTTTTGCCCGATAGCTGAGTCAGCGTGTACGCCGTGGAAGGCCGACCTCTACCGACTTTGCCTTGTGCATCCATTTTTTTGCAGGTGAGTATTTTTGTGATGTAGCGCTTTCGGCCAACCGTGCGGAACAGCCACTGGCACTCACCGAAAAACTCTCCGGTGTTGTCATCGCTGAAACTACCCATTTGTCGCTCCAACAGCTCGGGACGCACGGCAAACGAGGCGTAGTCATAGCCCAAATAGTCGCGTTTTTTGTCTCTGCCAATGACGCCAATGATCTTGATCTCCACATGGTTCAGCGCCAGCGGGCAGTCGCTTACGGTTCTGTAAAGGGGGACTACGGAGGTGCCTTCGTATTTCATGTTGGTTTTGTTGAACCCAAGTTGAGTGTCTCTTCCACCCGGTACGGAACACGTTTGTCCCTTCGCGGGAACATAGGTGGCAGTCAGGTCGTATTTGAAGTCAGGCGGAAAGTCAGGAACAAAGGTGAATGTGTTTGGCTTGCTGACAGCTGAACAACCCAAGGTCAAAACAAGGCAAGTGCTCAATGTCAGGCACTGAAAGACTCGTTTGAAGTGGGGGAAATACACCCGCGAATGCGGTGTTTTTTGATCCGTCATGGGGTTTCGTCCTTGTTTTCAGTGCAGCCCGGATAAATAGTGCAGATCCGCTCATCCACCATCCTGAAGGTGCTGAAGTCCTTGTGATTGCCGTAACAAAAAGCATGTTGATCTTCGAAGCCTTTCCCCATGCAACGCTTCCATCCATTTGGCTGCTTTACCCATGTGTCACCCATGTAGGGCTCTTCCTCGTCGGACAACTTGATCTTCAGCCTTACGGTTATCCCCGCTAGCTGAGTCAGCGTGTACGCCGTGGAAGGACGGCTTCGCCCGACATTGCCCTGCGCATCCATTTTTTTGCAGGTCAGCAGTTTGATCAGGTAACGCTTCGGGCCCACCGTGCGAAAAGACCACATGCACTCACCGAAGAACTCAGCTGTCTCGTCATCTCTGAAACTACCCATTTGTCGCTCCAGCAACTCCGGGCGCACAGCAAATGAGGCGTAGTCATAGCTGCTGTTACTTCGTCCGGGGCCAAAAACACCGATGACCTTGATCTCCACATGGTTCAGCGCCAGCGGGCAGTCGCTTACGGTTCTGTAAAGCGGGACTACGGAGGTGCTTTCGTATTTCATGTTGGTTTTGTTGAACCCAAGTTGAGTACCTTTTCCACCCGGCACCGAGCATGTTTGATCTTTGGTGGGCACATAGGTGGCCGTCAGGTCGTACTTGAAGTTGGGTGGAAAGTCGGGGACAAAGGTAAACGTGTTCGGCGTACCAACCGTAGAGCAACCCAGGGTCAATGCAGTGCAACTGCCAAGTGCCAGATATTGAAATGCACGTCTCATAGGGGGCCGCTCTCCTGCCAATACAGTACCTGCTGATACACCCGCTCAAAGTGCACCGCCGAGTCTTCTCCGGGTTTGGGCAACCATGACCTGGGCGGCACATACACCGGTAGCTGAAGACTTTGGGTCAGCAAAAAGTGCACTTGCTCCGGTTGCTGCCAGCCCCACAGGTGCGTCAGTTGAATCTGTCCCCACAGCCAGTCATCGATGTCGACGTGCTCCGCTAGCTTGGCCATCGCTTCAGTGTGCTCGCCCACCAAATAACGGCGGGCGTTGTCGAACAGCACGTTTGCGTAAATCAGCTCCGGTATGGGCGTCTGCAGCCATGGCGGGTCGATGGGCAGCGGGTGTTCGCCGGGGTCCGGGTTGTCGGCGACGTTCCATTGCCCGGCATGCCAGTAACAGATGCTGCTGACCGGCCCGAGCAACGCTGCGTATTGCTCGGGTTGCAGATGCGCCAGCGCGCGTCCGAGCACGCGGTTGTCATGCACGCGATACACCGCCAGGTTGGGGCGTTCACCGGTCACCACGCGCTCGCGCCAATGGCTTGCCAGATCATCCAGAGCGACATGCTCGGCGCTGGCCAGCCAACCCCAATGGCGTTCGGGGGTGGCGAGCAATGACAGGATGACGGGGTGGCGCGCCGTGTCGATCTGCAAAAGCAGCGGGCCGGTTTGCGCCAATGACTCAGCCGCCGTGCCCGCGTACAAATGACGAAATCGCTCAGTGCCGAGGTCGGCGGCCAGCGCCGTGCGTGCTTCACTCTGACCGTCGGAGTCGAGCATTAGAAACAGATCAAGTCCGGCGCGGGACTGCTCGTGCAGCCATAGTTCGACCCGGTTCATGCGACTTCTCCCAGGCCGCACTGCCCAGCCGCACAGGCTTCGCACAGCGGGCAATAATCCGCCGCTTGCTGGCGAGCACTGTTGACGATCGACAGCGGTGTGGCACTGACAGGAGGGGCGATGCCGCCCACTGCCTGCAGCGGCTGGAGTGGCGCGATGCCCGCCAACGGCGCACCGCCCTCGACGATGGGCACGCTGCTGAAAATCCCGCCGGCGTTGATGACGATGTGGTGCCCACCCGCCGACAGCGTCAGGCTCATGCCGGCGTCGATCACCACGCTGCTCGCGGTGACATGCGCCTGCTGGCCGGCCTGAATCACCAGCGCTCCAACCGAGTGACTGCTGATGCCACTGACGGTCAGCAGATCATCGGCGTTGATCTGCGTACTTCGCACTCCGTGGTGGGTGCGCAGTGTCTTGCCCTCGATCAGGCTGGTGCTGTCATTGCCAATTTGCTCGAAGCGGTCGCGGGTAATCAGGCTGTGGCTGTCGTTAAGGATCAGTTGTTCCAGATCGCGCTGAGCCCGCAGGTAGATTTTCTCCTGGCCTGCACGGTCTTCGATCGACAGTTCGTTGTATCCGCCATTGCGCGGAGAGCTCTGGCTGCGCAACACCGTTCGGGTCTCGTTGGCCGGCAGTGGGTGGGCGGGGGATTTGACCTTGTTGGGTACGCAACCGGTGATCAGTGGTTGGTCGGGATCACCCTCCTGAAAGGTCACGACCACTTCCATGCCGATGCGCGGAATGGTTATCGCACCGAAACCTTCCCCCGCCCAGCTGGAGGCAACGCGTATCCAGCAACTGCTCTTCTCGTTATCGAGTTCTGCCCGGTCCCATGGAAACTCGACGCGAACCTTGCCGTATTCGTCGCAGAACGTCTCTCTTCCGGGTGGCCCGGTGACTCGCGCGGTCTGGCAAACCAGCACAGGTCTTGGCGCTGGCAGCGGCGGGCGATACAGCACGTCGGCCGGGATGGCCTTGAAAGTGTTGCGATAACCTTGAGTGAAGCCATCAGCCGTTTTGTCATCGCTGCTGAAAGCCTCTTCCAGCACTTGGGGCTGCTTACCTTCATGAGCAATGTTCAACAACAACCACATCTCGTTGCAGTCCGGTCGCGGATGTTCGGTCAGGTCGAAAAGATGACCGCTGCGCAATGTCGCTTGATTGCTCTTGCCCTCAATCCATTGATAGTCGCTGCGGTGCCGTTCCAGTGCTTGGCGCGCCTGCTGCTTGCCGTGTTTCTCGGACGTCATGAGCAGCGGATAGCGATAGTCTTCAAGTTCGGGCGTGAACTCGGCGGTGAAGCGGCTCTCCAGCAACAGGCTCGGGCGTTTCAGGTCATAGTCGCGACGGGTGACCGTGCTGGTGCGAGTGTTGAAGCCCATGGTGAGGTGATTGACCACCGGATGTTCTGCAACCATGCCGCTGTCAGGCTGAAAAGGGGTCACACCCAATTTGGGGAAAAACACCTGACTGTCGCTGAACACCAGCAAATGCCTGTCGACCGAGTGCTGGTGATGCCACGCGATGCCGTCCTCGGCGCACAGGCGCTGGATAAAACGGAAATCGCTTTCGCCGTATTGCGTACAGTACTCACGCACCGGACTGGTGGTGACATTGAAGGTGAAGTCATCGGGCTGAATGCCCTGGCGTTGCAGAACCTGCGCAACAATTTGTGGCACCGTCAGGTTCTGAAAAATCCGTTGGTCGCGACTGAATTGCAGGTAGTGCAGCGCGGGCACCAGTGTGAGCTCATAGCGAGTCAGGCGTTTGCCGGACTCCGCCAGCATTACGTTTTCGATGCGCCCGTGAATGCCTTCCTGATTGGCGCCGAATTGCAGGAACGCAGGTCGGCTTAGCAACGCTTCCAGATCGACATCAGTCCGCTCGCTCACCAGTGCGACACGGATGGCATACAGCTGACTGATGGCTTCAACGCCGTTAAACGAAAGCACCTTGAAGTCGTGACGAAAAGCAGGAATTTGCAGGGTAAACAGTGCGCAATTGACCGTACCGAACATAGGCTTGTCCTTAAGCAAAGTGAGTCTTTGCGCGGTGTTCGATCCTCCCTGATCGCCACGCATAAAAAATTTGCCAAGGCACGCTAGCTGTGTGGGAAATAAATTGATGTAAGAAGTGTCTCTGTCATCTGTCAGAGACTTCTGGGTTGTAAAACGCTGTATGAATTGAAGGAAAGGGCTGTAGGAGACTACTTCGGTATTTATTGAGTTAGCACGAATGTGCAGTGTTTACGGGGCTGTGAAAGTTTCACAAAAATACTCTGCCATCAAATTGATGGCACTTTTTGTGTTCGTCATTGTCCTCGCTGAATTATTCAAAGAGGCTGATGCATTTTCGGAAGTGTCCTACTTCTATTTTTTTCAAGAGTTGTCATGCTTGCCACCCTGTAATGGGACGAGCGTCCGGCAAGATGTCGTCTCGCCGCCCGGAAGCGCTCTGGCTCAGGGCTTTGGCTGGGGAGAGAGAAATGTGGCGAATATAAATGACTATCAGGGATTCCCTTGTGACATATAGGGCAATCTCCTACAGACCCCAATGAACACTTCGTCTTGTTGTTTAATCAGATGCTTGCTAGTGGCCATCATAGTGATTACGATGCGCCCACTTGAAAGAGCACATCTCAATTGGATGAGTCGCACCACCGCTCTTCGATACTGTCCCGCGCCGCGGTTACCCCAATAGGCGCCTGACTGTAATCCTTAATAAAGGCCATGGATGTCCTACTCAAGCAAACTTTCCGCCCATTACCTCGAACTCGCTAAAGTCTCTGTTTCCAAAGAGAATTTCGCGGGCGAAGACGTTCGTTTTTCGAGCGAATTCGAGGCGCTGGAAAGCGAGCTGGCCAAAGCCTCGTCGATGCACGAAAGCGGGCAGATCGACTGGCTGAAAATTCGCGAAAACAGCGAAAATCTGCTGCGTACCCAATCCAAGGATTTGCGTGTCGGCGCCTGGCTGACCTGGTCGCTGTACCAGCGCGAATCCTTCCCCGGGCTGCTGGCCGGCCTCGGTTTGCTGCACCATCTGTCGGAAAACAACTGGGCCGACGTTCACCCGCTCAAGCCCCGCACCCGTGCCGCCGCCATCGGCTGGCTGGTGCCGCGTCTCGAGCAGGTCATCACCGAAAACATTGCGATCAAAGAGCAGTTGCCGATGTTCCGGCAGCTCTCCGAGCACCTGTCCGGTCTCGAAGCGGCGTGTGCTGAGCACCTGGGCGATGACTCGCCGCTGCTGCTGCCGATCTCCCGTCGCCTGAAAACCATGATCCAGCGCGCGGCCGACAACCAGCCGGCCCCCGGCGTTGTGGGTGCGGCGGTGGCGCAGGTCAAGCAGGCCGCGAGCCAGTTGCTCACCCCCGGCGCACCGATCGACAACGAACGTGATGCACACAAAGCCCTGCGCGCCCAACAGGAAAGCGCCCGGCCGCTGTGCGCTTGGTGGCTCAAGCAGAAAGCCACCGACCTGCGCGCCCTGCGCCTCAATCGCACGCTGCTGTGGATGACCATCGACGCGGTGCCCGAACGCAACGCCGAGCAGATCACCGTGCTGCGCGGCCTGCCGCTGGAAAAACTCAAGCTTTATCAGGACCGTTTCGATCAGGGCAAATACGCCGACCTGCTGGTGGAACTGGAGGCGAGCCTGGCGAAGGCGCCGTTCTGGTTCGATGGCCAGAGGATGGTCTGGGAATGTCTCCAGAACCTCAACGCCGAGTTGGCAATGCGCGAAGTGGAAATCCACTTCGCGCTTTTGGTTCAACGGCTGCCCGGCATTGTCGAGTTGCGTTTCCATGACGGCGCGCCGTTTGCCGATCCGTCCACCCGGGCGTGGATCGCCGCCAACGTCATGCCGCACCTGCAAAGCGCCAGCGCGCCGCGCAAGGTCGAAAGCGAAAACGTCGAAACCCAGCCGGCCTGGGAAAAGGCCCTCGAAGAAGTTCTGCCGCTGCTGCGCAAGGAAGGCCTGAAGCCTGCCGTGCAGACGCTCAAGCAAGGCTTGCAGTCGGCCCACGGTGGTCGCGAACGCTTCTTCTGGCAGTTCGCCCTCGCACGGCTGTGCTTCATGGCCAAGAAATACGAACTGGCCAAGAACCAGCTGGAAACCCTCGATCAGACATTACAGGACTCAGGCCTGCACGCCTGGGAGCCCGATCTTGCATTGGAAGTGCTGCATCTACTGCATAGCTGCTGCGAATTGTTGCCGCAGAACCATGCCGTACGTGAACGCAAGGAAGAGATTTATCGCAGGCTGTGCCACCTCGACCTCGAAGTGGTACTCGAATAGGCCCCAGGGCCACAACCGCAAGGAGAAAAGCCATGGCCAAAGAAGGCTCGGTAGCCCCCAAGGAACGCATCAACGTCACCTTCAAACCCGCCACCGGCGGTGCTCAGGAAGAGATTGAACTGCCGCTGAAGCTGCTGGCAATCGGTGACTACACCCACCGCAAGGACGATCGCAAAATCGAAGATCGCAAGCCGATCAGCATCGACAAGATGACCTTCGACGAAGTGTTGGCCAAGCAAGAACTGGGTCTGACGCTGAGCGTGCCGAACCGTCTGCAGGAAGATGGCGAGGCCGACGAGCTGGCTGTGCAACTGCGCGTCAATTCGATGAAGGACTTCAACCCGGCCAGCCTGGTCGAGCAAGTGCCTGAGCTGAAAAAACTGATGGAACTGCGCGATGCGCTGGTGGCCCTCAAAGGCCCGCTGGGTAACGCACCTGCGTTCCGTAAAGCGATCGAAGGCGTGCTCGCCGACGACGAATCCCGCGGTCGCGTACTCGGTGAGCTGGGCCTGAACGCCGCAGCCCCGGACGCCTGAGACTCCAGCCAAGGAAGCCAACACAATGAGCACTAGCGCAGCACAAGAGAAGAGCGCCGCCAGCGGCGAATACAGCATTCTCGACAGCATCATCGCCGAAACCCGTCTGACTCCGGACGACGAAGCCTACGACATCGCAAAGCGCGGTGTGTCGGCGTTCATCGAAGAACTGCTCAAGCCGCAGAACAACGGTGAGCCGGTCAAGAAGGCCATGGTTGACCGCATGATCGCCGAGATCGATGCCAAGCTCAGCCGTCAGATGGACGAAATCCTGCACCACCCGGACTTCCAGGCTCTGGAATCGTCGTGGCGTGGTCTGCAGTTGCTGGTCGACCGCACCAACTTCCGCGAAAACATCAAGATCGAAATCCTCAACGTCTCGAAAGAAGACCTGCTGGACGATTTCGAAGATTCGCCGGAAGTCATGCAGTCGGGCCTGTACAAGCACATCTACACCGCTGAATACGGCCAGTTCGGTGGTCAGCCTGTGGGCGCGATCATCGCTAACTACTACATGTCGCCAAGCTCGCCAGACGTCAAGCTGATGCAGTACGTGGCCAGCGTTTCGTGCATGTCGCACGCGCCGTTCATCGCTGCTGCCGGCCCGAAATTCTTCGGTCTGGAAAGCTTCACCGGCCTGCCGGATCTGAAGGATCTGAAAGACCACTTCGAAGGCCCGCAATTCGCCAAATGGCAGAGCTTCCGTACTTCGGAAGACTCCCGTTATGTTGGCCTGACCGTGCCGCGTTTCCTGCTGCGTAACCCGTACGATCCGGAAGAAAACCCGGTCAAATCGTTCGTGTACAAGGAAACCGTTGCCAACAGCCACGAGCACTACCTGTGGGGCAACACTGCTTACGCGTTCGGCACCAAGCTGACCGACAGCTTCGCCAAATTCCGCTGGTGCCCGAACATCATCGGCCCGCAGAGCGGTGGCGCGGTTGAAGACCTGCCGTTGCACCACTTCGAAAGCATGGGCGAAATCGAAACCAAGATCCCTACCGAGGTTCTGGTTTCCGACCGTCGTGAATACGAACTGGCCGAGGAAGGCTTCATCTCCCTGACCATGCGTAAAGGCTCCGACAACGCGGCGTTCTTCTCCGCAAGCTCGGTGCAGAAGCCGAAGTTCTTCGGCATCAGCGCAGAAGGCAAGGCCGCAGAGCTGAACTACAAGCTCGGCACCCAACTGCCGTACATGATGATCGTCAACCGCCTGGCTCACTACTTGAAAGTGCTGCAGCGCGAGCAACTCGGTTCGTGGAAAGAACGTACCGACCTCGAGCTGGAACTGAACAAGTGGATCCGTCAGTACGTCGCCGACCAGGAAAACCCGAGCGCCGAAGTGCGTGGCCGTCGTCCGCTGCGCGCTGCGCAAGTGATCGTCAGCGACGTTGAAGGCGAGCCGGGCTGGTACCGCGTGAGCTTGAACGTGCGTCCGCACTTCAAGTACATGGGTGCCGATTTCACCCTGTCGCTGGTTGGCAAGCTGGACAAAGAGTAAGAGCGACTCATGGACGGATACGGCAGCCTGTTCGAACGCCTCAACGGCGACGCGCAACTACGCAAGGGCAACAGCCTTGAGGCTTGTGCCATGGCGTCAGTGGCTGCCCATCTGGCCAAAATGCTCAGCACCCGGGCCGGCAGCGTGCAAACGCTGGCCGACTACGGGTTGCCCGATCTCAATGACATGCGTCTGAGCCTGCACGACTCCCTGAGTCAGGCCCGTCTGGCCATCGAAAACTTCATCGAAGCCTACGAGCCGCGCCTGAGCAACGTGCGTGTCATTTCCCTGCCGCGTGACCACGATCAACTTCGCCTGGCCTTCAGTATCGAAGGTCTGCTGGAAGTTGAAGGGTTCAAGCGTCAGGTCAGTTTTTCCGCGCGCCTGGATGGCAGCGGACAAGTGAAGGTCACCTAAGGAGATCCCCGATGTCTGGCAAACCAGCAGCACGCGTATCCGACCCAACCGCTTGCCCACTTCCAGGCCACGGTACCAACCCGATCGCCGCCGGTTCCGGCGACGTGTTCTTCGACGGCCTCGCGGCCGCCCGCCAAGGCGATGCCTCGGCGTGTGGTGGTGCGATGGTCGGCGATCTGGCGACCACGGTTTTGATTAACGGCAAACCTGCTGCAACGGTCGGTTCGGTGGGGTCGCATGGGAACAAGGTCACCGCCGGTTCTGGCACGGTGATTATCGGGAATTCGCATTCGCCTGTGGCGTTTGTGCCGCCAGTGCCTTTGATCATTCCGGGCTTCGATGCTCAGTTCCAGCTGAAAAACGGTCTGGGCAATCCGCTTGCGGATACTAAATACCTACTCCGTCGAGCGGATGGTTCTCTCGAAAGTGGAATCACCAATGAGTTGGGCCTGACTCATCGCGTGAAGGCCCACACAGCTTCCGAAAAAATCGAAGTTTTTATTGAGAGCTGAGGGAGTACTCATTCATGGCCGAGGCTGAAAAAATCAATAAGGACGGGCAGGAATATGTGCCAGCTGGCGCGGCCGCGAGCACAAAAACCTCTGAGGTTGCGCCGGTAGAGTTGCAGGTTTGCCGCTGTAACGGAAAAGAAGTCACAACGCTGGCTGGCTACGACAGCATCCCGAGCTATACCGGCGAGCTGCCTTCTCCGTTGCAAATTATGTGGTACGTGCCAAAAACCAAAGAAATGCTCAAGGCAAGTTTCTCTGATACAGAAATTCGTGTCTGGATAAAGCAGGCGGCTGAATATTATGGCGTCCCGCATATTTTGCTGGCGGTTATTCTGCAGCAGGAGAATGGACCTAAGGGCAGTAAATTTCTTCAAACCATGCAATTCGGCGAGCGGTCGCTGACCACTCTGCTGGCAATTGTTGACAACTTGGCTTTCGATGCCGTCCCGGACAAATTGGCCGGTGGCTCCAGCGGCTTTGCCAATATGAGTAGGGCAACATTGCAGAAGTCCGTTCAATACACAGAGAACTATTACTGCAAGAAACCTTTGCCCGAAGACGTTCAGTACCGGATTTTTGGCTGGAACCAGGACACGCGAATCCCGGGTGATGATTGGAAGGCAGACCTCTACTATTGCGCCGGCCATCTACGTGAACTGGTTGACCGGGCTACTGGGACTCGCTGTCACTCCGGAGCGCTGACCGCCGACCAGCTGAAAAAGGTGATTGCTTCCTACAACGGTTCGGGGCCGCTTGCCGAAAAGTATTCAACCGATGCTATGACGTTGTTAGACGCAGCGAAAGCAGGTACGGCGTGGTTGTATTTTTATGAAAGGTAAACTCTCGACGTCTACCACTCTTGCGCTTGCTGCCGGCATTTTGGCTGTGGGGGTTGTCGTGTGGACAAATATTTTCTCCAATTCGCTGATGCTGTTAATGGACGGCGTTAATTTTATTCCTGCGGAATCTTCAATCCTCGCCTTTGAACCTTATGAGATAAATCAAGGGTCGTCTTCCTATTGGATCTACGGTCAGGATGGGGAAAATTATTATTATTTTTCTTATGACGCGGCTGCGCCTTACATTTTTATTTCCAAAGCAAATGTTTGTCATGGGTTTGATCGTCTGAATTTCAAAACATGGTGCAGTGCGAAACAAGGTACGAAGAAATGATCAGCGAGGCATCGATCTGCTCATGAAACAGTCAAGGATGATTTCCATGTCGGGGGGGGCAGTGTTTTTCACGTTTTTCATCCCAGTGACTACCTACGCCGCTCAGCAGGTCTACAGCAATAATGTTTTCCTGCTGAACACCTGTGGCGTGCCTCTGGAATTGTCCGTGGTGCATGACTCCAACTATGACGATAAAGCCCGCCGCTTGGTGTTGAATCCAAATCAGCGCAGAACTATCGCCAACTACAGATCGTTCGGCGAGGACGTGGCCGATCAGATCAGCGACCAGTACAGCCTGTCGATCAAGAGCCCGACGGCGACCAAAACCATCGACGCGCAGACGTTGCGAAAGGCTGTCGCAAGCACCGAAAGAACTAAAGAAAAAGCTGTTCGTTCATGGGGCATTACTGATGGTTCTTTCTGCCCATGAAGTTTTTTAGCGGGAACGGCTCAGTGAAATCAAGAGCGTGGCAATGCCTGGCCGCTTTCCTCTGCTCGGTCGGTTTGCTGACGATTATGGTCGGCTTCGCGCTGCTGTTGCGAATGGAAAGCTCGACCGAACCAAAGCTGTTCGCTCATCCCAACGCGTTGTGGGTTGGCGCCGAGGATGGCGGGGTATTCGTTGAAGTTACCAGGAACGAGGCGCCGGACTACTACGTCGAGATTCGCCACGAAAGTGGCGGAGTGTGGACTGAGGGCTGGGTTCGATACGGCACACGGGACAGCTACCCATTGAGCGCTGCAGCCATTGGCGGCTATGACGGCGTCGAGCTCTATGTGTATTCGGGGATGGCGATCACGCCGAAAAAGCAGGGAGTGGCGCAGTGATGAATATCTATGCGCGTCTGGCACTCTGTCTGGTGGTCCACGCGGCGGGATGTGTGGCCTACGTGTTTCTGAATAACGCAGTGGTTGTGGCCTACAAGGCTTTCAACGGCGGATTCACCACCCGTGGCGTGGCGATTGGCATCGCCCACTACATGTTCATCTACATATTTTTTGGCATAAACGCGCTGGCCGCGATCATCCCGAACCTGTGGGCCAAGCTCGGTCTGCTCGCTCTGATGGTTGCCTGGATTCTGTTCATGATGGTGCCTGAAAACCCGCTACGTGCGCTGTTCTACACCGTGGCCCAAGGCGGAGTCACGTTGTTGGCGATTCTGCTCACGCAGGTCATTGAACTGCGTTGGGAAAAGCTTGCGCTGATGCGACAGACGTCGCTTGCGAGTCCCGCTCATGCTTAGTCGTGCGCAACTGAGCTTCTTTATGGGCGCCTTGTGGTGGCCATTGCTGGCGGTGTTGGCGATCAGTTCCTATGACCTGTGGAATGGCGAGTATTCAACACCCGAGTCGTCCGGGATTTATTGGCAGTACCTGTTGTGGTGGGGAATTCCCGGGCTTCTGGGCTTTTCGCTGTGGATGTCCCGTTCGGCGCAGAGCCGCAATGAGCAACAGGCACTGCGGATGGTGTGGTGGGCGCCGGTGAAGTTTATCCCGTTCTATGCCGTGCCATGGATGCTGTATGGCTTGTTCAGTCTGTTCGTCGGGCCGTTCAGTGACGCTTACATGGCGTACGGCTGGATCTCGATTGTGCCGTTTCTCCTGATTGGCGGTTACGTCTGTGCCGGCGTGACGGTCGCGCTCTACAGGATATTTTTTTGATGCGTTCCACTACCAGGCAGGTAACCCGTGTCGTTTAACCACTACTACCAAAGCGAACTCACCGCACTGCGCCAACTCGGTCGCCGTTTCGCCGAGCGTAGTCCGGCGTTGGCGCCGTATCTGGGCCAGGCCGGGCGGGATCCGGACGTGGAGCGGTTGCTCGAAGGCTTTGCGTTTCTGACTGGGCGGCTGCGCCAGAAGCTTGATGACGAGTTGCCGGAACTCAGCCATTCGCTGATGCAATTGCTGTGGCCGAACTACATGCGTCCGCTGCCGGCGTTCAGCATTTTGCAGTTCGATCCGCTCAAGCGATCCGGGCCGGCGTTGCGTGTCGAGCGCGATACGCCGATCGAAAGCAAGCCGATCGAAGACGTGCGTTGCCGCTTCCGTACTTGCTACCCGACTGACGTGCTGCCGCTGGATCTGGCCGCGCTGAATTACTCGGTGAAGGGCGACGGCTCGCTGCTCAGCCTGCGTCTGGAAATGAGCGCCGACGGCCACCTTGGTGAGCTGGAGCTGAGCAAACTGCGTCTGCACTTTGCCGGTGAGCGCTACATCAGCCAGATGCTTTATCTGAGCTTGCTGCGCAACCTTGAAGGTATCGAGCTGATCCCGCTCGACGGCGCTGGCAAGCCGATCGATGGCGTCAGCGGCAAGCCGATGGCGTTCAAGATTCCCGGTGATCGGGTCAAACCGGTGGGCTTTGCCGAAGAAGAAGCGTTGATCCCGTATCCGCTGAACACCTTCCGCGGCTATCGCTACCTGCAGGAATACTTCGCCTTTCAGGACAAGTTCCTGTTCGTCGACGTCAACGGTCTGGACATCATCAACGCGCTGCCGGAAGACACCCTCAAGCAGATGCGCGGCCTGGAATTGCGCTTCGATATTCGCAAGAGCGGCATCATGCGCATGCGGCCGACCCTGGATAACGTGAAGCTGTTCTGCACGCCGATTGCCAACCTGTTCGCCCACGACGCGCTGCCGATCCGCCTCGACGGCAAGCAGGATGAATACCTGCTGCTGCCAGCGGAATACGATCTGGAAAACTGCGGTGTGTTTTCGGTGGAAACCGTGACCGGCTGGAAACCCGGTGGCCTTGGTTATCAGGAGTACGTGCCGTTCGAATCCTTCGAGCACGACCCGAGTTTCGACGTGCCCAACAGCCGTCCGCATTACAGCATCCGCCAGCGCTCGTCCTTGCTGCACGACGGCCTCGACACCTACCTGAGCTTCGGCATCCGCCACACCGAAGCCCACGAAACCCTGTCGATCGAGCTGATCTGCACCAACCAGAACCTGCCGCGCAAGCTCAAGCTTGGCGACATCTGCATGGCCTGCGAAGAGACGCCGGAGTTCCTCAGTTTCCGCAACATCACCCCGGCCACTTCCAGCTTCGCGCCACCGCTGAACCGTGACTTCCTGTGGAAGCTGATCAGCAACATGTCGCTTAACTATCTGTCGCTGGCCGACGTCAATGCGTTGAAGGTGATTCTCGAAACCTACGACCTGCCGCGCTACTACGACCAGCACGCGGAGAAGGTCAGCAAACGCCTGCTCGGCGGCCTCAAACACATCAAGCATCACCACGTCGACCGCTTGCACCGTGGGTTGCCGGTGCGCGGTTTGCGCACCGAACTGACCATCGACCCGGAAGGGTACATCGGCGAAGGCGACCTGTTCGTTTTCGCTTCGGTTCTTAACGAGTTTTTCGCGCTTTACGCCAGTCTCAATTCATTCCATGAGCTGCGCGTAAAAAGCACACAGGGAGAGGTGTACCAATGGACACCACGTATGGGCCTGCAGCCCCTGCTTTAAGCGGGCTGACCAAGGTAATACGCGAGTACTCGCTGTTTCAGGCCGTGCTGCTGGTGATCGACCGGCTGCGCGAGGCACACCCGTACCTGAGCGAAGACGATCTGTACGACCACGTGGAGTTCCAGGCCAACCCGAGCCTGGGCTTTCCGCGCAGCGACGTTGATCGCGTGGAGTTTTTCGAAGAACACGGGCAGATGCGCGCGCGCATGCGTTTCAACCTGATCGGCCTGGTCGGCTCGGGTTCGCCTTTGCCGGCGTTCTATGGCGAACAAGCCCTGGGCGACAGCGAGGACGGCAACCCGACACGCAACTTCCTCGACCTGTTCCACCATCGCCTGCAACGGCTGATGCTGCCGATCTGGCGCAAATATCGCTATCGCGCAAGCTTCCAGAGTGGCGCGATTGACCCGTTCTCTTCCCAGCTGTTCGCCCTGATCGGCCTCGGTGGCGAAGAGATCCGCAAGGCCAAGGAACTCAACTGGAAGCGCTTGCTGCCGTACCTCGGCCTGCTCAGCTTGCGTGCGCACTCGGCGGCGCTGATCGAAGCCGTGCTGCGTTACTACTTCAAGCACGAAGACCTGGTCATCGAGCAGTGCATCGAGCGCCGCGTAGAAATTCTCGAAGAGCAGCGCAATCGTTTGGGCCGCGCCAACAGCCTGCTCGGCGAAGACCTTGTGCTCGGCGAACACGTGCGCGACCGCAGCGGCAAATTCCGCATTCACATCACCGAACTCGACTGGCAGCGATTCCATGAATTCCTGCCGATCGGTTTCGGTTACCAGCCGCTCTGCGCGCTGGTGCGGTTCACCTTGCGTGACCCGCTCGATTACGACATCCGCCTGGTTCTGCGCCAGGAAGAAATCCGCGAACTGCGCATCGGTGAGCAGAACGCCTGTCGCCTCGGTTGGACCAGTTGGCTGGGCCGCGAAAAAGCGGACGGCGTGGTGACCCTGGGCAGCAAAATTCATTAAGGACGTGAGCCATGATCAACGTAGACCTGCAACAACTCATCCAGGCGCTGGACGCCGAAACCCGTCGTGATCTGGAACGTTCTGCCGAGCGTTGCGTGGCCCGTGGCGGCAGCAAGATCCTCGTCGAAGATTTGATGCTCGGTCTGCTCGAGCGTCCGAACGGCTTGTTGTCGCGCGCACTGCAGGATGCAGACGTCGACGCCGGCGAACTCAGCGCCGCGCTGCAATCGCGCGTCGAACACAGCGCTTCGCGCAACCCGGTGTTCGCCCCGGAGCTGGTGCAGTGGCTGCAAGACGCGCTGCTGGTGGCCAACCTCGAACTGGGCCAGACCCAGGTTGAAGACGCGGCGTTGATCCTCGCTCTGCTGCGTAACCCGATGCGCTACGCCGGCAGCCGTTATCAGCCGCTGCTCGCCAAGCTGAACATCGATCGCCTGAAGGAATTTGCCCTGTCGCAAAAAGAGCAACCGGCGGCCAATGGCAAACCGGCCGCTCAGGGCGAATCGCTGTTGCAGCGCTTCACCCACAACCTGACCCAACAGGCCCGCGACGGCAAACTCGACCCGGTGCTGTGCCGCGATGGCGCGATCCGCCAGATGGTCGACATCCTCGCCCGTCGCCGCAAGAACAATCCGATCGTGGTCGGTGAGGCCGGTGTCGGCAAGACCGCCATCGTCGAAGGTCTGGCGTCGCGCATTGCTGCCGGTGAAGTACCGCAAGTGCTCAAAGGCGTTGAACTGCTGTCGCTGGACATGGGCTTGCTGCAGGCCGGCGCCAGCGTCAAAGGTGAATTCGAACGTCGTCTCAAAGGCGTGATCGACGAAGTCAAAGCCTCGCCGAAACCGATCATTTTGTTCATCGACGAAGCCCACACCCTGATCGGCGCGGGCGGCAACGCGGGCGGTTCCGACGCGGCCAACCTGCTGAAGCCGGCACTGGCCCGTGGCGAACTGCGCACCATCGCCGCGACCACTTGGGCCGAGTACAAGAAATACTTCGAGAAAGACCCGGCGCTGGCCCGTCGTTTCCAACCGGTGCAACTGCACGAACCGACCGTCAGCGAAGCGGTGACCATCCTCCGTGGTCTGGCCCAGGTTTACGAGAAGAGCCACGGCATCTATCTGCGTGATGACGCGGTGGTTTCGGCGGCGGAATTGTCGGCACGTTACCTGGCTGGTCGGCAACTGCCGGACAAAGCCGTCGATGTGCTCGACACCGCTTGCGCCCGCGTACGCATCAGCCTCGCCGCCGCCCCGGAAAGCCTTGAGCGCCTGCGTGGCGAACTGGCTGAAGGTGGCCGTCAGCGTCAGGCCCTGCGTCGCGATGCCGAGGCTGGTCTGTTGATCGACCACGAAGCACTGGACGCGCTGGAAGCTCGTCTCGACGAAGCCGAAGACGAAATGGTCGCGCTGGAAACCCTGTGGACTGAACAGAAACAACTGGCCGAGCGTCTGTTGGAACTGCGTCAGCAACTGGCCAAGGCTCGCGAAGCCGCCGCCGTCGAGCCGACCGTCAGCGTTGAAGAAGACGCCGAAGGCACCGTGATCGAGACCATCGCCGCCGAGGTCGAAGAAGGCCAAAGCGTCGAAGCGCTGGAAGCCCAGCTCAACGAAACCCACAGTGCACTGACTGCCGCCCAAGTCAAAGAACGTCTGGTCAGCTTCGAAGTGTGCCCGCGTCTCGTTGCCGAAGTGATCAGCGCCTGGACCGGCGTGCCGTTGGCGCAACTGGCCCGCGAGCACAACGCCAAAGTCGCCAGTTTCGCCACCGACCTGCGCACGCGCATTCGCGGTCAGGAACAAGCCGTGCACGCACTGGACCGCTCGATGCGCGCCACCGCTGCCGGCCTGAACAAACCGGACGCACCGGTTGGCGTGTTCCTGCTGGTCGGCCCGAGCGGCGTCGGTAAAACCGAAACTGCACTGGCCCTCGCTGACTTGCTGTACGGCGGTGATCGTTTCATCACCACCATCAACATGTCCGAATTCCAGGAGAAGCACACCGTTTCCCGCCTGATCGGCGCGCCACCGGGCTACGTCGGTTACGGCGAGGGCGGCATGCTCACCGAAGCCGTACGCCAGAAGCCATACTCGGTGGTGCTGCTCGATGAAGTCGAAAAGGCTGACCCGGACGTGCTTAACCTGTTCTACCAAATCTTCGACAAAGGCGTGGCCAACGATGGCGAGGGTCGCGAGATCGACTTCCGCAACACGTTGATCCTGATGACCTCGAACCTCGGTAGCGACAAGATCAGCGACCTCTGCGAAAACGGCGCACGCCCGACCGCTGAAGTCCTCGAAGAAACCATTCGCCCAGTGCTGAGCAAACACTTCAAACCGGCGCTGCTGGCGCGGATGAAAGTGGTGCCGTACTACCCGGTCGGCGGCCCGGTATTGCGCGAGCTGATCGAGATCAAACTCGGTCGTCTCGGCGAGCGACTGAATCGTCGTCAGCTGGATTTCAGCTGGTGCCAGAACCTCGTCGATCACCTGTCCGAGCGTTGCACGCAAAGCGACAGCGGCGCGCGCCTGATCGACCATCTGCTCGACCAGCACGTTTTGCCGCTGGTGGCGGATCGTCTGCTCGACGCCATGGCCACCGGTGAAAGCCTCAAGCGTGTGCATGCCACGCTGGACGGTGAAGCCAGCGTGACGTGCGAGTTCGCCTGAGGTGGGTGTGATGTTCACTCAGGTGCCGCAGCCACTGGTCTATGCCGAAGCGTTGCTGGCGCAGTTCGCCAGTCTGTCGCGGGCGGCGGACGGTGCTGCGTTGCTGGGTGACTTCGTGCGTGGTCTGGCCGAGCTGAGCGGTTGCGAATTGACGCAGCTGTATCTGCTCGACGCCACCCACACCTGCCTGGGGATGAACGCCGAATGCCTCGACGGCGCTCTGCAACCGCGTGAAGCGGCGAGCCTGCCGGCGGATTACAACGGTGAACAACTGCTGCAATTCGCCCTGTGCCAGAACCGCGTGGTGTGCCTCGATGACTTGAGCGGCAGCCTGCACGAAACCAGTTTTCTGCCGGCGGCAACCTCGCCGTGGCAGTCGCTGTTGTGCGTGCCACTGGTCAATCAGCACAAAGCTGTTGAAGGTTTGCTGCTGTGCGCCAGCCGTCGTCGCACCCACCTGCAAGGTTTCGCTGATTCCCTCGGCCAGCTCGGCTCGTTCGTGCTTGGCCAGTTGCATCTGCTGCAACGTCTGCGTCAGCCGCTGGCAGAATCGGCAACAGTGGCGCGCAGCGTGCCGAGCATCAGTGGCTATGGCTTGATCGGTAAAAGCGCGGCGATGCGCCAGACCCATTCGCTGATCAGCAAAGTCCTGCACAGCCCGTACACCGTGTTGTTGCGCGGCGAAACCGGCACCGGCAAGGAAGTCGTGGCGCGGGCGATTCACGATTGCGGCCCGCGTCGTTCTCAGGCGTTCATCGTGCAGAACTGCGCGGCGGTCCCGGAAAACCTGCTGGAAAGCGAACTGTTCGGCTATCGCAAAGGCGCCTTCACCGGCGCTGATCGCGACCGCGCCGGCCTGTTCGATGCGGCCAATGGCGGCACGCTGCTGCTCGACGAGATCGGCGACATGCCGCTGTCGTTGCAGGCGAAGATCTTGCGCGTGTTGCAGGAAGGCGAGATCCGTCCGCTAGGTTCCAACGACACCCACAAGATTGACGTACGCATCATCGCCGCGACCCACCGCGATCTGTCGACGCTGGTCAGCGAGGGCAAATTCCGCGAGGACTTGTACTACCGCCTCGCGCAATTCCCGATCGAGCTGCCGGCGCTGCGTCAGCGTGAAGGCGACATCCTCGAACTGGCCCAGCACTTCGCCGAGAAGACCTGCACGTATTTGCAGCGCGATCCGGTGCGTTGGTCGAGTGCGGCGCTGGAACACCTGTCCGGCTACAACTTCCCCGGCAACGTGCGTGAACTCAAGGCACTCGTTGAGCGCGCGGTGCTGTTGTGCGAAGGCGGCGAGTTGCTCGCCGAGCATTTCTCCCTGCGCATGGAGGCAATGCCGGAAGACAACAGCCACCTGAATTTGCGCGAACGTCTGGAGCAGGTCGAACGCACTTTATTGCTCGATTGTCTGCGCAAGAACGATGGCAACCAGACCCTCGCCGCGCGCGAATTGGGCCTGCCGCGACGCACGCTGCTGTATCGGCTCGGCCGTCTGAACATCAATCTGGGAGATTTCGATGGGTAGGCAAAACATCATCGAAATCCTCGCAAAAACCAATTTCAGCGCCGCCCGCAAGGGTCGGCGCTTTGTGCTTTGTCTACCCCTGGAGACCCTCTGATGTCTGTTCGTCACTGGCAAGCTGTCCTGCTGACCCTCGTCGTTCTATGCGGCCTGGGCGGCTGTAGCGGCAATTACAAATTCAACGACAACGACTATCGCCCGTTGGGTGATCCGCAAGCGGTCAATCGCGGCAAGTGACCGCAAGGAGCATCAAACATGGAATTGGTTTTCGAAATGCTGAACACCAAGCAGTTCGTGCCCACCGAGTTGTGCCAGAAGACCTTTAAACAGGCCGGCGGCGTGATCGGGCGGGGCGAGGACTGCGACTGGATCATCCCTGACCGCAAGCGTCACCTGTCCAATCACCACGCGATTGTCAGCTACCGCGAGGGCACGTTCTTCCTCACCGACACCAGCAGCAACGGTGTCCAGGACGGCGAGAGCGGCGCACGCCTGCACAAAGGCGAACCGGTGCGCATCGAGCACGGCAGCACCTACGTGCTGGGTGATTTCGAAATTCGCGCCCGGCTGGTGCGCGACCCGGCGACCTTCGACGGTGAAGTCGGCCGCCCACGCGCTGCCGGCAGCATCATCCCGGACGACGCGTTCCTTGATCTCGACCCGCTCAATGCTCTCGAGCAACAAGAGCGTGTGTATTCGGAAATCGACGAACTGCTGGCGCCGAACACCAAACCTGAAGACTCCCGTCAGCGTGCCGACTACGCACGTATCGACATGGAAAGCCTGATGGTGCCGGAGCTGATTGCAGCACCCGCCGAACCTGAGCCCGCTCCGGCGCCGAAAGCCGTTGAGCGTCAAAGCGAAGGTTTCTGGGATCATTTCGGTGCTGCGCTGGGCGTCGACGTCAAAGGCCTCAGCCACGACGAACGCGAAGCCCTGGCGCTGAATGCTGCGCGCTTGCTGCGCCAAAGCATCGGCGGTTTGCAGCAGAGCCTGCGTACCCGCTCGGAGCTGAAAAACGAATTGCGTCTGGCCCAGACCACCGTGCAAGGCACCAACAAAAACCCGCTGAAATTCGCTGTCGATCCGAGCGAAGCCCTGCAGATTCTGTTGCAGCCAAGCAAGCCCGGCCATCTGCCGGCCGAGCAAGCCATCTCCCGCGCGTTCCGCGATCTGCAGGCGCATCAAGTGGCCCTGCTGACCGCCAGCCGCGCCGCCGTGCGCGGCACCCTGGAGCACTTCTCGCCGGAGCAACTGACCCTGCGTTTCGAGCGCGACAACAAGCCGTTGATCGCCACTTCGGGCGGGCGCTGGAGAGCGTTCGGCCGTTATCACCAGGCGCTGCGTCAGGACGATGACTGGAGCGAGCGTCTGCTGGCCCGCGACTTTGCCCAGGCTTACGAAGAACAGATCCGCCTGATCTCCACCCTCCACACCGACCACCAAGGATGATGCGCATGTCTCGCCGCTCGACCGCTTTTTTCAAGACGCTGACTGCGCTCACCGTGCTGGTGCTGCTCGCCGGTTGCTCGTCGCTGTCGCCGTACTCGAAAGTGACCAAGATCAACCTGAAGCTGACCGGCAGCGATCAGCTCAACCCGGACCTCAACGGTCGGCCGTCGCCGATCGTCGTGCGCCTGTTCGAACTCAAGCACCCGGTGACCTTCGAGAACGCTGACTTCTTCAGCCTTTATGAACGCGCCAAGGAATCCCTCAACCCGGATCTGGTGGCCAGCGAAGAACTCGAACTGCGCCCGGGTGAAACCGTGGAGATGAAGCTCAAGGTGGAAGAGGGCAGCCTTT
Organism: Pseudomonas sp. Irchel s3f10; assembly: GCF_900187515.1. Lineage (NCBI taxonomy): Bacteria > Pseudomonadati > Pseudomonadota > Gammaproteobacteria > Pseudomonadales > Pseudomonadaceae > Pseudomonas > Pseudomonas sp. Irchel s3f10. Next base: position 285,500 of record NZ_FYDZ01000003.1, read on the forward strand.
ATGTCGGCGTTCTCGCCGCTTACCGCGACTTGCCGGACACCCAATGGCGCCACACCATTCAGATCACTCCGCTGGAAGTCACCGAAGTCGATCTGACTCTGGACCAGACCGGCATCCGTAACACCAATCAAGTGCTCGCCAAGGCGGATGACTGATCATGAATACCCATAAAGTCATTTGGCAGGAAGGCATGCTGCTGCGTCCGCAGCACTTCCAGCACAACGATCGTTATTACGATCACCAGATGAAAACCCGCACGCAATTGTTGGGTGGTTACACCTGGGGTTTCCTCAATCTGGAGATCGACTTGCAGTTCCTCAACATGGGCAAACTGGTGATCAGTGAAGCCTCGGGGATTCTGCCGGACGGCAGCCTGTTCGAACTCGGTGGCAACACCGAGCCGCTGGCGCTGGACGTACCGCCGAACACCGGCAACACACCGATCTATCTGGCGCTGCCGCTGGTCACCGGTAACCACATCGAGTCGCGCCGCCCGGAGCAATCCGACGTGCTCGCGCGTTACACCGCGTACGACGCTGAAGTGGCTGACTCCAACGCCGGCGACGACTCTGCCAGTCAGGTCAGCTGCGGTCGCCCGGACTTCAAACTGTTGCTCGGCGAGCAGCAGAGCGATCAGGCCTACGTGAAGCTGAAGATCTGCGACGTGCTCGACACCACGCCGGACGGCGTGATCAGCCTCGATCCGGACTTCGTGCCGACCTACATTCAGGCCCACGCCTCCAGCTATCTGCTGTCGTGCCTGAAAGAAGTCATCAGCATGCTCAACCACCGTGGCGACACGATTGCCGAGCGGATTCGCTCCAACGGCAAGGTCGGCGGCGCGGAGGTCGGCGACTTCATGATGCTGCAACTGATCAACCGCACCGAACTGCTGCTGCGTCACTACCTCGGCCTGGAGCAAGTGCACCCGGAAGAGTTGTACCGCACGCTGCTGACCATGCTCGGCGATCTGGCGACCTTCTCCGGCGAGAGCAAACGCCCGCGTCTGGACAGCCGCTACTCCCACGCTGATCAGGGCGGCAGCTTCCGCAAACTGATGGAAGCGATTCGTCAGGTGCTGTCGATGGTGCTCGAACAGCACGCCATCGAACTGATCCTGCAAGCGCGTCAGTACGGCATCATCGTCTCGCCGTTGCACGACCACAAACTGCTCGGCTCGGCGTCGTTCGTGCTGGCAGCGAGTGCCAACTGCGACTCCGAAGAACTGCGCCACCGCTTGCCGGCGCACCTCAAGGTTGGCCCGGTGGAGCGTATCCGCCAACTGGTCAACCTGCACTTGCCGGGGATCAAGGTCAAACCGTTGCCGGTGGCCCCACGGCAGATCGCGTTCCACTCGAACAAAACCTATTTCATCCTCGAACTCAGTTCCGAAGACCTGGCACAACTCGAGCGCTCCGGCGGTTTCGCGTTCCACGTGTCCGGCGAATTTGCCGAGCTTGAACTGAAATTCTGGGCCATCAGGAACTGACCGACATGATCAAGGAAACGGATTACAACCAGGACGACAAAACCGTCCTGCTCGATCGTCAGGGCCACGGACCGGCATCGAGTCCGCTGACCGACTTCGCCGCGCCGCCGCGTTTCGAGCAACTGGAAGAACGCATGATCTACGCCGCGCGCCTGCGCCCGGCAGAAGCGTTCAACATCAGCCTCAATTCGCTGGTGGCGGCCTCGTCCGAGCTGCTTTCGGAAGTGGTGCGCCTCAAACACAGCGAAACCCGCGAAGACTTGTACGCGCTGAATGAGCGACTGACTGCGGGCCTGAAACTGTTTGAAGTACGCGCCCTGCACAACGGCGCCGAAAGCAGCCAGGTGATGGCCGCGCGATACGTGCTCTGCACCGTGGTCGACGAAGCTGTCGTGACCACGCCGTGGGGCAACGAAAGCGAATGGTCGCAGATGAGCCTGCTGAGCAGCTTCCACAACGAAACCTTCGGTGGCGAGAAGTTCTTCCAGTTGCTCGATCGACTGTCGAAGAACCCGGTCAAGCACTTGCCGATGCTCGAGCTGATGTATCTGTGCCTGTCCCTCGGTTTCGAAGGCAAGTACCGCGTACAGGCACGCGGCATGCTCGAACTTGAAGGCATCCGCGATGCTCTGTATCGGCAGATCCGTCAGTTGCGTGGCGACGTGCCGCGCGAGTTGTCGCCGCACTGGGAAGGCTTGAACGATCAGCGCCGCAACCTGGTGCGCATCGTGCCGGCGTGGATGGTGGTGTTGTTCACTCTTGTCTGCCTGGGGGTGATGTATTCGGGCTTCGCCTGGGTCTTGGGCGAGCAGCGCGACACCGTTCTGCAACCTTATCAGCCGCTTGATCCGGCCGCGGTGCAACCGCAGTCGCAGCCGTAAACAGGGACGTGTGATGAAAAAGTTTTTCAAGAAAGTCGGCGCCTTCCTGCGCCAGACCTGGGTCTGGACTTTGCTGCTGGTGCTGTTCGTGGCGCTGCTGGTGTGGTTCGTCGGCCCGTTGTTGGCGGTTGATGACTACAAGTTCTGGGAGAGCGCGACCGCGCGCTTGCTGACCATCGCTGTGCTGTTCCTGATCTGGGGCCTGACCATGGTCTTCGTCAGCTGGCGCAGCGGTATCCGTAAGAAAGCCGAGGAAGAAAGCGAGGACGGCCAGGACCGCATTCGCCGCGAAGAGCTGATCGACGAAGAGCAGAAAGAGTTGAAGGCGCGCTTCAAAGACGCGCTGAAAACCCTGAAGACGTCGAGCCTGTATCGCGGCCGCAGCGAGCGCTGGCGCAGTGACTTGCCGTGGTACCTGCTGATCGGTCCGCAGGCTTCCGGCAAGACCAGCCTGCTGGATTTTTCCGGTCTGGAATTTCCGATCAACAAGATCGACCGCAAGCTGACCCGCGACACCCTCGGCACCCGTCATTGCGACTGGTACTTCGCCGACCACGGTGTGTTGATCGACACCGCCGGGCGTTACACCACGCAACCGGATGTGGAAGTCGACGGCGGTGCCTGGACGACGTTGCTGGAGCTGCTGCGCAAGCGCCGTCGCGGGCGTCCGTTGAACGGCGTGCTGGTGACCATTCCGGTGGAAACCCTGCTCGGCGGCAGTGAGCAGGACATCGACACCCTCGCGCGCCAGGTTCGCGGCCGTCTGCAAGACGTGCATCAGAAACTGCACGTCGACGTGCCGGTGTATCTGGTCCTGAGCAAGGCTGACAAGCTGCTGGGCTTCGACGAGTTCTTCGATCAATTGACCCGCGAAGAAAGCGATCAGGTGCTCGGCACCAGCTTCCGCAAGGATCAGGTCGGCACCGACGTCGCTGTGCTGCGCAACGAGTTCGAAGAGCTGCTGCGTCGCCTCAACAGCCAAGTGATCATGCGCATGCACTCCGAGCGCGATACCCAGCGCCGTGGCCGCATCCTCGATTTCCCGCATCAACTGGGGCAGATCGGCGAGCGCCTGTGCCTGTTCGTCGACATGGCGTTCACTGGCAACCGTTATCAGCGTGCCACGCAGCTGCGTGGTTTCTACCTGACCAGCGCACCGCACCTGACCCAAGAGATGGATGCGACCACCGCCGGCATCGGCGCCAGCCTCGGCATGAGCGCCGGCGTGCTGCCGACCCTGCGCAGCGGCCGTTCGCGGTTTATCCACCACTTGTTCAGCCAGGTGATTTTCCCGGAATCCGACCTGGCCGGTCTGGACAAGCGCGAACGCAGCCGTATTCATTGGGGCCAACGTGCGTTATATGTTGGCGCACTGGCGGCACTGGCACTGTTCGGCATGCTCTGGGCGGGCGGTTTCTCGGCCAACTACGAGCGCCTGGAAAACCTGCGCAATCTGGCGCAGAACTGGACGCAGCAGCGCACGGCATTGTCGCCGCGTGATGACGCCATGGGCGTGCTGAAAACCCTCGACACCAGCTACGCTGCGACACAGGTGTTCCCGAAGAAGGGCGACGTTTCGTACCACGAGCGTGGCGGTCTGTATCAGGGCGAAGACGTCAATCCAGTGGTCAAAGAGGCTTACGAGCGCGAGCTTGAAAAGCAACTGCTGCCACGGGTTGCGACCATGCTCGAAGGGCAGATTCGCGCCAACATGAAGGACCGCGACCGCCTGCTCAACAGCCTGCGTGCGTACCTGATGTTGAACATGAAGGACCGTCGCGATGCGGCGTGGCTCAAGGACTGGGTCGCCACTGACTGGTCGACGCGCTACACCGGCAACACCGCCGTACAGAACGGTCTGAGCACGCATCTGGAGCGTCTGCTGAAGCAGCCGTTTATCTACCCGCTGAACGACCAATTGGTCACTCAGGCGCGTCAGGTTTTGCGCAGCGAATCGCTGGCCACCGTGGTTTACCGCATGCTCCGCGAGCAGGCGCGCAACCTGCCGGACTATCGTTTCAGCCAACACCTCGGCCCACAAGGCTCGCTGTTTATCGGCACCGAATACGTGATCCCGGGTTTCTACACGCAAACCGGTTATCAGCAGTATTTCTCGGTACAGGGTTCGGCGCTGGTTACCGACATCCTGCGTGACAACTGGGTGCTGGGCGAAGGCGCGGGCATCAGCGACATGGACTTGCGTCGTCTGATGGTCGAGCTGGAGCAGCTGTACTTCCGCGACTACGCCAACTATTGGAGCGAAGCGGTTGGCCAGGTTGCCCTGCCGCCGATCAGCGACGCCGGTGAAGGCGCCGAACAGCTGGCGGGCCTGACCTCGGCGAATTCGCCGGTGCTGGCATTGCTCACCGAAGTGCGTGAGAACACCCGTTTCCAGGCCGCTGCAGATCCTGTTGAAGAAGCTGGCGACGCTGCTGATGCGCTGGCCGGGCAGAAAGGCAAACTGGGTAAGGTTGGCAAACTTGCCGCCGCCGCAGCGGACAAGGCTTCGGCCCTGAACGTGGCGAAGACCCTGCCGGACACCGCGAAGAAGTCGCTGCAGCGCCGCTTCGAACCGTTGCATCGTTTGCTCGATGACAACAACGGCCCGGCGGCGGACCTGACGCCTGCACTGAGCGCGCTCAACGACCTGCAACTGCAACTTGCCGGTCTGGCCCGTTCCAGCACACCGGAACAAGCCGCGTTCGAAATGGCGAAAACCCGCATGAGCGGCCAGCGTGATGCGCTGACCAACCTGCGCAATGCTTCCGGTCGTCTGCCGCGTCCACTGAGCGTGTGGTTCAACGTGCTGGCTGAAGACTCCTGGCGTCTGGTGCTCAACGATGCTTACCAATACTTGAACGGCCGTTATCAGAACGAGCTGTACAGCGTGTATGGCAAAACCATCAGCAAGCGTTATCCGTTCAGCGCCAGCAGCACCAGCGACGTGGCGATCAGCGATTTCCGCGAGTTCTTCCGCGCTCAAGGCACCGTCGACCGTTTCTTCGACAGCTACATGCGTCCGTTTGTCAGCGGCGATCCGGGCAACTACCGCATGCGCAGCGTCGACGGTCACAGCCTGCCGGTATCGAAGATGTATCTCGACCAGATGGCGGCGGCGCTGACGATTCGTCAGAGCTTCTTCTCGATCAACCCGGCCGAACCGACTGTGCAGTTCAAACTGGAGCCGTACACCCTCGACCCGGCGGTCAGCCGTTCCGAGTTCAAGTTCGGCGACAAGACCATGGAATACCGCCACGGTCCGATCCTGCCAATGTCGTTCAAATGGCCGACCGATGCTGAAGACGGTCGCACCAGTCTGGTCATGGACAAAATGGCCGGGCGCCCGATCGGCATCGAGAAGAACTCCGGCCCATGGTCGCTGTTCCGTCTGTTCGACCTGATGCAGACCGAGTACCTGACCGGTCGCGACGTGCTGGTGCTGAAAGCCGATGTAGGTGGTCTGCGCGCCAACTACCTGCTGACCAGCCAGCGCACGCCGAACCCGTTCGACATGGGCGTACTGCGCACCTTCCGTATGCCGGTGCAGCTCTGATGCTGGTGGCCAGTGCCTGGCGCAGCGCGGCGCGTACCGACCCGGGCAAGGTGCGGGCGCGCAACGAAGATGCCTTCCTCGACTCGCCACAGCAGGGGCTGTGGGTGGTCGCGGACGGCATGGGCGGTCATCAGGGTGGCGACATCGCCAGCCAGTTGATCGTCGCCAGCCTGGCTGAACTGCCGCAACACGAGGACTTCGACGAACGCCTCAAAGCCATCCGCCAGTGCCTGCACTGGCTGAACCGGCGCTTGGGGCAGGAGTTGACGGTCACCGCCGGACGCCACGACAGCATCATGGGCAGCACCGTCGTCGCGCTGCTGGTGGAAGGCAATCGCGCGGCCTGCATCTGGGCCGGCGACAGCCGTTGCTACATGTGGCGCGGGCAGCGGCTGTATCAGCTGTCCAAGGACCATTCGCTGCAACAACAATTGATCGACGAGCAACAGATGAGCGTCGAACAAGCGGCAGCGCACCCAGCGGCTCAGGCCTTGACCCGAGCCGTCGGTGCCGCCGAACAACTGACCCTGGATGTCCTCGAACTCGAGGTCTATCCGGGCGATGCGTTTTTGCTCTGCAGCGATGGTTTGTATCAGGGCCTGAGCAGCGATGCCCTCGGCAACGCCCTCAGCCTCAGCGCGCCGCACGTGGCGCTGGAACGTTTGTTCGACGGCGCCCTGCGTGGCGCCGCGCGCGACAACCTGACAGCCGTGGTGATCCGCCAATGACTGAAATCGAATCCTCAGTCGACGACTTGCTGATGAGCGAAGAACAGGCCAACAACCTGACCTACTTCGCCTTCGCCAAGGAGAACAAAGCAGAACCTTTGCTGGCGCCGACCAAGGCCAGCATCGGTGCACTGCCGGATGTACTCGCCGGTCGCTACCACCTCGAGCGTCTGCTCGGGGCCGGTGGCATGGGCGCCGTTTACCGGGCACGGGATCTGCTGCACGAACAGTTCGGTGATCCCGACCCTTACATTGCGCTGAAAATCCTCAGCGAAGAATTTGCCGAATCGCCGGACGCCAGTGCCTTGCTCTACAGCGAGTTCGCCCTGACCCGGCGTCTGCGCCACGACAACGTCGTGCGTGCACACACTTTTGAAGTCGACACCGACTGCCAGCGGGCCTTCATCACCATGGAATACATGCGTGGCCTGACCCTGGACAAATTGCTCTGCGAGCGGCCCCTCGGCCTGCCGTGGCAAGAACTGCGCGACATCGTCCTGCCGCTGCTCGACACGCTGGCCTACGCCCACGGTCGCGGCGTGCTGCACGGTGACATGAAACCGAGCAACGTCATGCTCAGCGAAGACGGCTTGCGCCTCTTCGACTTCGGTCTCGGCCAGGCAGAGGAGGGCGTGATGCCCGGCCTGCCGCACCTGAGCCGCGAACGCTTCAACGCCTGGACCCCGGGCTACGCCGCCCCCGAACTGCTTGAGGGCCAACCGTTGTCGGCCAGCGCGGACGTGTACGGCGTGGCCTGCGTGATCTACGAACTGGCGGGCGGCAAACACCCGTTCCGCCGCTTGCCCTCGACCCAGGCGCGCGACGAGCACCTGGAGCGCGAGCTGCAAGCGCCGGCGAACTTACCGAAACACGGCTGGCCAGCGCTGCGCACCGCGCTGAGCTTCGACCCGGCAGAACGCAGCATCACTGCCCAACAATTGCGTGACGCCTTGGGCGCCACTTCGTCCTGGCTGCAACGTCTGCGACTTCGGGCGTAACGGATGACATTCGAACAGGGAGCACTTTATGTTCAACCCAGCTAACGAAACCCACTTCAGCCTCAAGGTCGAAGACTACGTCGGCGACCTGCAAGTGCTGTCGTTCACCGGCACCGAAGGCATCAGCCAGCCGTTTCGTTTCGACCTCGAACTGGTCAGCGAAAACCCTGATCTGGACCTCGAACAACTGCTGCACAAGCAGGCGTTTCTCGCATTCGATCCACAAGGCTCGGGCATCCACGGCCAGATCTACCGTGTTGCCCAAGGCGATGCCGGAAAGCGCCTGACCCGCTACAAAGTGTCGATGGTGCCGCAACTGCAATACCTGCATCACCGCACCAACCAGCGCATCTACCAGCAGATGTCAGCGCCGAAAATCATCGCGCTGATCCTCGAAGAACACGGCATCAAGGGCAACGCCTACAGCTTCCAGCTCAGCCAGCCGTGCCCGGATCGCGACTACTGCGTGCAATACGACGAAACCGACCTGCACTTCGTCCAGCGCCTGTGCGAAGAGGAAGGCATTCACTACCACTTCCAGCACAGCGACAAAGGCCACCTGCTGGTGTTCGGCGACGACCAGACCGTGTTCCCCGACCTCGGCCAGCCGACCGCGTACGTGCAAGGCAGCGGCATGGTCGCCGAAGAGCCGGTGATCAAAGGCTTCAAGCTGCGCCTGGAAACCCGCACCAGCCGCACCACACGCCGCGACTACGACTTCGAAAAACCGCGCCTGCAAATGGAAGCCGCCTACAAACCCGAAGGCGAGAGCACTGAGCCGGATCTCGAAGACTACGACTACCCCGGCCGCTTCATCGACCGCGCCCGTGGCAAGTTCCTCAGCCAGCGCGCCCTCGAACGCCACCGCGCCGACTATCGTCAGGCCGAAGGTCGCGGCGACCAGACCAAACTGGTCAGCGGCCACTTCATGGAAATGTCCGACCACCCGCGCACCGAGTGGAATGACCTGTGGTTGCTCACCGAAATCTTCCACGAAGGCAAGCAGCCGCAAGTCCTCGAAGAAGGCGTGACCAGCGACACCACCGACAACAAAGACGACTTCCATCAGGGCTACCGCAACACCTTCCTCGCCACCCCTTGGGACGTGTTCTACCGCCCGGCCCTCGAACACCCGAAACCACGCGTACTCGGCAGCCAGACCGCCATGGTCACCGGCCCCAAAGGCGAAGAAATCCACTGCGACCAATACGGCCGCATCAAAGTCCAGTTCCACTGGGACCGCGAAGGCCAGGCCGACGACAAAACCAGCTGCTGGCTGCGCGTATCCAGCTCCTGGGCCGGCGACCGCTACGGCGCCATCAGCATCCCGCGCATCGGCATGGAAGTCCTCGTCACCTTCCTCGAAGGCGATCCCGACCAACCCCTCGTCACCGGTTGCCTGTACCACAAGGAAAACCCGGTGCCGTACGCTTTGCCGGCGAACAAGACGCGCAGCGTGTTCAAAACGCTCAGCTCACCGGGTGGCGGTGGGTACAACGAACTGCGCATCGAAGACAAGAAAGGTGCGGAGCAGATCTACATCCATGCGCAGCGCGATTGGGATGAAAACGTTGAGCATGACCAGAAGATTCGGGTCGGTAATGAACGTCACGACACGGTGGTGAAGAACACCTACACCGAGCTGAAGGCTGAAGAACACCGCACCACGATTGCCGACCGCAAGATTGAAGCGAAGCTGGATGATCACCTCACGATTGGGCAGAACCAGCATGTGAAGCTGGGGACTGCGCAACTGACCAGCGTGGGGAAAGAGATTCACCTCAAGGCTGGGGACAAGATTGTTATTGAGGCGGGGACGGAGCTGACCATTCTTGGGGGTGGGAGCTTTATCAAGCTGGATGGCGGTGGGGTCACGGTGGTTGGGCCGGTGATCAAAATCAATGCCGGTGGGTCGGCTGGGTCGGGCACGGGCATTGGGATTAAGCCGCCGGTGCTGCCGGGGGCGGCGGATAAGGATAAGGCGGGGAGTTTGATGGATCAGGCGTTGTTGAATGCACCGCCTGAGAAGGTTAAGCCGAAGGCTTTTTTTGTGTTTTCTGAGTGATCGACATGAATGGAGTTTTGAAGAAGAGCAATGGCATCGCGATCGCGGTTTTCACCGCGTCGCTGTTGAGCCTGTTTCATGGCAGCGCTTATGCGGATGAGTGTCCGTCCGAGGATTTTTCCCGGTTTCTGCCGGCGTTTTCTGCGAATGCCGAAACTCAGCAGCGGTTGACTGCGATGACGGTGAAGTCGCTGGTGTTGAAACCTACCGGGGAGAGCGGAAGCTTTGATCCGCAAACGACGGGGGTTAAGAGTTCGACGTTGGCATTTCCACTGATGGCACCCGTAGCCACAGGAAAGACCGAAGGTGTCGAGGTCGAAGCGGTTGACGACAGTCATTTCAACGTTGTTGATAAGCGTGCAGGTAATAGCAACATCAAGATCTTTAGCTTTTCTCGCCAGGCGTGTTGGGTTCTGGAAGGTGTTGAGGATTGGTCGATTAGTGAGAAAGACCTTGTTGTATCGGGTTCTCCGACCATGAGTACGGCCGAGAGCATTTGCTATCAACGCGCGCGGAGTTTCGAAGGTCTAGGTGGACTGGAAAAGTATTATCTGACAGGAGAGTTTTTCGAGGCCGCGTTGGAAAACTATGTTTGCGCCGCTGCTTCGGGGGATCCTCAGGCGAGTTTGGATGCTGCGAGTTTGAGCCTCTCTGGCATGGCACCGCAGTTGGAATCAGGCAAGGTTGAGTCGCTTTTCAAAGCTGCGGCAACAACCCTCGCGGATGGCGCAGCTTCTCTATCGACATTTTATTGTTACGGAAACAACTCATCCGCAGAAGGTGCTTGCCAACACCCCGATGAGGCCGAAAAAGAACTTATTCGTGCTGCCTCAATGGGGTCGACGGATGCAATGAACTATTTAGGTTACTCCTTCGAAACGGGAGGGCTAGTAACCCTGGATTTATCAAGAGCACTGGCCTGCTATCGCTTGGCAGCGGATAACGGTAATGAAACTGCCCTGAAAAATTTTAATCGATTGAAAGCGCAATCAGCTGAAGACAGCAGCTATTGCTACTAATTTGCAGGAAGCAGAAATGACTGAACCACTTGATTTAAAAAGTAACTACACCGGTGGCGACTACGTTTATAAAATGGGCGGCGATGGTTTTCAAACGAACGCCGCCGGTAAGAAAAAGATTGACTGTTCTCATATGGTTAATCTGCTGCTGACAGGCGCTGGATATAATATTCCGTATGAAGACACCCGTAACATGGATACTTCCAGTTACTACACAACAATTGAGCCACAGAGCGTAAAGCGAGGTGACATCGCCTTATGGATAAATGCTACTCCTAACAAACCAGGTGATCCGATTTTTCATACAGGGATTATCGAGGACTACAACCCCGCTACAGAAGTTGGGCACATATTTGGTGCTCAAAATAGTACAGGGCCAGCGATAACAATATTTGGTCCCAAACCACCCAGTTACTATTGGCCGAAAGCTACAAAATTCTTAAGAGCAAAGGAAAGTTTTCGAACAGGTACAAGCCCTGCACCTGCACCTGCACCTGCACCTGCTCCATCTGCAGCGGTGCCGTTATTGAATTTTCAATATCCATTTCGAAAAGCAGACGGTAAACAGTTTTCTGATGCGGAAGAAGTATATAAGGTACTTGAGAATGAAACATCCGGGCATTATTTGCTGGGGAGTAACAAGTTCTGGCACGGTGGGATTCACATCAGCAATGCCAGCGCACCTCAATGTATTTTGAACGAACCGATTCGTTGTATGGCTGATGGTGAAGTCGTGGCCTATCGCCTTAACGAAGATTATCTGGAATCTACGTTCGGTGAAAATGAGAAGAAACTGAAGTATTCCAACTCATTTTGTTTGGTGCGACATGAGTATAAATCTGCGCCAAACCCAGAAGAAGGACCGAGTAAAGGCAAGCAAAACAAGTTGAATTTCTACAGCTTGTACATGCACCTTCTGCCCTTCAAACGTTATCCACTGACTGAGGAAGAAACTCCGAAGCCTAAAGTGACCATGAAAGTAAGTGACTTCAACGCTTACGACGATTTCCCTGAATCCAGTAGCGTTCAGAACGTTGGCAAGCTCGTTGCGGGGACCAAACTTGAGATATTGGATCAAAAGGACTTAGGCAACGTCACCTATGCGAAAGGGAAAATCCTGTCAGGTAGCGTTAAAAAGAGTGGCCACAAAGTTCGCGAGGCTGGCAAAGAGGTCTGGTTCGCATACTTGAAAGATGGAGAACCCTACAAAAACTCCAAACCCGCACGTATATGGCTGGCAGACCCGATCCCGGAGCGTTTAAAGCCAAAATATTGGCAAGGTAAGGTGAAAGGAACCGCGTTGACAAGATTGGATCTTTATCAGGGTCCTATCTCTGCCCAAAATGGGCAGAATGCCGGTGATAAGATTGGCTCGCTGCAACTTAACCCTCAAAGTTCGGTTGAATTTGAAAGCAAAGAGGTACTGAACCTCAATGTTGCAGGGACAATTCGTCGAATGGCGAAATGTACGAGCAGCGGTAGCTTGGCTGGGGATGGAAGCCTTCCTCCCAGCTTCTGGGCGATTGTGGAAAACGAATATGTTGCCTGGGATGTAATCCCGAGTAGCTTCAATTCTGTAGAACCTGCCAGTACCGGAATCAAGGCGGGAGATCCGATCGGTTATCTGGGATTGACTGAAAATCTGACCGGCGAAGATGGCGGTGTAGCAAGTAAGTATCAAGTACACGTCGAGATATTTACTGCCGAAGCCGATGTAAAAGACTTCCTCAAGAATACGGTTGGGCTGAAGATCGGCAAGCAATACCTGTATTTGCCGGTCGGAGGTGAGCTGAAGAAAAAAGCACCTGCGACTGACAGTACGCTGCTGAAAACGGAACATGCGGTTGATTTGAACAAGACGCCGGTCATCAAAGTGGGTGCCGACGATTACTACGATGTGACCGTTACCGACAATGCTCAGGCCGTCAATGGTCTGGTCAAGAAAGCCGGTGCACAAATCATCACTCAGCATGATTGGGAAAAGCTGGGGTTTCAGATCGTCGAAGAAACCAATGCGACAGCGGACGGGTTTCTCGATCCGAAAGATATGCCTACGTTCTTTCAGGATCTGTTTGCGAAGATCGATAAAGACCAGAGCGGGGAAGTCGATCCAACCGAGTTGGCCGAGGCTTTGAAAAAACCTGATACGCGCTCGCAGTGGTCCAGGCTGGTGGCCCATCATCCGACTGAGTGGAAAGAAAAAGCAGATGCTCAAAAGTGGAGCAGACTTGATCAGCTATTGGAAAATTCTCCGAAAACGCTGAAACACGAAAAAGAAAGGATCACGAAATACGTGTTTTGGGAAGACCTAATTGGGAAGGCTGTCGTAGATACAGATCTGGTTTGGCATTTCCATCCTATAGAAATGTTGAGTAATTTCATGAGCCGGTCGCAGCTCATAGATGTTGAGCGATTTGTAGCGATGTACGCTGAACAGCATGCGTCATTTCAACCAAATGTTCCTGCTTTCACTCCAAACTCAAGAGTTAATTTGCAAAAAATTGCTGAGCATATAAATAAATATATAGATGAAACGAAAGAAGTATACACCATATATGAATGGTCTTATATGTTTGCGACTGCTCGGCATGAGGCTTATCAATTTATGATACCTGAGTATTTTAGTGTGGCTCCAGAATATGGTGAGGTTTCTTATTTTAATAAGTATGATCCTGTTCTTGCGAGTTCCGAAGAAGGCCGGCAAACAGCAATCGCGAATGGCAATACAGTACAAGGCGATGGTTTTAAGTATCGCGGTCGAGGCCTTGTTCATTTGACGTGGAAGAAAAACTATCAAAAGGCTAAGGATCATTTCGGTATTGACTTTGTGAATAGGCCTGATGAGGCTGCGGGATTCGAAAATTCGATACCGATCATGATATGGGGTATGAAGGAAGGGATTTTTACCGGCAAAAAGCTCAGTGATTATGTTAATAGTTCAACTAAAGATTATGAGGGTGCTCGCAAGGTTATCAATGGGTCTGACCGAAAAGAACTTATTGCAAGTTACGCTGTTAAATTTGAATCAATTTTAAGAGCGACTTCTTCTGCTCCGGAGACGAAATAGTATGAAGTTAAGGTTTCAAGCTGTTTTAATGTTTTCAGTTTTCATGGTCTCTGGCATTTCTGTGGCTGGCCAAGATGACGTTTATTTAGCGAATGCGAAGACTAAAAGTTTAAACGTGACTTGGGCCGGCGGGAGCCGGACGATCGAGAACGTTGTTGGTAGTGAGGGTGAAACAACCAGAGAACTAGTCGACTTTAATGGGGGGAAAGCCCTACATTATGAAAATTTGGCGTCCCGCTCAACATTTGAAGCTTATTTTACACTGATGAGAAATGCCAAGGACGTCTTCATAGATTGCATTTATGCAAATGTACGTAATGAGCAGAACGGAATTCTTATTAACAAGGCGGTATGTGGACTAAATCGACCTCTTGCAGAGGAGTATGATGAGGCGATTTACGAATTTTCAGATGAGTGGAAAAGTTCAACCGATAATATAGCTATCGAACCTTTGTTGAGAGTGCCTCCGTTGCCACTGGAGGTCAGTGAGTCAACACTGGGTGAGGCAAAGTTGTCGAGAATATATAACTCAAAAGATAATTTGAGTGTATCAGCGCCGGAAGCTGTAATTGAAAAGGGGACTGGAAAGCATTCATTTGGCTCAAGCCAAGTTTTTTCTGTTTATAAAGTTGGTGATTTGGCTCGCCCAATCTATTTCGATGTTTCTTCCGGCGCATTGGGAGGGGTGTTTACTAGGTACGATCAAGTTGCTATAGATAAGTTATTCTAATCTAAGGGGCGGATTTTTGCTTTAAGCTAGACGGTTTTGATCTTGGTGCGATGCTTAAAGATAGGAATGTGAAATGGGGACAGACCACGTTTTAAAAAAAGATCCGAAAAACGTGGTCTGTCCCCATTTTTACCCTTTGTTGTCCATTTTTATTTTCAGCGGCTAAACAATACGCCGAAGCGCGCATAGTTGCACTTGAGGGGGCCGTAGAATGAGAGTGGTAGCTTTTTTAGTTTTCGCGCTCCTGGCGTCAGTGGTCAATGCGAGCTCTAGCTGCGAGGCTGAGCTGAATGGGGATGGAATCTGCGATCCGTATGGTGTTAGACCACTTGAGGATGACGGTACAATTTCGCGAATTACTATAGATATTGGTGGGGGTAACAAGTCAGTTTCGGGGGTTTTTGAACTTGGAGACGGTGGGTTATCTGTAGGTTATCTACCAGGTGAGTTTTCGTTGTTGCTGGATTTTTATACTCGTAATACTGATCTTACGCAGTATAGTTTTAAATGGAATTCTGCGCGGAAAGACTGGGTTCTCTATAAAAAATCTACTTGGGCGGAACCTAGTAGAAATGAAAAATATACCTTGGGTGGTGAGAAGGTACCAGTTGAAGCACTATTTCCGCAAAAGTTTAATGTTCAGCGTGTGGCGTGTTGCACCCTGTTTTCTCAGTTCCCCGAAAATGGGCCCGATTTTAGCTATTTGAGTAATGAGGATCAGCTTGCAGAAATCAGGAAAGACTTCAAATATATTCTTGGTAAGCTTCCTCAGGGCGAAAAAGGAGAATTATTTTATGGGCTCGATGATAGCGGTAACAAGGTAAGGAGGAGTATTCCTCAAGAGCTGGTGTATGAGCTAACGTTGATAATTTCCAATGATAATGTCGGGCCTCTAAATGACTATGCTTATTATTTGTATCGTAGCAAAAACAATGTTTTAGCTGCTTTGCTTTTGAGGGGGATTCATAAAAAGTTTCCGGAGAGAGTCGTTGCAACATTGAATTTGGCAGATGCTTATTGGGATATCGGAATGAAGTCCGACGCATGTCCGCTTTATAAGGAATACATCGAAAAAATGACAATGAACGGAAAGGGTGAACGTATTCCGCAGGCAGCGAAATCTCGAGAAAACTGCAATTGAGACGAGCCGCGTTTCACGGGGAGGAGTAGGGCGAGTACATGCAATTCAAAACTCTAGCGGTATCACTGCTCGGCCTGATGTGGACGATCCCGGCGTTAGCCCAAACCACCACGTTCAGTCCAACCAAAGGCGTCGACGCGACGCTGGTTCTCGAAGGCTCCAAGCTGAACATCGCGGTTAAAAGCGAAACGCACAGCGAGTCGCGAACAATCGATTTTGAAGCCGAAAACGAACTCCATCTGCAGTTCGACGATTTCAATTTCGACGGCGCCCAGGATTTCGCGGTCTGGCAACTCGATGACGGTATGGGCACTTACCACTACTACCGGGTGTTCATTTACCAAGTCAAAACCGGCACCTTCGAAGAGTTGCAACCGGACTGCGGCGATGGCTTCGTTAACCTGCGCGTCGACAAAAAGCGTAAAGCGTTGCTCAGCACCTACTGGGAAATGAACATACCCAAGCAATGCATCACCCGATTCACCAAACGCAAAACCTGAATGACTCAAGGATGAACACAGTGAACCGTTTTGTTTTAACCCTGCTGGCCGTATTGCTGCCGTCTTCAGCGGTCTATGCGCAGGATGACTGCAGCCAGGTCACCTCAAGTCTGGAAATGGTGTCCTGCTCGGAGGCGGCGAAGAAGGCTGCCGATGCGCAGTTGAATGTCAGCTACAAGCAGCTGATGACGCGACTTGAGTCTGACTATCGAGCAGATCCGGCATTGGGCGCGGAGTACGCCGCGAAGGTCAAAGAGTCGCAACGTGCGTGGTTGAAGTTGCGCGATGCGAACTGCCCTTTGGAGGCATTCGAAATCGAGACGGGGATGCCGGCGCATGTGTTCGCCGTTAACTCGTGTATCGCCAGAATGAGTCGTGAGCGTTCGGAGTATCTGGACAAGATCGTCCCTGTACTTTCATCCGACAAGAACGCTTCGACGGCTCCCACCAGCGACGCTTGCCCCTCGGAGGAGTTCGCGCCTTTCCTGGCAGCGTTTTCCGCCAACAGCGAATCACAACGCCGTCTCACTGCGATGACGGTCAAGTCCCTGGTGTTGAAACCGGTGGCGGGAAAGGATCGAAGTACCTTTGAACCTTCGACCTCCGGTGTTAGTGGAACAACGTTCACCTACCCGCTGATGGCCGCCATTACACCCGGCAAGACACCTGGAGTCGAGATCGAAGAGGTCGACGACAGTCACGTCAACGTTGTGGATAAAAGGGCAGGCAACAGCAATGTGAAAATCTTCAACTTCTCTCGTCAGGCGTGCTGGGTGCTTGAGGGGATTGAGGATTGGTCGATCAGCGAGAAGGATCTTGTCGCAACAGATAACCCGGGAATGAGCCGCGCCGAGAACTTCTGTTATCAGCGTGCCGAAGCGCTAGGTGGGCTGGGGTTTCTTGAGCAATATCCGCTGACTGTGGAGTTGATTGAAGCGTCGCTGGAAAATTTTGTGTGTGCTGCAGAATCGAGTGATGCACAGGCGAGCCTGTCGGCGGCAAGCCTAAGCCTTTCGCAAATGGCGTCTCAGTTGGAAACCCCGAAGGTTGAGGCGCTATTCAAAGCGGCCTCGAAAATACCGAGTGGCGCGTTGGCCTATGCCACGTTTCTTTGTTCAGGAAACTCGACCGACTATAACGGCCTTTGCCTCCATCCCGAGCAGGCAAAAGAGCAGGTTATTCGTGCTATTTCCATGGGCTCAGCTGATGCGATGAATTATCTGGCCTCGACCTTTGAAGGTGGCGAGTTTGGAACGAAGGATATGTCCCGGGCGTTAGCCTGTTATCAGATGGCGGCTGACAAAGGTAATCAGTTGGGCATCTTCAACGTGGGGCGATTGGGATCGCAGGGCGCTGAACCTATCAAGGCCAGTCACTGCATCTGAAATGCCGGGTCATGTCTGATGCGTTTTCGCAGTCGTTGGGTCTGAATCCGTCCGGTAAAACGTTTAGTTTTTGAGCATCTGACGACCGCGATTTTCCTTTAAACTCCCCACCCCCAAGGAATGCGCTCAGGACACGGAATGCCAGCCCCCTCGATCTCCCTTCGCCCCGCGTTAGTACTCTGGTTATACGCCGCCGCAATCGTGCACATACTCGCCGGACTCACCCTGACCTGGGCCGGGCATTCCGGTTTACTCGACGGCTATCTGCACACCCTCGAACTCGCATTCTGGGGCGCCGACCCGGTGCCCGCCGCCGGCCACGAACAACAAGTCTGGTGGCTCGCGCTGTTCGGCGCGACGCTGCAAAGTTATTCGCTGTACATGCTCGCGCTGGTGCACTTGGGCGATCGCTTGAAAGCCCCGGCAGTCTGGGGCTGGTTGAGCGCCGGCATCCTGTTATGGGCGCCGCAGGACATGTGGCTCTCGGCGCAAAAGGAAGTTTGGTCGCACCTGTGGCTTGACGGTTTTGCGCTGCTCGCATTGTTGCCGCCGCTATTTTGGCTCTATCGACATGACTGTCGGAAAGGCATTTGCGAGATCGTATCGAGCGACCCGAGCCGTGGCTGATGTATCACCGATAAGTCTCATAAAACCTCGATACCTACGCGGACTGCTGTTTGGTTTTGCACTCACGCAGGTTAATCATGCAATTGCCGACAAGACCGTGTTGGTCGGTAATGCTTCCGGTCAATCGCAGGCGGCTAAAGGGCCAATCACCGCTTTGGTCGTGATGACACCCTGCCGGTTTTCCATGACGCTTACGCAAGATCAATGGCTGCAGTTCAATTCGCCTGATCTGGTATTCGTTGCGACAAAACAACTTCCCAACACATTGAACGCGCCGCAGTTGTGGCAGGCGTCAAGCTCAAACAGCGCTGAGTGGAATTTCGAAAAGTCAGCAGGTCTGAGCGAGCCATGGTTTGGTGTTATGTGTGAAAACGCGGGGAATTTTTCCGCCCTCACTGCTCAGAAGTTGCCGTCTGATGACTCGATTGAGGTGCAGCTGTTGCGTGAAGCCAACAACCTCAAGTGTCCGGCAACTTTGACTGATCACGGCTGGAGCCCGACATTGTTGGCGGGGGATCCGCAAACCTACACGTTCGAGTCGCTGGAGGGGACAAAGTCGTCAGGATTCATCATCGGTTATCACGATAAAAGTCGACGTCTGTTCAGTCGCATCACCTTCTGCCTTATGCATAACGAACAGGTGCTGATTGGTTCGGCAGAGTCGGGCTCATCAGCCCCGTTGGCGATAAGCGCTGAGGGATTTGAAAAAATCAAAACAGCAGTGCGGAGCATCACCTTCGAGTGAGGATGTTGATGATGCATTGCATAGATGGAGCTACAGCGTGAAAGGATTTTCAGTTCTTCTCGGCAGCTTGATATTGGCTGCCGCGTCCATGGCATTCGCTGCCGATCCAACCTTCAAGGATTACACCGTCACGCCAGTTTTCACCGGCCCCAACCATAAGCTGGTGCCGCAAGAGAACAGCAGCCCAATGATGGATCAGACACGGGTGCAAGCCCTGAAAGGCAAGGTCAACTTCGCCGGCCATTACATCCTGCACAGGCTCGGTTGTGGCGGTAGCGCCATTTGCGGCGAAGTGCTGGACGCCCAGACCGGTGAAGTAGTTGGCGGTCTGCCGAATGCTTACGACGGCAGCACGTTCGGCATGGTTTACCAGCCCGACAGCCGCTTGATCATCGTGTCCGGCATCACGCTCGACGGCGAAGAAGATGCGCAGGGGAATGCTTTGGAAAGTGGTAACCGGGACCGTTACTACGAATTTGTGAACAACGAATTCCGGCTGCTGAGCACGACCGATGTGGAATCGTCGCCGATGGATGAGGAGTGAGTGGATGAACTGGTTTTTCATTCGGCCTGTGCTGATTGCGCTTTTGTTTTTATCTCATTCACTGCCCGCGACTGCCAGTGAAGGGAGTTGCTACGGCTACCTTACTGAGCTTGTCAGGAGCAGCGATTTTCCGTTTCGTTATGTCGGCAAGCACAAGGTCAATTTGCTGATCGACGAGGACGACGGTGAAGTAGTGCGCGCTCAGCTGTTTTTCGACACCGACGGCAGCGGCACGATTGGCTGGATCAAATACACCCCGGCTACCCACGAATTGCTCAACACCTCGGCCGAGTTGGATGAACCGGTGGCGTTGTCATTCGACGCCAAGTTTGCGGACGGCTATGCAAAGTGCCTGACAAAACAAAAGGCCGGCTAACGGCGAAAAGGATTTCTCAATGAATCAGCTTTTGTTCGCCGGGAGCCTGGCATGGTTGTTCTCTTCCCCAGCCTTCGCCGCGCCGACGGATGCTTACACCCAACGCGATGTCATGCAGTGTGGCGGTGTTGAAGTGGTGTTGGTTTCGTCCTGCCGATCCGTGACAGTGCAGGACACGGAAACCCACGTCATCCCGGTCTGCTCCGACCAGACCATCAACATCGGTAGCAAGGTGCTTCGACGCGATATCAGCAAAGTTTCACAACTCACTTCCGATGGTGCGAAGACGAAGATGTTGAGCAATGTCGTTGTGGCGATGGATTGCGTGGAGGGCACCAAGGGCAGTCTTGTTTCGATAGGCGGATATGGCGGTTGTGGTGCCTGCGCGGAGTGGCATGGGTATTACTCGACAGCAGGGCGATTGGAGCAATACAGCTTCGATAATAACCAACGCTCTTTTGGCTCGAAGGGATCTCGGGAAGAGCTGATCAAGGCCTATGGCGTTACGAAGAGACAGTTAATGTCAGAAAGCCCGGTGGTGAAGAGGATCGTCTATGGCCAGCCTTAAGTGGGTGTTGATGATCAGCAGTTTGTTCAGCGCTACCAATGTCTCGGCAAGAAGAAGCGCAGCGTTATTACCGCGAATACCGCGACGCGATGAGTGCCGCCGGTAAAGCGCAGAAGATTCCGCAACGCGTCGTTGAGCGATCTGAAATTCAGGGACTGAAACAGTGAATATGTTCTTCCGCTTTATCGTGTTGAGCCTTGGGCTGCTAACCACTTCATGCGCGCTTGCTGCGCCCCAAGTCCTGAAGGAAATTCCGGCTAGCTTGCTGGGTGATGCATCACGGCAAAAGGTATTTGTTCTGACAGGGGATGCGGACGAGGCCTCCAACCGGTTGTTGATCGCGCCGGTGCAGGCACGTAATGAGGAAATTTTGCTCGATACGTCGAAGGCGCTGCCTCTGATCAAGAGTCAGTACTCGGCCGCTCTTCAGGGTGTCTTCAGCGTCCATGTAGTCAAAGGTCGCCCCGGCGTCATGACTGTCATTGATCCGCAGTCTGAGGAAGCTGTCGTCAAGCAGCCGTTCGTTGAGGCTGGGGATTACATCGCGCTGGTAACTAGCGAAGAAGATAACGCGGTTTACAACTTCAACCTGTTGTTCGCCTTCAACAGAGGTTCAAAGCAGTTTGAGCTGAAAGCTCTGCTGGAAGTGGCGAACAACGACTCCTGTGACCGGTCGCTTGTCAGCGTAGTGGAGTTGCCGGTGCAGACGTTGGGCCCAATCACTCTGGCCTCTTTCGATGGGCGTGAGGCGCTGCAGAAGCTGCAGGTTGCTCGTACTGGCAGTATTAAGGGCGTGAGAAAGAAATTGATGACCGTCGATTCGGCTGATTTGCTGGATATGGCGCTGGCAGCCTACCGAAAGGGTGATGACTCTTCCTTCAAGGATACGATGAGCTACGCGTTGATGGGCGGTGGCTCACATGACACTTGTCCCCCGGATAGCTATATCGCCGCAAAGTACTACTACCCGCAGCGTCCCGGCTGGTCCAACGACCTTGGGTTTTTACTGGGCGAGGCGGGTTTCTACGCTGAGTCGATTGAGTTGCTCAATGCAGTGATTGCCAACCACCCAAATAGGACGGTTGCTTACCTGAATCTCGCTGACAGTTATTGGGCCGTGAACGATAAAGAGCGAGCGGTGCCGGCGTACAAGCAATACTCATCGCGAATGTCTGAAGCGGGAAAAGCTTCGAAAATCCCGGCGAGGGTGGGGGAGCGCAGCGCTGTGGCGCCCGAGGCGTGACAAGAGCTCGTTGAGTTGCTGTAACTGTGTGTTCTGTACCCATGAACCGCTAAAGGAATATTCGGTTTGAAATTTTCGTCTGCATTGTTTTCCGCGTTGCTCGTTTTCGTTCCTCTGGCGGCGCATAGCGAGGTCACGACCGAGGTTTTTTGCTTCCGCTCCTACGAAGGCAAACCCATAAATTTTGAATTCCGAACCTATTACGACTCTGTCGCCAAATGGAGCGGTGCTGGCGTCAAGTACAGCAAGTCAAAAAAGGCTATTGGGCTGGTTCATCGCAGTACTGAACAAGAAGAACTCGTGTATGGCCGGCCCTACCAGTACACGACAACTTGGGTTGAAGTAGTTGATGGCGCACTGACAGGTGAGTATCAGATGGTCACTCAGGGTGGCCGGGTTGATGCGATGTCGTATACGAATTACAAATCCGCAAAGAAGTATTCGTTTGAAAACGATTACAACGTGGATTCGAAACCTGAAACAGGTTGCCAATGGTGAGGCAGAGAATATTCAGGAAGGGGACTTAACGTCCCTTTATGGGTAGTCAATCCCGTCTCGCCGATGCGTGATGAGTCAGCGACAGGGTTAGAGCCTGCGGTTTTCTTCGATCAGATAATCAATGTCGGGGTGTTTCCGGCGGCTATTCAAGAGCTTTCAAATATCGCTACTCTCTCGACCTTCAAAATTGCCATTGATTATCCATGCCCAAGAATCAAAGGGGCGGGTGGCGCCGCCAGACAGGGCGATCCAGTCAAATTTCGAGACCCGAGAGGTTTCCATGAAAAAGTCCAAACATGAACCTAAGCCTATGATGGCTGCCCGGCTCCAGGCTGAAGCTCGTGAAGTTTTGGCCAAGCGTTCCGATAAGCGCAGCCGCTTTCTGGATGTTGCTCTGTCCAATGGCAGTGATTTCGAGCCTGTCGGTCGACTAGCTGGCTGATGATTTCGGACTATCAAAAAAGCTGCCGTGATTGGCAGCTTTTTTGTGCCTGGGTTTACAGGTAGTTGCAGAAAGGGGACTTAACGTCCCCTTTTTTCATCCGCAAATCTCGCTACGGCTTGGCCGCCACGCTTCGCACTTCAATCTGGTCGAGCGTCCCTTCCACCATCAATCTCACCCCGTCCGCCATTCTGCTCAGGGCAAGGGCTACCGAGCGGCGGGAGCCGTGGAGGTCGTCGGCGAGGTCGCAGGCGATGACGCTGATGGACAGGAGGTCTTCGGAGGCGTTGGCCATGAGGGCTTCGGCGTCGGTGCCGGGAGAGAGTTTGAAGAGGCCGTTTTCACGTTTGGGATGTGGTTCGACGGCTGGTTTGAAATGGTGGTCGAGGGCGCGCTCGGCGGCTTCGTGGAATTTCTTTGATTCCAGAGATTCGTAGGGCGAAATATCCGGGTTTTCTGGGGGATTGGGTGTTGGTTTGATCATAGGTATTTTCCGAGTTATGGAGCCAACACCGTTTCGCTTGCTTCGAAAGGGTGGCAGCTGTGTATAGGTGTGCAAGACCGGACTCGGAAACCGGCAGACCCGAAGGCCTCCCATACACAGCCGCCATAACAGTTCGCGAGCATAGGAAAACACTCGGCGAATAGCCATAACTGAATGCATGACGAGTCTGGACTTGCACGTCCGAGTCACCGATTTTGCGGCGACCCACAGAGCCTATCCCCACCGCACCAACTCGCCTAGTTCATGGACAGCACCGCACCTTGCAGGAAATTTCCCATAGATTCGCGGGGCGGAAGATCAAAAGATCGCAGGCTTCGCCAACTCCTACAGGGATGTGTTTCAACAGGTGTAGGAAAGGTGAGTGGTGAGACGCCGAGCGTCTCGGGATGCATTCCCACGCGCAGCGGGGTAACGATCAGTGGGCGAGCGCTGAATCGTGACTTGGCGGTCATCGTGCGGGGAATAGTCAGCATCCTCTTCCAACAGCGTCAGATACTGGCGTTATCGTCCGAATCCCTTACACTGCCCCGGCCGTTCATTTTCCTTTTGAGGCTGTGCGCATGAAATTTCGTTTTCTTCTGTGGATGATGGGTTTGTTGATGGGTAAGGCCAGCCGGACAAATCCTGCGTTCCAGCAGCAGTTGGGTGACAAGGATCTGGTGTTTCAGCTGCAGACGCTGGATGGGAAAGTGGCGCGGCATTTCGTGGTCAAGGATCAGCGCATCACCAGCAAGTCTGGCGTGGTGGAGGAGCCGGCGTTTGCGATTGCGTTTAAAGATGCCGGTTATGGCTTTGCGACGATGCAGGCGAAGAACAAGCAGTTGGCGTTTATGCAGGGGATTCAGGACAAGTCGATCCAGCTGAAGGGTAATCCGGCGCTGGTGATGTGGTTTCAAGGGTTGATGAAGTATTTGGTGCCGAGGAAGGCTAAGCCTAAGGCTTGAGGTGGTCAGTTAGACCGAGTTGGATTCTTCGCGAGCAAGCTCGCTCCCACAGGAGGTCACCGAAACCTTGTGGGAGCGAGCTTGCTCGCGAAGCTTTTAGGCCTGGCTGAACTGCGAGGCCAGTTCGCGCAGCAGGACTTCGGCTTCAAGCACTTTGCTGACGACGTCGTTGGCTTTTTCGCGGGTCAGGCCAACGCGTTCGAGTAGGGCATCCGGAATATCTTCATCCGGCCCGGACCCGATGCCGCGGCTGCGCAGCAGGCGCACGGCCAGGCAGACGAGGTTCGGGTATTCGGCGTAGGCGCCGTCGTAGCTTGGGTCGTGCTGGAAGCGCAGGGCGGTGGCCAGTTCGTCGGGCATGTCCCAGTAGCGCATCAGCCATGAGCCGATCTGTTCACGGCTGATACCGAGCAGATGTTGCTCGATGTAGCTGTGGCACAGGTGCGGGTTGACCTCCAGGTGGCGGCAGATCAGCGAGAAGTGCGGCGGGAACACGTGGGCCAGCAGCAAATAACCGAAGTTGTGCAGCAGACCGGCCAGATACGTCAGGCCGGCTTCCGGGCGTTGGGCGCGCGGCATGGCGCGGGTCAGGCCTTCGATGACGGCGGCGGTGTAGATCGACTGCTGCCAGTACGGCGTGGTGTGTTGCGGATGATCTTTGGGCAGGCTCAGGGTCTTGCCGAGGGCCAGGCCCAGCGCAAGGTTGATCACCAGATCGAAGCCGAGTACGCGGACGATCGCGTCTTCCACCGAACGAATCTTGCCCGGCGAGGCGTAGTACGGCGACGCCGCCCAGCTCACCACTTGCGCGGCCAGCGCCGGGTCGGTTTCGACCACGCCGGTGATGTCGTCGATGGTGGCGTTGGGATCGACGCGCAGCTTGATGATTTTTTGCGCGGTTTCGGCCAGCGGCGGAATCTCGATGGTCGCTTCCAGACGCTGCTGAATGCGCCGCGCGGTGAACGCTTGCACGGCCTGGGTGATTTCCTCGCGGTCATCGTCCGGGCGGTCGAGATTCGGGCGGATGCTGCTCAGGGCTTCGCCGAAGTTGGCGGCGCTGGCCTTGGTCAGCATGGTCTTGAAATCTTCGCTGGCGATTTCCAGCAGCAGGCCCGGCTCGCCGGAGTTGATCAGCAACTTCGGTTCGCGCAGCAGGCTTTCTTCGTAGAGGCAGGGTGAACTGGTCAACGCCGGCAGGCCCGGCAGCAGGCTCAGGCTGTGTTTGCCGAGCATCTTTTCCAGGCGCTCGGTCGAGACGGCGGTGAGGCGCCGGCCCGTCAGTTCGGCGAGGCGATTGAGATCGAGCAATTGGCTCTGCGGAAACAGCACCATCAGCGCGCCGACGGCGTCGTCCAGCAACACGGCTTGTACCTTGCGCGAGGCATTGAGGCCGTGGTGGTCGAGCACTTCTTCGTAGGCGATGCCCAGCTTGCCTAGCAGCAGCCGAATGACAGACGGCGCGTGCGGGGATTCGGGGGCGAGAGCGGCTTCGGTCATGATCTGTATCCGTTTTTGAAACAATGGCAGGAGTATAACCAGCTTGGTCAGAACGATCTGTCAGAAACTGCGACGGTGCTCACACTTGGCCGTATTGCTGCCCGTGGCGCAACCAGCGATCGAGTAATGGGCTGACGTGGGTTGGCCAGCGTTCCAGCAGGGCTTGGGCCGCGTCGCGGACGGCTGGCAGCAGGTCGGCGTCGCGCATCAGGTCGGCGACTTTGAATTGCAGAAGGCCGGTCTGGCGGGTGCCGAGCATTTCCCCGGGGCCGCGCAGTTCGAGGTCTTTTTCGGCGATGACGAAACCGTCGTTGGTCTCGCGCATGATGCCCAGGCGCTGACGACCGATCTGCGACAGCGGCGGATGGTAGAGCAGCACGCAATGGCTGGCGGCGCTGCCCCGGCCAACGCGGCCGCGCAACTGGTGCAGTTGCGCGAGACCGAGGCGCTCGGGGTTTTCGATGATCATCAGACTGGCGTTGGGTACGTCGACGCCGACTTCGATCACCGTGGTGGCGACCAGCAGTTGCAGGTTGCCGGCCTTGAATTCGGCCATGACGGCGGCTTTCTCGACGGGTTTCATGCGCCCGTGAATCAGCCCGACTTTCAGTTCGCCGAGGGCGAGGGTGAGGTCTTCAAACGTGGTTTCGGCGGCCTGACAGGTCAGCTCTTCCGACTCTTCGATCAGCGTGCATACCCAATAGGCCTGACGGCCTTCGGCGCAGGCACCGCGCACGCGCTCGATGACTTCGACGCGGCGGGTGTCGGTGACCAGCACGGTGTTAACCGGCGTTCGTCCGGGTGGCAGTTCGTCGAGGATTGAGGTGTCGAGGTCGGCGTAGGCACTCATCGCCAATGTCCGTGGAATCGGCGTGGCGGTCATGATCAACTGGTGCGGGCACATGCGTCCGCCGACGCCTTTCTGCCGCAGCGCCAGACGCTGCTGCACGCCGAAGCGGTGCTGCTCGTCGATGATCACCAGCGCCAGATTCTTGAACTGCACTTCGTCCTGAAACAGCGCGTGAGTGCCGACCACCATCGGTGCGCCGCTGGCGATCTGTTCCAGCGCGGTAACGCGGTTCTTGCCCTTGAGCTTGCCGGCCAGCCATGCGACTTCAATGCCCAGCGGCTCGAGCCAGCGCTTGAAGGTGATGAAGTGTTGCTCGGCGAGAATCTCGGTCGGCGCCATCAGCGCGACTTGGTAACCGGCCTCCAGCGCTTGCAGGGCGGCGAGGGCGGCAACCACGGTTTTGCCGGCGCCGACGTCGCCCTGAATCAGGCGCAGCATCGGTTCGTGCTGACTGAGGTCGTAGGCGATTTCGTTGCCGACGCGCTGTTGCGCGCCGGTCGGGTTGAAGCCGAGGTTGGCCAGATATTTCGGCGGCAGCTTTTTCGCTTTCGGCATGGCTGGCGCGCGCAGTGAACGCATGCTTTCGCGCAGACGTTGCTGTGACAGTTGGTGCGTCAGCAGTTCTTCGAAAGCGAGGCGATGCTGCGCCCAGTGATGGCCGAGGGCGAGTTCATCGACGTCGGCATCGGCGGGCGGGTTGTGCAGGTAGCGGATCGCATCGGCCAGCGGCGCCAGTTGATAGTCGCGCGCCAGTTCGGTGGGTAGCCAGTCGGGCAGGGTGTCTGGCTTTAGCATGGTCAGCGTCTGCAGACACAACTGGCGCAGACGCGCCTGAGTCAGGCCTTCGGTGAGCGGGTAGACCGGGGTCAGGGTTTCATCGACTGGCGGCGGTTCGTCACCAGTAATGGCGCGGTATTCCGGGTGGTAGATTTCCAGTCCTGACGCGCCGGGTCGGGCTTCGCCGTAGCAGCGCACCCGCGTGCCACGCTTGAGGCCTTCTTTCTGCGCGTTGCTGAAATGGTAGAAGCGCAGACTGAGACCGCCGGTGCCGTCCTGCAAACGCACGACGAGGCTGCGCCGGCGGCCCATGACCACGTCGGCACCGCTGACGGTGCCTTCGACCACGGCATCCTGTCCCGGTCGCAGCGCGCCGATCGGCACCACGCGGGTGCGATCCTGATAGCGCAGCGGTAGGTGAAACAGCACGTCCTGCAGATTCTCAAGACCAACCTTGGCCAGTTTCTCGGCCATGGCTTCGCCGACACCCTTGAGTGCCGTCACCGACACTTGCGACAGCTCCGTCATGACGCTCGCTTAACCGGCCGTAACCGGTGCCGCTGGCTTGGCCACCGAACACAGGCGAATGGAGTCGGCGAGAATCTCGATGGCTTTCGGCCGTGGGAAGCTCGCGCGCCAGGCAATGGCCACGGTGCGGAACGGCACCGGCGGCGACAGTGGCCGCACTTCGATCACGCCGGGGGCGTAGTGATGGCTGTCGACGGCCGACAACGGCAGGATCGAGATGCCCAGACCGGACGCGACCATGTGCCGGATGGTTTCCAGCGAGCTGGATTCTACCGTGGTGTGTTTGGCGCCGTCGTTGCCCTTGGTCAGGGTCGGGCAGGCTTCCAGCACTTGGTCGCGGAAGCAGTGGCCCTCACCGAGCAGCAGCAGGCTCTTGTCGTTGAGCAGGCCGGCGTCGATGGTTTCTTTTTGCGTCCACGGGTGTTGGGCCGGCATCAGGACGTAGAACGGCTCGTCGTAGAGCGGCAGGGTCAGCACGTCGGCTTCGTTGAACGGCAGGGCGATGATGATCGCGTCGAGCTCGCCGTTGCGCAGTTTGTCGCGCAGCACGTGGGTGAAGTTTTCTTCGATGTACAACGGCATCTGCGGGGCGACCCGGTGCAGTTGCGGAATCAGATGCGGGAACAGGTACGGGCCGACGGTGTAGATCGCACCGACTTTCAACGGCGCGGTCAGCTGGTTCTTGCCGGCTTGGGCCAGTTCACGGATGCCTTGCGCTTGTTCGAGGACTTTCTGCGCCTGGGCGACGATGCCTTCGCCGACCGGGGTCAGGCGCACGGCACTTTTGCTGCGCTCGAAAATCAGCACACCGAGTTCGTCTTCAAGCTTTTTCACGCCCACCGACAGGGTCGGCTGGCTGACGTGGCAACGTTCGGCGGCGTGGCCGAAATGCTGCTCTTGGGCGAGGGTGACGATGTAGCGTAATTCTGTGAGGGTCATAGCAAGCGTCCATGAAGATGCGGGCCAAGCATACCGGCTGCAATCGATAGACGCACGTTATCAGACTGAGGGCCCAATGCGAGTACGTCATAAAGCAAAAGATCGCAGCCTTCGGCAGCTCCTACAGGGAAATGCATTCCAATGTAGGAGCTGCCGAAGGCTGCGATCTTTTGATCTTGCTACTTAACGGCGGCGTTCCAGCGAGTAAACAAACGGCGCAACAATTTCGATCGAGCCGTTGTTGAGCATGTCGGCCGGTGGTTTGGGCAGCGGTTGTGCGCGGCGGATCATTTCCAGGGTTGCCCGGTCCAGATCAGCGTTGCCCGAGCGGCCCACCAGTTCGAACGACAGCACGTTGCCTTCGGCATCCACCACGAAGCGCAGACGGTTCAAGCCTTCTTTACCGCGTGCCTGAGCACTGGCCGGGTACTTTTTGTACTTGGCCAAATGCGCGAGCAGGGTGCCTTGCCAACTGGCCTTGGCTGCCAACTGTGCCGGCGACGGACCCGGCGCAGGCTGGGCGGATTTCTCCGTCGGTGCCTGAGTCGGTTGAGTGTCGGCCGGTTTCTCCTCGGAAGGTTTTTCCTTCGGTGGATCCGGCAGCTTCTTCTCGACCGGCTTCGGCGGTTTCGGCTTTGGCTTCGGCTTGGGTTTGGGCACCGCGATTTCCGCTTTCGGTGCTTCGGCCAGCTTCGGAATCGGCAACTCTTCAACCGGAGCCGGTGGCTGCGGCGGTGTGACGACTTTCGGCGGAGCAGGCGGTGGCGGGGCCGGAACCGGGGCCAGCTCGACCATCATTGCCTGCGGGGGCAATTCGATGGGCGGGCGGGCGGTCCAGTTCAGCGCCAGCGCGATGGCCAGCGCGTGAACGCCCAGCACCACGGCCAGGCTACCGCTGTAACGCGTCAGCTTATGGCGCGTCGTGATCATTTCTTGGCTGCCGTCTCAAGTCCGACCAGACCGACCTTCAGGTAACCGGCGGAGCGCAGCTTGTCCATCACGCTCATGAGGTCGCCGTAATCCACGCCTTTGTCGGCCTGGAAGAAGATGGTGGTGTCTTTCTTGCCCTGAGTCTTGGCGTCGAGCACGGCGCCAAGGGTTTCGGCTTTCACTTCATCGTCGCCGATGTACAGGCGCTGGTCAGCCTTGACGCTGAGGAACACCGGTTTCTCCGGCCGCGGCGCCGGTTTGGCGGTCGAGGCAGGCAGGTCGACTTTGATGTCCACGGTGGCCAATGGAGCGGCCACCATGAAGATGATCAACAGCACCAGCATCACGTCGATGAACGGCGTGACGTTGATTTCGTGGTTCTCGGCCAGATCGTCGTCTGCGCCTTCTTTCAAATGCAGGCCCATGGCCGATTACCCCACTTTGACCATGTGCGGCTGCGAGCTGCGCTCAGGCTGGTGGTCGAGGTCGCGGCTGACCAGCAGCAGCACTTCTGCCGAGGCGTCGGAAACCTGCGCCTTGTAACCGGCGATGGAGCGGGCGAAGACGTTGTAGATCACCACGGCCGGGATCGCGGCAACCAGACCCAGTGCGGTGGCCAGCAATGCTTCAGCAATACCCGGCGCTACGACAGCTAGGTTGGTGGTCTGGGTTTTGGCGATGCCGATAAAGGAGTTCATGATGCCCCACACGGTACCGAACAGGCCCACGAACGGCGCGGTGGAACCGATGGTGGCGAGGACGCCGGTGCCGCTGCTCATGTTGCGACCGCAGGCGGCAACCAGACGCTCGAGACGGAAGCTCACGCGTTCTTTGATGCCTTCTTTCTCGCGGCTGTTGACCGACAGGCGCATCTCTTCGAGGGCGTCGTGCACCAGCAGGTTGGCGAGGGTGCCTTCCTTGCCGGCAGTGGTACTGGCTTCTTTAAGGGTGGTGGCTTTCTTCAGGGCGGCGATTTCGCCACGCAGACGACGCTTGGCGCCCATCAGCTCGAAGCCTTTGGCGATCCAGATGGTCCAGGTGATGATGGAAGCGATGGCCAGACCGATCATCACGATTTTCACGATGATGTCGGCGTTCTGGTACATGCCCCACGGCGACAGGTCGTGGGCCATGCCCAGGCTGTTGTCGGCTTCGAGAACTTCAGGAGCGTCGGCAGCGTCAACTGCTTGCACCGGATCGGTCGCGGCCGGCGTAGCCGGAGCGGCAGTTGGTGCGCTTTGCTCGGTGGCGGCTGGCGTTGCAGGTGCCTGGGCGTCGGCGAAAGCGGCAGTCGGCGCCAGCATCAAGCTGAGCAGCAGAGCCGCCACTGCGCTCCAGGCGCGAGGTCGATTGGTTGGCGAAGCGGGGATTTGATTACGTGTCATGCTGGCCGGACCTGAGATAGAAAAACGGTGATGCTCTACCAGGCCTCGTGAGGCCGAGAACAAAAGTGGCGTGCATTATTGCAAGTAATTCTTGTTAACAAAAGTAATAGAGTATCTTTTTTTCCTGCATTGCTAGCCGCTCGTCCTGTCCCGAGGCTAGTCTGTGTCTTTCCGATAGGAGTTTTTTGATGTCCGCGCCTTCTGTTTTGATTGCCGGTTGTGGTGATGTCGGCAGTCGTCTGGCCAAGCAATTGCTGGCGGCTGGCTGGGAAGTTCATGGCCTGCGCCGGGATGTTTCGAAACTGCCTGACGGTGTGATTGGCGTTGCTGGTGACCTGTTCAACGAAGACTGTCCGGCGACCTGGCCGGTGGGTGCCGTGGACTATCTGGTGTATTGCGCAGCGGCAACCGATCACGATGAAGCCGGTTATCGCGCGGCTTATGTGCAGGGTTTGCAGAATGTTCTGAGCTGGCTGGAGGATTACGGTCAAGTGCCGGAGCGGCTGATCTTCGTCTCCAGCAGCAGTGTGTATGGGCAGCAGGAGGGTGAGTGGGTTGATGAGAACTCAGAGACCATCGCTGCCGGTTATTCAGGACGATTGATGCTTGAGGCTGAGCAGGTCGCGCTTAAGAGTGGCATTCCTGCGAGCATTCTGCGTTTGACCGGGATCTACGGGCCGGGCCGCGAATGGCTGCTGACTCAAGTGCGTCGCGGTTATCGCGTGGCGGTCGAGCCGCCGCTGTATGGCAACCGGATTCATGCTGACGACGCGGCAGGGTTGCTGGCGTTCCTGTTGGAGAAAGATCGGCAGGGCGTGAAACTGGAGGATTTCTACATCGGCGTCGACGACGCGCCGGCACCCTTGGCCGAGGTGGTGGGCTGGTTGCGTGAGTATCTGGGCGTGACCGAATGGTCGGAAGATGCCAGCGTGCGGCGTACCGGCAGCAAACGCTGCAGCAATTCGCGAGCAAAGGCCCTGGGCTGGACGCCAACGTACCCGAGCTACCGCGAAGGCTACGCCTCGATCCTCGAAGGTAAATGCTGACTTTCTAACAACACAAAACAACTGTGGGAGCGAGCCTGCTCGCGAAAGCGGTGTATCAGGCAATATTACTTTGACTGACACACTGCTTTCGCGAGCAGGCTCGCTCCCACATTTGATCTTCAGCGGTTTCAGAAGCGGGTTACTGCTTCTCGAGCAACCACTTGCGCTCACCCGCGGTGAACTGCGGTTGTTCATCCGCCAGCGCGGCATTCACCGCCTGCAGAATCTCCAGCTCTTTGCCCTTGCGCACAAAGATCCAGTTATTGCCCTGACCGTTCTGCTGCAGCCACATGCTGTCGTTGCCGTTGCTCATCGATGCGCAATCACCCGCCAGACACAGTGCGTAGCGATCGGCTCCGGGCAAGCCGGACACTTGGCCGTCAGCCTGGAATTGCACCGTGCTGCCTTCGCCCTGGCCGTTGGTGATTTTCCAGTCTCCGCCCAGATAGGCCGAATACAGCGCACGTTCGAAGCTGGCGCCGATCGGTGCGCCTTCCGGCACCGGAATCTGTGCGCGGTCGAACACCTGCTCGGGTTCGTTGTCGCTGGCGGCTTGCTGCAGTTGTCCGCCGTCGCGTTTCAGCTCGCTGGCAGAACTGCCATAGAAGTCGACTTTCCAGGCGCCGGATTTCTCACCCAGCAGCCGTCCTTCGACGTTCTCAAAACCGTTGGTGTAGCGGGCCTGACTGGCCTTGGTGTTGACGTCCCACTCGAGGTTGGGGCCGTAAGCCTGAAGCGCTTCGCGCAGGGGGCCGCCCTTGGCTGCGGCATCGATCGCCACCTGATTGATCCAGGTGCCGCTGATGTCACGGTCGGCAGGGTTGCTGGCGCAGCCGCCGAGGAAAATGGCGAGCAGCGGGAGAGCTAGCGCTTTGCGCATGGTGGAATCCTTTCAAAACCTTTTCTTGCAGCAGTCGGCGCGGCGATTGAAGGCCGCGCCGTGCGCATCACTCGATGACCAGAATGGCATCCATTTCAACCTGCGAACCCTTTGGCAGGGCAGCCACGCCGATGGCGGCGCGGGCCGGGTATGGCTGGTCGAAATACTTGCCCATGATCTCGTTGACCTTGGCGAAGTGGCTCAGGTCGGTGAGGAAGATGTTCAGTTTGACGATGTCCTTGAACGAACCGCCAGCGGCCTCGGCCACGGCCTTCAGGTTCTCGAACACCTGGACGGTCTGGGCTTCGAAGCCTTCAACCAGTTCCATGGTTTTTGGGTCCAGAGGAATCTGACCCGACATGTAAACGGTGTTGCCTGCCTTGATCGCCTGGGAGTAAGTACCGATGGCGGCCGGGGCCTTGTCGCTGGTGATTACGGTTTTGGTCATGAATGACTCCTTGTAATAGGCAGGTTATGCACGCATGCGGGTGATGCGGATCACCCCGGTCAAGGCGCGCAGCTTCTTGATCACGCGGGCCAGGTGCACACGGTCGTGGACGCTGACCACCAACTGGACCACGCTGATGCGACCATCGCGTTCGTCCATGCTGATTTTCTCGATATTGCCGTCGGCTGCGTTGACGCTGCTGGCCAGCAGGGCGATCAGGCCGCGCTGATGCTCCAGCTCGACACGCAGTTCGACGTTGAACTCGCCGGTGACATCCTTGGCCCACGAGAGCTGGATGCATTTTTCCGGGTTGTGCCTGATTTCGCTGATGTTGCGGCAGTTGTCCAGGTGCACGACCATGCCTTTGCCCGCCGACAGGTGCCCGACGATCGGGTCGCCCGGGATCGGCGTGCAGCACTTGGCGTAGCTCAGCACCAGACCTTCGGTGCCGCGAATCGCCAGCGGCCCTTCGGGGCTTGGCAGCTGTTCGCCTTCGCCGAGCAGCCGTCGGGCAACGACGTAAGCCATCCGGTTGCCGAGGCCAATGTCTTCAAGCAAATCTTCGATCAGTTCGAGGCGGTACTCGGTAAGCATCGCCTTGACGCGTTCGGCCGGGATCTGCTCCAGCGCGCTGTCGAAACCGTTGAGGACCTTGTTCAGCAGGCGTTCGCCGAGGCTGATGGACTCGGAGCGACGTTGCAGTTTCAGCGCATGGCGGATGTGCGTGCGCGCCTTGCCGGTGACCACGAAGTTGAGCCACGCCGGGTTTGGTCGTGCGCCGGGGGCGCTGACGATCTCGACCGTAGAGCCGCTTTGCAGCGGTTCGGACAGCGGTGCGAGGCGACGGTTGATCCGGCAGGCGATGCAGCTGTTGCCGACATCGGTGTGGACCGCGTAGGCAAAGTCGACCGCCGTGGAGCCTTTCGGCAGCTCCATAATCCGGCCTTTCGGGGTGAAGACGTAGACCTCGTCCGGGAACAGGTCGATCTTCACGCTCTCGATGAATTCCAGCGAGTTGCCGGCGCGTTGCTGCATTTCCAGCACGCCTTTGACCCACTGGCGGGCACGGGCGTGAGTGCCTTTCGGCTGTTCGTCACCGCTGGACTTGTACAGCCAATGGGCGGCAATGCCGTTGTTGGCCATCTCTTCCATTTCGCGGGTGCGAATCTGAATCTCGATCGGTACGCCGTGCATGCCGAACAGCGTGGTGTGCAGCGACTGATAGCCGTTGGCCTTGGGGATCGCGATGTAATCCTTGAAGCGCCCCGGCAACGGTTTGTACAAATTATGTACAGCGCCTAGCACGCGGTAGCAGGTATCGACCTTGTCGACGATGATCCGGAACGCATAGACGTCCATGATCTCGTTGAAGGCCCGACGCTTGCCGCGCATTTTCTTGTAGATGCCGTAGAGGTGTTTCTGCCGACCGCTGACTTCCCCCTGGATGCCGTCGATGGCGAGGCAATGGCCAAGGGATTCTTCGATCTTGTTGACGATTTCCTTGCGGTTGCCCCGGGCGCGTTTGACCGCCTGGTAGATCCGCGCGGAACGCATCGGGTGCATCGCCTTGAACCCGAGGTCTTCGAATTCGATGCGGATCGCATGCATGCCCAGCCGGTTCGCGATGGGCGCGTAGATTTCGAGGGTTTCCTTGGCGATCCGCCGGCGTTTTTCGCCGGACAGCACTTCCAGCGTGCGCATGTTGTGCAGGCGGTCGGCAAGCTTGACCAGGATCACGCGAATATCGCGCGCCATGGCCATGGCCATTTTCTGGAAGTTTTCGGCCTGGGCTTCGGCCTTGGTCTCGAAATTCATCTGGGTCAGTTTGCTGACCCCGTCGACCAGTTCGGCCACGGTTTCACCGAACTGCGCTTGCAGCGCTTCTTTGGCGATACCGGTGTCTTCGATCACGTCATGCAGCATCGCTGCCATCAGGCTCTGATGGTCCATGTGCATGTCGGCAAGAATATTGGCCACGGCAAGAGGATGCGTGACGTACGCCTCGCCGCTGCGACGGCGTTGACCGTCATGGGCTTGTTCGGCGTAGAAATACGCTCGGCGGACCAGGTTGACCTGGTCATTGCCGAGGTAGGTCGATAAGCGATCGGCGAGGGCGTCTATGCTCGGCATGATAATTCCTGCCGTAAGCTGTGATCCCGCGCCGTGCTACGTCGACCAGGCATAGGCTTAGACGGCCTCGTTGGACTCGTCCTCGAACGCTGCAAACAGCGGCTCATCCTGGACGATTTCCTGCTCGGCGATGAACTCGTAGCTCATCAGGCCTTCAGCGATTTCACGCAGCGCTACAACGGTAGGCTTGTCGTTTTCCCACTGAACCAGTGGCTCTTTGCCGCCGGTGGCCAGTTGACGGGCACGTTTGGTAGAGAGCATGACCAGCTCAAAACGGTTTTCCACGTGGTTCAGGCAGTCTTCAACGGTTACGCGGGCCATGGTATTCCTCGGAGCGAATGCAATATGCGCGCTGCCCGGTTGGGCGAGCGGACTCAACAGTTTAAAAAATCACCAGCGATTAGGGAAGCGCTGATTTTTTGACCAAGCCCTTCAACGCGCTGCAAGCACCAATGTAAAGCGCTTGCAGCTGTTTTGGGAAGTGCTGATTAACCGAGCAATTCGGCCAGCAATTTGCCGAAACGTACCTGCTGGCGTTTCTGCTGGAGTTGATTGGCGCGGAAAATCGCCTTGAGATCATCCAGTGCGTGAGCAAAATCGTCGTTGATGATCAGGTAGTCGTACTCGACATAGTGACTCATCTCGCTGACCGCTTCGCGCATGCGGCCGTCAATGATCTCGTCGCTGTCCTGGCCGCGATTGGTCAGGCGCTGGTGCAGGGCCTGCAGCGACGGCGGCAGGATAAAGATCGAGCGTGCTTGCGGCATCAGCTTGCGCACTTGCTCGGCGCCCTGCCAGTCGATTTCCAGAATCAGGTCGTGACCTTCGTCCAGCGTCTGCTGCAGGCGGCTTTGCGAGGTGCCGTAGAAGTTGCCGAAGACTTCGGCGCGTTCGAGGAAGTCGCCATGCTCGCCCATCTTCACGAACTCTTCGCGGGTCACGAAGTGATAGTTCACGCCGTCCACTTCACCCGGACGCATGGCGCGAGTGGTGTGGGAAACTGAAACGCGAATTTCCGGAATGGCGTCGGTCAACGCCTTGACCAGGCTGCTCTTGCCCGCGCCAGATGGCGCGGAAATGATGTACAGGGTGCCGGTGCTGTGGGTCATGTCGGGGTTGCCTTACTCAATATTCTGCACTTGTTCGCGCATCTGCTCGATCAAAACCTTGAGGTTGACGGCGGCTTGGGTGCTGCGCGGGTCGAAGGCCTTGGAGCCCAGTGTATTGGCTTCGCGGTTGAGTTCCTGCATCAGGAAATCGAGGCGACGTCCGGCCGCACCGCCGGATTTGAGCACACGGCGCACTTCGATGATGTGGGTGCTCAAGCGATCCAGTTCTTCGGCCACGTCGCTTTTTTGCGCGAGGATGACCATTTCCTGTTCGAGGCGCAGCGGGTCCAGTTCGGCCTTCATGTCGGCGAAGCGGTCGAGGACTTTCTGGCGCTGGGTCGCAAGCATCTGCGGTACCAGTTCGCGCAGGGTCACGACGTCTTCTTCGATAGAGGTCAGGCGCTCGTTGATCAAGCGTGCCAACTCCGCGCCTTCGCGCTCGCGGCCAGCCTTCAACTCTTTCAGGCCTTGATTGAACAGGGCCAGTGCGTCGGCGTTCAATGCCTGCGGGTCAGTCGCATCGCCCACCAATACGCCGGGCCAGGCCAGCACTTCCAGCGGATTCAATGCGGCAGGATTCTTGATCAGACCAGCGACCGTCTCAGCGGCGGCGACCAACTGCGCGGCGCGCTCGCGATCAATTTGCAGTGTTTTGCCCGTGCTTTCTTCGGTGAAACGCAGGGTGCATTCGAGTTTGCCCCGCGACAGGCCCTGACGCAGCGCTTCACGTACCGCGCCTTCGAGGTCGCGAAACGACTCCGGCAGGCGCAGGTGGGGCTCCAGATAGCGGCTGTTGACCGAGCGCAGCTCCCAGCTCAGGGTGCCCTGTGCGCCGGCTTTTTCGACGCGGGCGAAGGCGGTCATGCTGTGCACCATGGCGGTGACCTCGCAATGCAGATCGGCGCGAAACGTGAGTTTCGCGAGCACGATATGAATGAATTTAAGCCGACTGGCAGCAAAGGCGCAGGATTGTAGCGCAGTGCGGCGAATGCGCCCAAACACACGGTGTGACAAAGGGCTGCAGCCCGTCGGTAATGGGTGTTTCAGGGGCTTCGATCGTCGGTCGGGATTTTTAACAAGTGCCCAGTCGCGGTGCAGGGCTCTATAATGCTCGGCAGTTTTCCGTCCCCAGTACAGGTATTCCCTATGAAACGTCCAAGTGGTCGCGCTGCCGATCAGCTCCGCTCGATCCGCATTACCCGCAACTACACCAAACACGCCGAGGGATCCGTACTGGTCGAATTCGGTGATACCAAAGTCATCTGCACCGTCAGCGTCGAAAACGGCGTGCCGCGTTTCCTCAAGGGTCAGGGCCAAGGTTGGTTGACCGCCGAGTACGGCATGCTGCCGCGCGCCACTGGCGAGCGTAACCAGCGTGAAGCGAGCCGTGGCAAGCAGGGCGGTCGCACCCTGGAAATCCAGCGTCTGATCGGTCGTTCCCTGCGCGCTGCGCTGGACATGTCCAAGCTGGGCGACGTGACCCTGTACGTCGACTGCGACGTGATCCAGGCTGACGGCGGCACCCGCACTGCTTCGATCACCGGTGCCATGGTTGCGCTGGTTGATGCATTGAAAGTGATCAAGAAGCGTGGTGGCCTGAAGGGCGGCGATCCGCTCAAGCAGATGATCGGTGCCGTATCGGTGGGTATGTATCAAGGTGAGCCAGTGCTGGATCTGGACTATCTTGAAGACTCCGCTGCCGAGACTGACCTCAACGTGGTGATGACCAGCACCGGTGGCTTCATCGAAGTACAGGGCACCGCTGAAGGCGCGCCGTTCCAGCCTGAAGACCTCAACGCCATGCTGGAACTGGCCAAGAAAGGTATGAACGAAATCTTCGAACTGCAAAAGGCTGCACTGGCCGACTGAGCAGGTGGATAGCCGCAAGGAGGATGCGATGAGTGACAAGCAAGAGTTGTTGCCCAAACCGAGCCAAGAGGTTCGCCAATGGGCGATGTTTTGTCACTTGTCCGCCTTGCTGGGGATCTGGATTCCGTTCGGCAATCTGATCGGACCCTTGATCCTTTGGCAGATGAAGCGCGAGACAGATGCGTTCATCGATGCGCAGGGCAAGGAGGCGTTGAATTTTCAGATCACCGTCGCCATCGCCTCATTGATTTGCTTCCTGCTGATGGTGCTGATCATCGGGTTCTTCCTGCTGGGGATACTGGCGATCGGCGCGCTGGTTTTGACGATCATCGCCGGTGTGAAAGCCAATGAAGGTTTTCCTTATCGATATCCGTTTACCTGGCGGCTGATCAAATAAGAAGCTCGAAAAGTTTAAAACCAATGCCCTGACTTGTCAGGGCATTTTTATTTATGCAACTAAATTAGTCTCTACTATATGTAGGAATAATCTGACCGCGATGACTGGTCGATACTCTTTCCATATATACACTTTTGGTCACAACTGCATTGGCTTAGTTTGGATTCATGGCCTTGGAATCAACGGCGACGATTGTTAAAGTTGGCCGAATAATATTTCTCCTGAAATATTAAGATATATTCAAGCCATCGAAGGCTTTTGAATTTCCGAGTAATCAGTGTTGAGACAATCAGCCGGTTCATGAGGCGCGTGCAGGTAAAAAGCGCGCCTCTGAATATATAGCCAAGAATAATCCCAATGATTCAGCTCGATTTTTACGGAACACTTGTGGCCGCTTCCTTAGTGCTTCTGCTAGGGCGCGGGCTCGTTATGCGTGTTGGTTTTATGCGCAGTTACAATATCCCTGAACCTGTAGCGGGTGGTCTGGTAGTTGCCTTGCTGTTGTTGCTGCTGCGAACGTTCGATATTGAAATTCGTTTTGATACTTCTCTGCAGACACCTCTGATGCTGGCCTTTTTTGCCACCATCGGTCTAAGCGCAGATTTTGCCAGCTTGAAGAAAGGCGGGCGCATCGTCGGGATATTTCTCCTGGCGGTCACCGGGCTGTTGGTGGTGCAGAATGCGATGGGTATCGGCTTGGCAAAAATGCTTGGGCTTGATCCATTGATGGGGCTGTTGACCGGGTCGATCACATTGGCGGGCGGCCATGGCACGGGTGCTGCGTGGGGTACGGTATTCAGCGAGAAGTACGGTCTGGCCTCTGCGTCCGAACTGGCGATGGCTTCCGCGACGTTTGGTCTGGTGCTGGGTGGTTTGATCGGCGGACCGGTCGCGCGCTTGCTCATCAAGCGAG
Organism: Pseudomonas sp. Irchel s3f10; assembly: GCF_900187515.1. Taxonomy (NCBI): domain Bacteria; kingdom Pseudomonadati; phylum Pseudomonadota; class Gammaproteobacteria; order Pseudomonadales; family Pseudomonadaceae; genus Pseudomonas; species Pseudomonas sp. Irchel s3f10. The sequence continues at coordinate 325,246 of NZ_FYDZ01000003.1, forward strand.
TGCAGGTGCCCGGTGGTCAGAGTCAGGATGTGCCGCCGCGGTTGCCAAAAGGCTTCGAGCAACCAAACAAAGAACGCTCGATTACCCCATTTTCGTTTATAGAAACACTCGCCTTGATCGCGGTCAGTTTGCTGGCGGGCAATCTGTTGAACGGCCTGCTGCAGGGGACCGCATTCGAGTTGCCGACGTTTGTTTGCGTCCTGTTTGTAGGCGTGGTGCTGCGCAACGGTCTTTCAGCGCTGGGCCTGTATCAGGTGTTTGAGCGTGAAGTCTCGGTGCTGGGTAATGTCAGTCTGTCGTTGTTCCTGGCAATCGCCTTGATGTCACTGAAGTTGTGGGATCTGGCCGCGTTGGCCTTGCCGATCTTCATCATTCTGGCCGTGCAGGCGCTGGTCATGGCGCTGTTCGCGATCTTCGTGACGTTCCGGGTGATGGGCCGCAACTACGATGCGGCCGTGCTGGCGGCAGGGCATTGCGGTTTTGGCCTGGGCGCCACGCCGACTGCCATTGCCAACATGCAGGCCGTGACGCAGCGCTACGGCCCCTCGCAGATCGCGTTTCTGGTGGTGCCGATGGTCGGGGCGTTCTTCATCGACATTATCAATGTCGTCGTGATCAAGCTGTACTTGATGTTGCCGTTCTTCGCCGCCGTCTGAATTCGATTCCGTCTTGAGCGCAGGCATAAAAAATGCCCGTATCTTGCGATATGGGCATTTTTTGTACGGCGAAACGTCGCTTAGATGGTCAGCGTCCAGTCGTAGTCGACAATCAGCGGCGCGTGCTGCGAGAACCGCGGCTGACGTGGCAGGCGTGCGCTGCGTACGAAGCGTCGCAGCCCTGGAGTCAGGATCTGGTAGTCGAAGCGCCAGCCCAGATTGAGCATCTCGGCCTGTTCGTTGTCCGGCCACCAACTGTACTGGTCGCCTTCGCGGCTGACTTCGCGCAGGGCATCGACATAGCCCATGTTGCCGACAATCTCGTCCATCCAGGCGCGTTCAGGCGCCAGGAAGCCCGGGGATTGCTGGCTGTCGCGCCAGTTCTTGATGTCGAGCTTCTGCTGCGCCACGTACAGCGAGCCACAATAAATGTACTCGCGACGTTTGCGTCGCTGTTTGTCCAGGTACTTGCCGAAGTCGTCCATGAGCTTGAACTTCTGGTTCAAGTCCTCATCGCCGTTCATCCCCGAAGGGAGCAGCAAGGTGGCAATACTGACTTTGTCGAAATCTGCTTGCAGGTAGCGCCCGTAGCGGTCGGCCGTCTCGAAACCGAGACCGCTGATGACAGCCTTCGGTTGCAACCGCGAATACAAAGCCACGCCGCCTTGGGCAGGGACTTCAGCATCGCAGGCATAAAGGAAGTAGCCATCCAGTTGGAAGGCTGGGTCATCCAGTTCAAAGGCGGAGGCACGGGTGTCCTGCAGGCAGATGACGTCGGCATTCTGTGCTTGCAGCCAACTGAGCAAACCACGCTCGACTGCCGCCTGAATACCATTGACGTTCACACTGATGATCCGCATAAATGGCCCCAAAAATCGCGTGCGTGTATGATACACGGCGTCAAGCTAATTAGCTAAATCCGTGGTATTTGGGGTTTTTTTCATGCAAGCGTATCAGCGCGATTTCATTCGTTTTGCCATCGATCGCGGCGTTTTGCGCTTCGGTGAGTTCACCCTGAAGTCCGGGCGCACCAGTCCTTACTTCTTCAATGCCGGCCTGTTCAACTCGGGCTCGGCTCTGGCGCAGCTGGGGCGTTTCTACGCGGCAGCCATCGCTGAAAGCGGTATTCCCTTCGACGTTCTGTTTGGCCCGGCCTACAAAGGCATTCCGCTGGCGGCAACCACTGCCGTGGCGCTGGCCGAGCATCACGACCGTGACCTGCCATGGTGCTTCAACCGCAAGGAAGCCAAGGCCCACGGCGAAGGCGGCAGTCTGGTCGGTGCGCCGCTGACCGGCGACGTGCTGATCATCGACGACGTGATTACCGCCGGTACGGCAATCCGCGAAGTGATGCAGATCATCGCTTCGCAGGACGGCGCCAAGGCTGCCGGCGTGCTGATCGCGCTGAACCGTCAGGAGCGTGGCAACGGTGAGTTGTCGGCGATCCAGGAAGTCGAGCGCGACTTCGGCATTCCGGTGATCAGCATTGTTTCGCTGAATCAGGTGCTGGAATTCCTCGCCGATGATCCGCAGCTCAAGCAACACCTGCCCGCCGTGGAAGCCTACCGCGCCCAGTTCGGCGTCTGATGATGAGAGGCCCTGTGAGAACAGGGCTTTATTAGCTGCTGCCGAAAACATTCAGTCGCGTAGGTGTATTGCGCGCAGTAGCGCATCAACCTGGCCAAAAGCATCTTGCTGCCACTGTTCCGGTGTTCGGTCTTCCAGGATTTGGCTGTCTTCTACGAATCGTCTTACTGACACGGGTCCGTAACCACCAACGACATCAAATTTTTCATTGATGTGAAGGAAGCCTTGCTCACCGTTTCCCGTTGCGAGAACGGGCTGACACTCATCAGCGAGCGCTTCTATTCCTCCAGGGAAATTGCGCACGCAATAATAAATGTCATAAGCATCTTTCTGTTTGTACCTGCCATTTAGCGCGAACCCTTTCATCGCCAGCAATGCGGGGATTGAACAAACAGCGACCTCGACGCGATTCGTCCCACCCATTGGCATGGGGCCTTCAATCGCAACCATTTGATAAAATCGCAGCGCCAGATCGGCCCCATCAGCACGCTGAACTGCAAACTCGGTGAGAATAGGTGGCTTGTTCTGGATGATTTCAGCGTCACGTGGCATCAGGAAGTCCACGATCACATCTATAGCAGCCCCTTCGTTCTGTGCGGGTACTTGGCGGACGAGTTGAAAGCGGCGTAATTCCCCTCTCTGCTCGTACCCGTTGCCCATAAGGGCCTCAACTAACGTTGCGTATTCCCCATCCCCGAGAGCTTCTGCGTCCAGGCTTAAATCCACATCGAGCGTGCCAACGTGTTGCATATCCTCATTTGCAAGCAACAACCATGGCACGGCACCGCCGATCACCACGAATTTACCTTTGAAGCTACCCAGTATCTGCCCCATTTCAACAAGTACCGTCTTCACGGCCTTCGTTGTTCGATCGTCATAATCCGAAGCTGACTGGGGTTCTTGAGGGATCAGAGCGGCCATATGAGTTTTTCCTCGCGCAAGTGTTCCGCTGCTTCCTTGCCGCGCTCACCAGCAACACTCAGATCCAGATAAGTCTGAACCGGGCTCGTGCATAAGATGCCTGGAGCAGGTTCAATGGTATCTAGCAGTAAGCTTTCGTCTTGGGTGACATTGATGACGACATTTTCGCCTTTCGAAGCAGGAACGAGCTTCAATGCGTTGATCAGTTTTTCCAGCCCTTCGTTATCTGCATAGAAAAAACTCGTGTTTATTCGTGCATAGGGCGCGAGCCATTGAGCAGCAGAAAATGAAGAAAAAACGGCGCTTCCACTGCTGCGGTCGCTAAGCGCATTGCGCGCTGCTTCTTGCAAAGCATGTCCATGTAATGTGGTGTAAAACGTTTTACGCGCAGCCACGGGTGGTTCATAAACTTCAACCCATGCATCGAGCAGCGCAGTCGGGTCAGATAGCTGTACTCCTTCGTTCGTTGAGTCGGCCCATTCTCTGTCCAGTAGTGCTTTGCGCACATTGCTGACTTGGCCCAAGCTCACTCCCGCCGCTTCGGAAAGCTCTACAACGCGCCACGCATGTTCTGGTTTTTGAAGCATGGTGTGCATGATTCGAGCAGATTTAGGCTTGAAGAGAAACTTTAACTCTCTGCGCTCTGTAGCCGGTTTGTCTGTCACTTGATGATCAATGGAAATACCGTCGAATGCGATCCAGCAGTTGCCTTCCAAATCGAGATAACCGACGCTCTTTTCGCGACAAAGCTGCCTCGCGGCAGGCGACAGATAGGGCGCTATGAGGATGGGAGTGGAGCTTACGGGTGAGTCACAAACATAGTCGCGCAGCTGGAGAATCGCTGTGCTGACAAATCGCGGCTGCCCATTTGCCTTCACTTCGCAAATCAGGTGGTGGGGCTTTCCGGATACCCTGGTTTCTACAATGAAGTCAGGATTCCAGCGATTTGCGGGCGGGGCGGATTTCAACGTCTCTACTACCAGAATAGGAATTCTGTTCAGGAGATCACTTAGTTTTTCTCTTGAGCGGTTATCTAGATCTTTCATTGCTATCGACCTTTTCAGCGAATGTTGAAAATAGCTATTCTGGTGAAATTTGTCGATATTTCACTAAAATGTAGTATTTCAGCGTTTGTTGAAAAAGCCTGAAAAAGTGAAGCCGCCGCTGTTTCAGCGGAGGCTCCTCCATTTAAGAGCGATTTTTGCCGCAATCAGCCCGCTGAACAGTGCCAAAACCAGAAGTACCCACACGACCATCACGTAAAGGGTACTGCTCACGTCGAAGTTCCAAAGATCCAGTGTGCTGGTACTCAAGATGCGAATGGCCGAGGGTAGGTTGACGTAAAACAGCCCCACAAACGCGCACGTCAACGGCAGCGCCCGCGAATAAAACGCCTTCCCTACTTTCTCTCGATTGCGCCTTCGGTTCTGTGGACCAGACTGGTATTCATCCAGCGCCAACGCTGCACTGAGTGCTGGCCACGCCAGATTGAACATGAACGTGGTCAGAGTCAGCAGCAAGCCACTGACCGCGACGATGTCACTGAACGGCATTGAGCCCCAACGTCGCGCAGAGCAAGGCGTGAGAATCCTCGCTGATCTCGAACTGCCCGGCGCTGCCCTTGCGCTTGGTAATGGGTTTGAAGGTCGGCTCATTCTGCGTGATCAGCATGTTCAGCTCATCGCGTATCACGTCCGAGCTGATGACCACCAGAAACACGGTTTGCGCGTGCTCTGCGGTCTCGATCACGGCACGCATGCTGTGCTGGAGGATGTCGTCGAGCTGATTGCGAAACCGCGACACGGTGTTCTTCAGCAAGGTTTTGCTTTGGCTTTGGGTCAGCTGAAAGATCGTCGAGATCTGCGATTCCGTCGGCAGTGTCTGCCCGAAGTAGCTTTGAATCAGATAAAGCAGACGATCCTGCTTGGCCTCGTCAGCACGGCTGGGCATGCCGCCCTCGACCAGCATTTTCAGGTACTCGGTCAGGCTGGCCTTGGCGATACGCTGCAAGGCGTGGGCGATTTCCGCGTCGCCGATGCGCAAGGTTTTCTTGACCGGTTCCTTTTGTTCCAGCTCGAAAGCGTCGGCGTCGATCGTGAACGAGATCTGCATGGCTCAGGCGCTCCGGGGTTATTTTTTGTTCGAGGGCGTGATGACCTCGGCGCTTTTGATGTTGGCAGGCTGTTCTGGATAAGGGTCTTTGATCGCATCACCTTGCCCGGTGAGGATTTTCCAGCCATTTAACGCATGCGCCGTTTTGCGAAACTGTCGGCACGGTGGCATCGAGGTTTTGGCTTGATTGGAATACTGATGGCCGCAATCAACGCACTCGTAAGTGCCTGGGGAAACATCGCTGCCGTAAGGGACGTAGTCTTTTTGCATGAGTCAATCTCCGGTGGATGAAGGGAAGATCCTAGGGAGATTTGTTCTGAGGTGATGTCGGACGTTTCGCTGTGTTAAGTCGGACGTTTCTTTCGCGCATAAAAAAGATCGCAGACTTCGTCAACTCTTACAGAAATTTCATACATACGAAATTCGCTTTTGTAGGAGCTGCCGCAGGCTGCGATCTTTTGCTTTTCAGCGGTTACCGATCAAGGACGCTTGCGATTGCTGATCAGCGTGCCCACACCGGTGTCGGTGAAGATTTCCAGCAGGATTGCGTTCGGTACTCGACCGTCGATGATCAACGAGCTGCCCACGCCGCCCTGAACCGCTTCGAGTGCGCAACGGATCTTCGGCAGCATGCCGCCGTAGATGGTGCCGTCGGCGATCAGATCGTCGACCTGCTGGGTGCTCAGGCCGGTCAGTACGGTGCCCGACTTGTCCATCAGGCCGGCGATGTTGGTCAGCAGCATCAGCTTCTCGGCTTTCAGCGCCTCGGCGACTTTACCGGCCACCAGATCGGCGTTGATGTTGTACGACTCGCCGTTCTCACCCACACCAATCGGCGCGATGACCGGGATGAAGTTGCCTTTGACCAGCAGGTTCAGCAGTTCGGTGTTGATGCCGACCACTTCGCCGACGTGACCGATGTCGATGATTTCCGGCTGGGTCATCTCCGGAGTCTGGCGGGTCACGGTGAGCTTCTTCGCACGAATCAGCCCGGCGTCTTTACCGGTCAGGCCGATGGCGCTGCCGCCGTGACGGTTGATCAGGTTGACGATGCTCTTGTTGACCTGACCGCCCAAGACCATTTCCACCACGTCCATGGTCGCCGCGTCGGTGACGCGCATGCCATCGACGAAGTGGCTTTCGATCGACAGGCGCTTGAGCAGATCACCGATCTGCGGGCCGCCGCCGTGCACGACCACCGGGTTGATGCCCACGGCTTTCATCAGCACGATGTCGCGGGCGAAGCCGGTTTTCAGCTCCTCGCTTTCCATCGCGTTGCCGCCGTATTTGATCACCAGGGTCTTGCCGACATAGCGTCGGATGTAAGGCAGCGCTTCGGACAGGACCTTGGCAGTGTTGGCGGCGGCATCGCGTTCGAGGGTCATTCAGGGCTCCGGGTGGATCAGAACGGTAGTTGGAGATCAGGTGCAACGCGTTTCAATTGGGCGTGGAACACGTCCTTGATGCGCTGTAATTCAGCCTCGTCATCGGCCTCGAAGCGCAGCACCAGCACCGGTGTGGTGTTGGAGGCGCGCACCAGGCCCCAGCCTTTGGCGTAATCGACTCGCACGCCGTCAATGGTGGTCAGGTCAGCGCCTGCGCCCCACTGTGCGTCGTGCAGTGCATCAATGATGCTGAATTTGCTCTCTTCGGTCACATGGATATTGATTTCCGGCGTAGAAATATCGTTCGGGAAGGTCGCAAACAACTCTTCCGCAGTGGATTTTTCCTTGCTGAGGATCTCCAGCAGCCGTGCGGCGCTGTAGATGCCGTCATCGAAACCGAACCAGCGCTCTTTGAAGAAGATATGCCCGCTCATTTCACCGGCCAACAGCGCGCCGGATTGTTTCATTTTCTTTTTGATCAACGAATGACCAGTCTTCCACATTAGCGGCCGACCACCGTATTCCTTGATCAGTGGTACCAGACGACGGGTGCATTTGACGTCGAAGATGATTTCCGCGTCCGGGTTGCGCGCCACCACGTCACGGGCGAACAGCATCAGCAGGCGATCGGGGTAGACGATGCTACCGGTGTTGGTCACCACGCCGACACGGTCGCCGTCGCCGTCGAAGGCCAGGCCGATGTCGGCGTTGGTTTCCTTGACCTTGGCGATCAGGTCGACGAGGTTTTCAGGCTTGCCCGGATCCGGGTGATGGTTCGGGAAGTTACCGTCGACTTCGCAGAACAGCGGGATGACTTCGCAGTTCAGCGCCTCGATCAATTGCGGGGCGATCACACCGGCCGCGCCATTGCCGCAGTCGACCACGACCTTCATGCGCCGCGCCAGTTTGATGTCCTGGACGATTTCGGTGTTGTAGCGGTCGAGGATCTCGACCTGGGTGACACTGCCCGTGCCGCTGCTCAGGTTGTTGGTCTTGAGGCGCTCGTGCAGGGCCTGGATCTGTTCGTTGGCGAGGGTGTCGCCGGCGATGACGATCTTGAAACCGTTGTAGTTCGACGGGTTATGGCTGCCGGTGAGCATCACCCCGGATTTGCCGGCCAGCACGTTGGCGGCGTAGTACAGCGCCGGCGTTGGCACCAGGCCGACATCGCTGACGTGGCAGCCACTCTCGGCGATACCGCGAATCAGTTCTGCAACCAGCTCCGGGCCGGACAAGCGACCGTCGCGACCGACGGATACATTCGGCTCGCCTTGGGCCAGGCTCTGCGAACCGATGGCGCGGCCGATCCAGTAAGCGGTTTCGGCATTGAGGAATTCCGGCACGGTGCCACGAATGTCATAGGCGCGGAAAATGCTGTCGGGCAGCTTCGGGGCGATCTTGGCTGGGGTGCTCATCTACGGAAATGCTCCATCTCGAAAGGGGCGGGACAGACCGACGAATCGTTCGACGGCAGGCTCAAACTGAAGGGTATGACGGCGTTTTTCACAGAGAGTTCGTGGTGTGAAAGGGCCATGACGCCTCGGCGGGCGTGGCTTTGGGCCGGCAAAACCTTGATTTACGGTGTTAAAACCTGTCGCTGAAACTGCACAAATTTCCCCTGTAGGAGATGTACTCGGTTATTTGGTGCCGGTGTGGCCAAACCCGCCGGTGCCGCGTTCGGTTTCGACGAACTCTTCAACCATTTCGAAGTGCGCTTGCACCACAGGTACTAGTACCAGTTGCGCCAAGCGTTCGCCGACGGTCATGGTGAAATCGGACTGGCCACGGTTCCAGCAGGAAACCATCAGCGGGCCCTGGTAATCGGAGTCGATCAAACCCACGAGGTTGCCCAGCACGATGCCGTGCTTATGGCCCATGCCCGAGCGCGGCAGGATCAGCGCGGCGAGGTTCGGGTCGCCGATGTAAACCGACAGACCGGTCGGGATCAGCACGGTTTCACCCGGTTTGATCACGATGTCCTGATCCAGCATGGCGCGCAGGTCGAGGCCGGCGGAGCCCGGGGTGGCGTATTGCGGCAGCGGGAAATCGGTGCCGATGCGTGGGTCGAGGATCTTGGCTTGCAAAGCGTGCATGTAAATTAAACCTGGTTCAGACGTTCGGCGATAAAAGTGACCAGTTGGCGAGCGATCTTGCTCTTGCTGGTCTGGGCGAAAACCGTGGCGTGCAGCGCACGGTCAATCACGCTGCAGGCGTTTTCTTCGCTGTTGAAACCGATACTCGGGTTGGCGACGTCGTTGGCGACGATCAAATCGAGATTCTTGTCCTTCAGCTTGCGTGCAGCGTAGTCGAGCAGGTGTTCGGTCTCGGCGGCAAAGCCGACACTGAACGGACGGTCGGGACGGGTCGCGATGGTGGCCAGGATGTCCGGGTTACGCACCATTTGCAGGACGAAACCGTCGCCGCTCGTAGGATCTTTCTTGAGTTTTTGCGGGGCAACCACTTCTGGGCGGTAGTCCGCGACCGCTGCCGAGGCGATGAACACGTCGCACGGGATCGCCGATTCGCAAGCCGCGAGCATGTCGCGAGCGCTGACCACATCGATACGGGTGACGCGATCCGGCGTCGGCAGGTGCACCGGGCCGCTGATCAGCGTGACGCGGGCGCCGGCTTCAACCGCGGCTTCGGCGAGGGCAAAGCCCATTTTCCCGGAGCTGTGGTTGGTGATGTAGCGCACCGGGTCGATATTTTCCTGTGTCGGGCCGGCTGTAATCACCACGTGTTTACCGGTCAGCGCCTGCCGCTGGAAGCAGTCGGCTGCGCATTGCGCCAGATCGGTGGCTTCCATCATGCGGCCCATGCCAACGTCGCCGCAGGCCTGGCTGCCGGAGGCTGGGCCGAAGGTCTTCAGGCCACGGCTTTCCAGGAGTTGCAGGTTGGCCTGGGTCGCCGGATCGCGCCACATCGCCTGATTCATTGCCGGAGCAACAGCGACGACGGCGTCGGTGGCCAGCACCAGGGTGGTCAGCAAATCGTTGGCGATGCCTTGGGCCAGTCGGGCGAGCAGGTCGGCGGTAGCCGGGGCGATCAGCACCAGATCGGCCCACTTGGCCAGCTCGATGTGGCCCATCGCGGCTTCAGCGGCCGGGTCGAGCAGGTCGAGGTGCACCGGGTGGCCGGACAGCGCCTGCATGGTCAGCGGGGTGATGAACTCGGCGCCACCGTGGGTCATGACCACGCGCACTTCGGCGCCCTGGTCGATCAGGCGACGAACCAGATCAGCGCTCTTGTAGGCCGCGATGCCGCCGCCGACGCCCAGAACGATGCGTTTCCGATACAGCCGCTGCATAGGTCTGCCTTTCATTTCGTTGATGACTGCGATGCGATGCCCCTCCCCAGGGTTGAATCGACCGCAAAAAAGATGGGCTACGATATCACAGCGACCGCTACGGAACAGCGGCGCCCACAGACAGGGAATGTGTATGAGTATTCGCGATTGGCCTGCGGCGGAACGCCCGCGGGAAAGGTTGTTGGAACACGGGGCAGCGAGTCTTTCGGACGCTGAGTTACTGGCGATTTTTCTGCGCACCGGATTGCCCGGAATAAGCGCTGTGGACCTGGCGCGCAATCTGTTGACTCAATTCGGCAGCCTGCGTTTGCTGCTCGAGGCCGATCAGCACGCATTCAGCAAACAATTAGGGCTCGGGCCGGCGAAGTTTGCGCAACTGCAGGCGGCTCAGGAAATGAACAGGCGGCATCTGGCTGAGAAATCACGGCAGAAACCAGCCCTGGAAAACCCTCAGGTCGTTCGCGATTATCTGAAATCGATGCTGCGTCACGAACCGCATGAGGTGTTTGGTTGCCTGTTTCTCGACTCCAAACATCAAGTACTGAATTTCGAGATACTTTTTCGTGGCTCGATCGACAACACCAGCGTGCATCCCCGCGAGGTTGTGAAGCGATGTCTGGCCAATAACGCGGCGGCGCTGATCCTGTGCCACAACCATCCATCGGGGAATACCGACCCCAGTCAGGCAGATCGATTGCTGACCAAGCGTCTGCAGAAGACGCTGGAGTTGATCGATGTGCGGGTGCTCGATCACTTCATCGTTGGCGATGGGGAGCCGCTGTCGATGGCGGAGTGTGGCTGGATGTAAAAAAGCAGCGGCAAGCATCGAGCGGCAAGCGGCAAGCTAGAGCCATGCGCGGAGGGCTCTAGCTTGAGGCTTGTCGCTTACGGCTTGACGCTGGTTTTGGAGTAGTCCTGCCGGCCAAACGGGCTCACGGAGTAACCCTGCACGTCTTTACGCGTCAGTGCGTAGGCGGTTGGGTGCGCCAGCGGTAGCCACAACGCCTGCTGCTGAATCTGCGTCTGCGCCTGTTCGTACAGCTTGGTGCGCACGCCTTGTTCGCTGGTGGTCTTGCCGGCGCTGATCAACTTGTCCAGATCGGCATTGCAGTAGCGGGCGAAGTTGGTGCCCGACTTGACCGCCGCACAGGAAAACTGCGGCGTGAGGAAGTTGTCCGGGTCACCGTTGTCACCCGCCCAACCCATGAACAACAGATCATGCTCGCCGGCCTTGGCGCGGCGGATCAATTCACCCCACTCGATCACGCGGATTTCCGCCTGAATGCCGATTTCCGCCAGATCCGACTGCAACATCTGCGCACCCAAACTTGGGTTCGGGTTGAGGAGACTGCCCGACGGACGCGTCCAGATCGTGGTCTGGAAACCGTCTTTCAATCCAGCCTTGGCCATCAGCGCCTTGGCTTTGGCAACATCGTGCGGGTAACCCGGCAAGCTCTTCGCGTAACTCCAGGTGTTCGGCGGGTAAGGGCCGTTGGCCGCTTCGGCGGTGTCTTCAAACACAGCCTTGATGTAATTGGCCTTGTCGAACGCGAGGTTGATCGCCTGACGCACTTCCGGCTTGTCCAGCGGCGGATGCTGGCTGTTGATGCCAACGAAAGCGGTCATGAACGCGTCAGTCTTTTCGACTTTTAGCGTCGGCTCTTTCAGCGCGGCCTGTACGTCCAAAGGTTTTGGCGAGAGGGCGATTTGGCATTCATTGCGCCGCAGTTTTTGCAGGCGCACGTTAGCGTCCGGGGTGATGGCGAAGATCAACGGGTCAACCGAAGGCTTGCCGCGGAAGTAATCCGGGTTGGCCTTGTAGCGGATGGCTGCATCTTTCTGGAAGCGGTTGAACACGAACGGGCCGGTGCCGATTGGCTGGCTGTTGAGCTTGTCCGTCGCGCCGGCCTTCATCAGTTTGTCGGCGTATTCGGCGGAGTAGATCGAAGCGAAGCCCATGCTCAGAGTCGCCAGGAAGGTCGAGTCCGGGTGATCAAGGGTGAAGCGCACGGTCAACGGATCGAGCGCGTCGATCTTCTTGATCAGCGCGGGCAACTGCATCGATTGCGCATGCGGGAAGCCGCTCTGGGCGACCTTGTGCCACGGATTGGCCGGGTCGAGCATGCGGTCGAAGCTGAATTTGACGTCTTCGGCGGTCAGTTCACGGCTTGGCTTGAAGTATTCGGTGGTGTGAAATTTCACCTGCGGACGCAGCTTGAACACGTAAGTCAGGCCATCGGTGCTGACTTCCCAACTGTCGGCCAGGCTCGGCACGACTTTGCCGCTGGCGGTGTCGAAATCCACCAGACGGTTCATCAGTACGTCCGCCGAGGCGTTGGTGGTGGTCAACGAGTTGTATTGCACCACGTCGAACCCTTCAGGGCTGGCCTCGGTGCAGACGCTCAGCGCGGCGGCCTGGGCCAGGGGGCTCAGCAGGAGCGGGGCGAGCAACAGGGGTAGGGCAGCGAGGCGCATGGTCGGTTTCCTTTTACAGATCGAAGGCCCATCTGCAAGTGCAGTCTGGAAAAGGCCTACCCTAGAGGTCTGGATTACAAATGACTATCCCCCTTTTGCATTTTCGGGGCACAGTGATGGCGGTTTTTCAGACCGTGGCGCGCGTTAAAAAGTCTGAACCGCCGGCAAGGGTGGTTTTCTGCGACGAGTGGTAAAAACCGTTGCCAGCCTTTATCCAAGGCGCTCGCGGGCCAAAAAAACGCCTTTTTACCGATTGATTGCACACCGATTGTTGTTGCTCCGAAGTCTTTCTGGTATAAAGCAGCGCTCTTTTCTAGGGGCCCGGTTCCTTCACTGTAGGTGTAGCCGGTAAGACCTCTAAAGAAACGCGGCGCCTGGCGCCAAATGACTGAGAGATTAAGCGGCCAACCCATGCCGGGTTGGGCATGTGGTTTTAGAGGGCTGAGGCATGTCGAGAGTATGTCAAGTTACCGGTAAGGGTCCGGTGACTGGGAATAACATTTCCCACGCAAACAACAAAACCCGTCGTCGTTTCCTGCCGAACCTGCAGCATCACCGCTTCTGGGTTGAAGAAGAGAAACGTTTTGTGCGTCTGCGCGTATCTGCCAAAGGCATGCGTATCATCGACAAGCGTGGCATCACTGTCGTGCTCGCCGAACTTCGCCGCGATGGCAAGATTTAAGGGAGCTAATCATGCGTGAATTGATTCGTTTGATCTCGAGCGCCGGTACTGGTCACTTCTACACTACCGACAAGAACAAGCGTACTACCCCGGACAAAATCGAGATCAAGAAATATGATCCGGTTGTTCGCAAGCACGTGATCTACAAGGAAGGCAAAATCAAGTAATTGATTTTTCCGGACTTACGAAAAAGGCCCGTATCTCACGATACGGGCCTTTTTTGTTGCCTTGAAGCGTGATCGATCAACCACAGATCAGTTCAATGATCTCGTTTTTCTCGTTGACCAGGACCCTGATGCGGTCCGCATCAGTGCGCAGGTTGTACATGCCGTCCGGCACTTCGAGGCGATGCTTTGTTACTCCGGCTGCGTTGCGCACAGCGAGCAGATTGTCAGTAGTAGCAAAATCACCGAGGAAAAATTGCGCGTTGTAGAGATTGCATTGGCTGGACATTGTGCCTCCTTGCTTTGGTTTGAGTTAAGGCCCCTTATTCATCGAATCAGACTAACCTCTTGGTTTGACTGATCTTTTCTCGATTCCTAAGCGACCAGTCGAAGTTTCACTCAAACCTGCTGGATATGCCTTACCCTGCTCGTCACCGTGTGTGTCGGATCAGCTTTTCTGTTCAAAGATCACATAGACCTTGCGGCAAGCCTCAAGCACTTCCCAAGTGCCGCGAAACCCCGCCGGAATCACAAACCGGTCGCCGACGCGCAACGTCTTGGCATTGCCCTCACCATCACGCAGCACCGAAACGCCCTGGAGGATTTCGCAGTATTCATGCTCGGTGTAGTTCACCGTCCACTGCCCAACCGCACCTTCCCACACGCCAACGCCCATCTGCCCACACGGGCTGTCGTATTGATGGAACACAGCTTGTTCAGGATCGCCCTTGAGCACTTTCGCCGGATCCGGGCGATAGCGTTCGGCTTCGCTGCTGGTAAGGCTGATGTCGACGACGTTCTGGATGTTCATTGTTGTTATCCCCCGTGAATACGGCGCGATTGGCTGGAAAGGGCCAAAGTCTATGTTGATTAAAATCAACACCGCAAGGCCGTATGGCCACCTTATGTCAAATATATTGAAACAACCCCGGCCGCTGGTTTAGGGTGGCGGGTGCCTCTGGCCGAAAAACCGGCTGGCCGGGCAGAATTCTTGAGGACGCTGGCGAAGATCGCGCGGCGCTCGTATTCAACAAGCGGAGGACACTCGAAATGACCACCCTGACTCGTGCCGACTGGGAACAACGCGCCCGCGACCTGAAAATCGAAGGCCGCGCCTACCTGAATGGCGAATACACTGACGCCGTCTCCGGCGAGACCTTCGAGTGCATCAGCCCGGTCGATGGCCGTCTGCTCGGCAAGATTGCCAGCTGTGACGCCGCCGACGCTCAACGCGCCGTGGAAAATGCCCGCGCCACCTTCAATTCCGGCGTCTGGTCGCGCCTGGCGCCGACCAAACGCAAAGCCACCATGATCCGTTTTGCCGGCCTGCTCAAGCAGCACGCCGAAGAACTGGCCCTGCTCGAAACCCTCGACATGGGCAAGCCGATCAGCGATTCGCTGTACATCGACGTCCCGGGCGCGGCGCAAGCGCTGAGCTGGAGCGGTGAAGCGATCGACAAGATTTACGACGAAGTCGCGGCGACTCCGCACGATCAACTGGGTCTGGTGACCCGCGAGCCAGTCGGTGTAGTCGGCGCCATCGTACCGTGGAACTTCCCATTGATGATGGCCTGCTGGAAACTCGGCCCGGCGCTGTCGACCGGTAACTCGGTGATCCTCAAGCCGTCGGAAAAATCCCCGCTGACCGCCATCCGCATCGCTGCGCTGGCCGTTGAGGCCGGTATTCCGAAAGGCGTGCTCAACGTGCTGCCGGGCTATGGTCATACCGTTGGCAAGGCGCTGGCCCTGCACAACGACGTCGACACACTGGTGTTCACCGGTTCGACCAAGATCGCCAAGCAACTGATGATCTACTCCGGCGAATCGAACATGAAACGCGTCTGGCTGGAGGCCGGTGGCAAGAGCCCGAACATCGTCTTTGCCGATGCGCCGGACCTGCAAGCCGCTGCCGAATCCGCCGCCAGCGCCATCGCCTTCAACCAGGGCGAAGTTTGCACCGCTGGTTCGCGTCTGCTGGTCGAGCGTTCCATCAAAGGCAAGTTCTTGCCGATGGTGATCGAGGCGCTGAAAACCTGGAAGCCGGGCAATCCGCTGGATCCGGCAACCAACGTCGGTGCGCTGGTCGACACCCAGCAGATGAACACCGTGCTGTCGTACATCGAATCCGGTCATACCGATGGCGCCAAACTGGTGGCTGGCGGCAAGCGCATTCTGCAGGAAACCGGTGGCACTTATGTTGAGCCAACGATTTTCGACGGCGTGAGCAATGCGATGAAGATCGCTCAGGAAGAGATCTTCGGGCCAGTGCTGTCGGTTATCGCTTTCGATACCGCTGAAGAAGCCATCCAGATCGCCAACGACACGCCGTATGGTTTGGCCGCTGCGGTCTGGACCCAGGACATCTCCAAGGCGCACCTGACCGCCAAGGCCCTGCGTGCCGGCAGCGTGTGGGTCAATCAGTACGATGGCGGCGACATGACTGCGCCGTTCGGCGGCTTCAAACAGTCGGGCAACGGCCGCGACAAGTCGCTGCACGCATTCGACAAGTACACAGAGCTGAAGGCGACGTGGATCAAGCTGTAAGCCGTTAGGAGGGTCTGTTCGCAAGAGCAGATCCTCCAGACGAGGCAGATCCCTGTGGGAGCGAGCCTGCTCGCGAAAGCGGTGTATCAGTCAGCCCATGTGCTGAATGTGAAACCGCTTTCGCGAGCAGGCTCGCTCCCACATTTGCTTGATGTGGTCTCTAAAAATAATTATCCACAGGAGCGTGGAACATGCGGTGGGCGACATATTTCGCCGTGTTGGCGTCTGTCTTGAGTGTCGGTCTGGCCCTGGGGGTCAGTATGCCGTTGGTGTCGTTGCGCCTGGAAGGCTGGGGTTACGGTTCCTTCGCCATTGGGGTAATGGCGGCGATGCCGGCGATTGGCGTGTTGTTGGGCGCGAAAATTTCCAGCCATCTGGCGGCACGTTTCGGTACGGCGAACCTGATGCGCCTGTGCCTGTGGGCCGGGGCGCTGTCGATCGGTTTGTTGGCGCTGCTGCCGAGCTATCCGGTCTGGCTGGTCCTACGGCTGATGATCGGAGTGATCCTGACCATCGTGTTCATCCTCGGCGAGAGCTGGATCAATCAACTGGTGGTCGAGCACTGGCGCGGTCGCTTGGTGGCGCTGTACGGCAGCAGCTATGCGTTGAGCCAGTTGTCTGGCCCATTGCTGCTGGGTGCGCTCGGCACCGAAAAGGATTACGGATTCTGGGTCGGCGTCGGTCTGCTGTTGGTTTCGCCTTTGCTTCTATTGGGCCGCAGTGGTGCACCGAGCAGTGAAGCCAGCAGTGTGACGTTCCGCGATCTGTGGGGATTTGCTCGCGAGCTGCCGGCAATTGCCTGGGCGGTGTCGTTGTTCGCCGCGTTCGAGGCGATGATCCTGACGTTGCTGCCGGTGTATTGCCTGCAACAGGGCTTCACCGCTGAAATCGCGCTGGCGATGGTCAGCACGGTGGTGGTCGGCGATGCGTTGCTCCAGTTGCCGATTGGCGCGTTGGCCGATTACTTGTCGCGGCGTACGCTATTCGCCGGTTGCGCCGTGGTGTTGATGCTGTCGAGTCTGGCGATTCCAATGTTGCTCGACACGCTGCTGATCTGGCCGTTGTGGGTGCTATTCGGGGCGAGTGCCGGTGGTTTGTTCACGCTGTCGCTGATTCTGATCGGCGAGCGTTATCGTGACGATGCGCTGGTGCGGGCGAATGCGCATATTGCGCAGCTGTGGGGCGTGGGATGTCTGGTCGGGCCGCTCGCGGCCGGGGCGGGCAGCCAGTGGATCAATGGGCATGCGTTGCCGTTGTTGATGGCGATTGGGGCGTTTGGTTTGGTGATTCTGCTTTTGCGCCAAGGGGCATTCGGACCGATAACCGAGCCTGCCTAAGATCAAAAGATCGCAGCCTTCGGCAGCTCCTACAGTTGAAATGCATTCGTTCTGTAGGAGCTGCCGAAGGCTGCGATCCTTTGCTTTTCAAAGCATTCGTTCAAGGCCGACAGTAGTGCTGAACCACGCGTTGAACCGCCGCCACCAACTCCCCGGCTCCTTGGTCAGGGTGTGCATCTGGCCGTTGTCCTCAGTGACCCAGACAATCCGGCCATCCTGTAACTTCGCCTCGTAACTCAGCGCTGGCGCCATGCCTTGCAGCGCCAGTTCGCGCACATGCCCGGCCAGTTCCGGGCTGTCCACCAACACCCCGACTTCGGTGTTCCACAAAACCGAACGCGGATCAAAGTTGAACGAGCCGATAAACGACTTCTGCCGATCGAAGATCATCGCCTTGCTGTGCAGGCTTGAGTCCGAGCCACGAAACGACTTGCTGTAAAACACATGCGGGCCGCTGCCATAGTTATCCCCAGGCTGACGGCGCAGTTCATACAACTTCACGCCATGCTCCAGCAACGCTTTGCGATACGGCGCATAGCCGCCATGCACCGCCGGCACATCGGTGGCCTCCAGCGCGTTGGTCAGCAGGCTCACCGAGACGCCCGCATCGGCACGACCGGTCAGGTAAACCAGCCCCGGCTGGCCCGGCACGAAGTACGCCGAAATCATGATCAGCTCTTTGCTCACGCCTCTGAGCTCGGGTGCCAGTTGCGTGGTCAGCAGCAATTGCGGATCCGGCTCGCCCTTGGCCAAGACCTTGCTCGGCGCGTCCCACAGCGCCTGATTCCATGCCCAGATCAGCTCTTTGCGCCAGATGTCCATGCGCGGCGCAGTCTTGAACGTCATCAACTGTTGATACAGCGCATGATTCTGTTTGCGCGTGTCTTCCAGCGATTCTTCCAGGCGCGTGCGGGTGTTCTGCAGATCCTTGGCGGTTGGTTGGCTGGTGAGGAACTCGTCGATCGGTTTGCTCAGCGCGCTGTTCCAGTACTGGTCGAAACTGTGGCCCAGTTGCTCGGCCACCGGGCCGACGCTGAGCATGTCGATGTCGGTGAAATTCAGGTTTGGCTCGGCGTCGAAATACTCGTCCCCCAGATTGCGCCCGCCAACGATGGCCACGCTGTTGTCCGCCAGCCACAGCTTGTTGTGCATGCGCCGGTGTTGCAGCGACAGATTGAACAAGCGGCCCGCTGCCCGCGTGACGCCGGTACTGCGACCAAGGTGCAGCGGGTTGAACAGGCGAATCTGAATCTGCGGATGCGCCGCGAGTGTCGCGATGATCTGGTCGAGGCCATCGCTGGTGGTGTCATCGAGGAGGATGCGCACGCGCACGCCGCGATCAGCGGCCTTGAGCAATTCCTCCACCAGCATCCGCGTGCTGATGCCGTCGTGGACGATGTAGTACTGCAGATCGAGGCTGGACTGGGCGTTGCGGATCAGTTCGGCGCGGGCGGTGAACGCCTCGCTGCTGTTCGACAGTAGGCGAAACCCCGAGCGGCCTTGATAGGGCGCCGCTTGCGCCTGGATCGAACGGCCGAAGCTGGAATCGGCCGCTGGCAACGCCTGGCTGGGCTCGCGCGGCACATCGAAACTGGCACAGCCGCTCAGGAACGAGGCGAGTAACAGCAAAGCGAGTAGGGGCTGTCTGAAGCTCACGTAGGATCGTTCCGGTTGGCGGCTGGGGTCGGCATATGGACGCTGGTCTCTGGAAAAAGGTCAGTCGGCTTCAGCGAGCAGTTTGATGGCCGTCGCCCCGACCTTGCGCACCGCCTCTTCGATCTGCGCTGTCGGTTTGGCAGCGTAGTTCATCCGCAGGCAATTGCGGTACTTGCCCGAGGCGGAAAAGATGCTGCCGACGGCAATCTGTACGCCTTGGTCGTGTAACTCACGATTGAGTTTCAAGGTGTCGAAGCCTTCCGGCAATTCGACCCAGAGCAAAAAGCTGCCTTGCGGCCTGCTGGCGCGGGTACCTGCCGGGAAATAGCGGGTCACCCAATCGATCATCATGTCGCGGCTGCGCTGATATTGCGTGCGCATGCGCCGCAAGTGCGGTTCGAAGTGGCCGGCCTTGAGGAATTCGGCGATGGCGATCTGTGGCTGCGGTGCGGTCGATCCGGTGCTGATGTATTTCATGTGCAGCACGCGCTCGAGGTAGCGGCCCGGTGCGACCCAACCAATCCGCAGCCCCGGCGCCAAGGTCTTGGAAAACGAACTGCACAGCAGCACGCGGCCGTCTTCGTCGAAGGATTTGATCGTGCGCGGACGCGGGTAGGTGTAGGCCAGCTCGCCGTACACATCGTCCTCGATGATCGCCACGTCGAAGCGCTGGGCGAGGGTAAGCAGGGCGCGTTTGCGTGACTCCGGCATGATGTAGCCGAGCGGGTTGTTACAGTTCGGGGTGAGCTGGATGACTTTGATCGGCCATTGTTCGAGCGCCAGTTCCAACGCTTCAAGGCTGATCCCGGTGAGCGGGTCGGTGGGGATTTCCAGGGCCTTCATGCCCAGGCCTTTGAGCGTCTGCATGGCGCCGTGGAAACTCGGCGAATCGACCGCGACGATGTCGCCCGGTTCGCAGATCGCGTGGATGCTGGTGGACAGCGCTTCGTGGCAACCGGTGGTGATCACCAGATCGCTGGCGCTCAACTGGCAGCCGGAATCGAGCATCAGTCGAGCGATCTGTTCGCGCAGTTCGAGGGTGCCGTGAATGTTGTCGTAATACAGACCGGGCATGTCCTGACGGCGGCTGATTCGTGCCAAGCCGCGCAGCAACGGTTTCATGGTCGGCGAGCTGATGTCGGGCATGCCGCGACCCAGTTGCACGATGTCCTTGCGCGGCACCGCGCGAATCAATTCCAGCACCTGATCCCATTGCGAAATCTCCACCGGCCGTTGCGCCGGGCGGCCGACGACGGGCAGTTCCGGCAGTTCGCGACCGACTGGCACAAAGTAGCCTGATTTGGGTTTCGGCGTGGCCAGACCGCTGTCTTCGAGCATGCGATAGGCCTGTTGCACCGTGCTCAGGCTGACCCCGTGTTCGACGCTCAAGGCGCGCACCGACGGCAACCGATCGCCGGGTCGATAGAAGCCGTTTTCGATGCGCGTGCCGAGCAATTCGGCAAGGTTTACATAAAGGGTCATGGCGCTGCCTCGGTGCAGATGATTCGATAAACCAGTACAGATACGGCAAAAATCGACAATTCAGTCAGTAAAGCGGCAAATCTGTATGGGGTTAATACAGTTGCTTTGAATCTGTAATGGTTTTGCTCGCCCGCGCATCATGGAATCTCTGGCTACCCAAGTAAACAGGAGCATTGAAAATGAACGGCTTGAGCGATGTGCGGCTGACGTTACACAGTCAGGAACTGGCGGCAGGGCAGAAGGATCGTGCACGCAATGAGATCATGCGTAACGCACCGTCCGGCCTGAGTCGCTGGAATCTGTTCTGGCATCGTCTGCACACGCGCAAGGCGTTGCTGGCGCTGACGGCGGATCAGCTCAAGGATATCGGGCTGACCCGTGAGCAGGCGCTGGAGGAGGGGTTAAAGCCGTTCTGGCGGATCTGAGATCTGTATTGTTCTTGCGGCCCCTTCGCGAGCAGGCTCGCTCCCACATTGATCTTCAGTGGATACAAGATTCCCATCCACCGCAGATCCCCTGTGGGAGCGAGCCTGCTCGCGAAAGCGGCCTCATGAGCGCCGCAAAACCATCAGACCAGCTCTTTCATCCGATGCCACAACATGCCGAGTGCCAACAACGGCGAACGCAAATGCTTGCCGCCCGGGAAGGTGATATGCGGCACCTTGGCAAACAGATCAAAGCCCCCGCTGTGCTGCCCGCTGATCGCTTCGGCCAATAACTTGCCCGCCAGGTGCGTGGCATTCACCCCGTGCCCGGAGTACGCCTGGGCGTAATACACATTCGGCTGATCCGCGAGCCGCCCAATCTGCGGCAAGCGGTTCGCGCCGATACCGATCATGCCGCCCCACTGATAATCGATCTTCACCCCGGCCAGTTGCGGAAACACTTCGAGCATCTTCGGCTGCATGTACGCGGCGATGTCTTTCGGGTCGCGTCCCGAGTAATGGCAGGCCCCGCCGAACAGCAAACGACGATCCGCCGAGAGCCGGTAGTAATCCAACGCCACACGTTGGTCGCAGACCGCCATGTTCTGCGGCAACAGGTTGTGTGCCTGCTCTTCGCTCAACGGTTCGGTGGCGATGATGTAGCTGCCGGCCGGCAGGACTTTGCCGCTGAGTTGTGGATTCAGATCATTGAGATAGGCGTTGCAACCGAGCACCAATGTTTTGGCGCGCACCGAACCCTGAGCGGTATGGATTTTCACTTCAGAGCCGTAATCGATACGGGTCACTGCCGAGTGCTCGAACAGCTTCACGCCTAGTTGCTGCGCCGCTGCTGCTTCGCCCAAGGCCAGGTTAAGCGGATGCAGATGCCCGGAACCCATGTCGATCAAGCCGCCAACGTAGCGCTTGGAACCGACCACCGTGTGCATCTCGTTGGCTTGCAGCAAGCGGGTTTCGTAGCGATAACCGAGGCCGCGCAGTTCTTCGGCGTCTTCGGCAAAACCTTCGAGGTCGGACGGCTTGTTGGCGAGATCGCAGTAGCCCCAGGTCAAGTCGCAGGCAATCTGAAAGTGCTCGACCCGCTGGCGAACGATTTCCACCGCTTCCAGGCCCATCAGTTTCATCTCGCGCACGCCGTCGGCACCAATGACGTTGGTGAACTGATCGAGGCCGTGACCGACCCCGCGAATAAGCTGCCCGCCGTTGCGGCCGCTGGCGCCCCAGCCGATCTTGTGCGCCTCGAGCAACAC
Organism: Pseudomonas sp. Irchel s3f10; assembly: GCF_900187515.1. Lineage (NCBI taxonomy): Bacteria > Pseudomonadati > Pseudomonadota > Gammaproteobacteria > Pseudomonadales > Pseudomonadaceae > Pseudomonas > Pseudomonas sp. Irchel s3f10. Next base: position 347,247 of record NZ_FYDZ01000003.1, read on the forward strand.
CACGCTGAGGCCGCGTTCAGCCAGTTCCAGCGCCGTGTTCAACCCGGAAAACCCGCCGCCGACCACGCAGACATCAGCCACCATTTCACCTTGCAGCGCAGGATGATCCGGCTGCGGCAGGCTGCTGGCGGCGTAGTAAGAGGCAACGTGGGGTTGGCTCGCGGAGGTGAAGGCGCGGGCAGTCATGGGCGTCATCCAACGGCTAAGTGTCGAGAAAATTTGACGGAGCATAAGCCGCACGCCCGAACGTGGGCAACACTGGTCGGCCTGCGGTGTCTGGATCGCGGCTTTTGCGGCACAATTGCCGTCTATTTCACCTCGGTTACCGCTGCAATGAGCTGCAACAGCCAGAAAATCCGCACTTTGCGTCAGCAGATCCCCTCGTTCGAGTGCGTGCCCGGCTGCCATGACTGCTGCGGGCCGGTGACCACTTCGCCGGAAGAAATGGCGCGCCTGCCGCGCAAGACCCGCGCCGAGCAGGATGCGGCGATGGAGGAGTTGAACTGTGTGCACCTGGGGCCGAATGGCTGCACGGTATATGAAGAGCGACCGCTGATTTGCCGGTTGTTCGGTACGACGAAAACCTTGCCTTGCCCGAATGAGCGGCGGCCGGTGGAGCTGATTCATCCGCGCGTTGAAAAGCAGATTTTCGAGTACATGGCGGCGCATCGGCAGGTGTTGGTTTAACGCGTTCACTCGGGACCGAGTCGACGCTTTCGCGAGCAGGCTCGCTCCCACATTTGGAATGCATTCCCCTGTGGGAGCGAGCCTGCTCGCGAATGGAGCGCCACCGATCTTCAATCCGGAATAGGTAAGCTCAGGCTCTCCTTCACCTCTTCCATCACGATATAACTCTTCGACTCGCGGACATGCGGCAGCTTCAGCAGAATGTCGCCCAGCAGCTTGCGGTACGAGGCCATCTCGGAAATCCGCGCCTTCACCAGGTAGTCGAAATCCCCTGATACCAGATGACACTCCAGCACGTGCGGCAACTTCAGTACCGCGCGGCGGAACTCCTCGAAAGTGTCGCCGGACTTGTAGTCGAGGCTGATCTCGACGAACACCAGCAAGCTACCCTTCAAGTGCTGCGGATTCAGCCGGGCGTTGTAGCCCATGATGATCCCTTCGCGCTCCAGGCGCCGCACCCGCTCGGTGCACGGCGTGGTGGAGAGGCCGACCTTTTCCCCGAGTTCGGTAAAGGAAATCCGTCCGTCCGCCTGCAGGATCCGCAAGATGTTGCGGTCGATCTTGTCCAGCTCACGTTTGGTCTGAGTGTTGGTACGCATAGGGGATGCGCCTCCGTGAAAAGGGTTTTTGCCGAGAATTGTCGCCAAATATAGGCGCTTATATAGTGAAAAGCACTGGCATTTCTTTTTTACACTGCGCGCATCATTGCTCTAACAACAGACGTACGCGGCCCTGCCGCGATGAGGGATACAAAAATGCGCGTAATGGTCTTGGGTAGCGGCGTCATCGGTACCGCCAGTGCTTACTATCTGGCCCGTGCCGGGTTCGAAGTGGTGGTGGTCGACCGGCAGCCAGCTGCGGCCATGGAGACCAGTTTCGCCAACGCCGGCCAGGTGTCGCCGGGCTACGCCTCGCCGTGGGCCGCGCCGGGCGTGCCGCTGAAGGCGATCAAGTGGCTGCTGCAACGCCACGCCCCTCTCGCGATCAAGGCCACCGCCGACATCGACCAGTACCTGTGGATGGCGCAGATGCTGCGCAACTGCACTGCCAGCCGTTACGCGGTGAACAAGGAGCGCATGGTGCGTCTGTCCGAGTACAGCCGCGACTGCCTCGATGAACTGCGCGCCGAAACCGGCATTGCCTACGAAGGCCGCAGCCTCGGCACGACTCAGCTGTTCCGCACCCAGGCGCAACTGGATAACGCCGCCAAAGACATCGCCGTGCTGAAAGAGTCCGGCGTACCGTTTGAAGTCCTCGACCGCGCCGGCATTGCTCGCGTTGAGCCAGCGCTGGCAGGTGTCACTGACATTCTCGCCGGTGCCCTGCGCCTGCCGAACGACCAGACTGGCGACTGCCAGATGTTCACCACGCGTCTCGCCGAAATGGCGGTGAAACTCGGTGTCGAATTCCGCTTCGGCCAGGACATTCAGAAACTCGACTACGCCGGTGATCGCATCAACGGTGTGTGGATCGACGGCAAGCTGGAAACCGCCGACCGCTACGTGCTGGCCCTCGGCAGCTACTCGCCGCAACTGCTCAAACCGCTGGGCATCAAGGCCCCGGTGTATCCGCTCAAGGGTTACTCGCTGACTGTGCCGATCACCAACCCGGCGATGGCCCCGACCTCGACCATTCTCGATGAGACCTACAAGGTCGCGATCACCCGGTTCGACAACCGCATCCGCGTCGGCGGCATGGCCGAGATTGCCGGTTTTGACCTGTCGCTCAACCCGCGCCGCCGCGAAACCCTGGAGATGATCGTCAACGACCTTTATCCTCAGGGCGGCAATCTGGCTGAGGCAAGTTTTTGGACCGGTCTGCGTCCGACCACACCGGACGGCACGCCGATCGTTGGCGCCACGCCGTTCAAGAACCTGTTTCTCAACACCGGTCATGGCACGCTCGGTTGGACCATGGCGTGCGGTTCCGGTCGTTTGCTGGCCGACCTGATGGCGAAGAAAAAGCCACAGATCAGCGCCGAAGGCCTCGATATTTCCCGTTACGGCAACAAAACTCAGGAGTCCGCAAAACATGGCAATCCAGCGCCAGCTCACCAATGAGCGCATGAGTCAGATCGTCAGCCACAACGGCACCGTGTATCTGGCGGGGCAGGTCGGCGACGACTTCGACGCCGGGATTGAACAGCAGACCCGTGACGTACTGGCCAATATCGAGCGTTTGCTTGATCTGGCCGGGACTGACAAACAGCATCTGTTGTCGGCGACGATCTACCTGAACGACATCGAAGCGCACTTCGCCGGGATGAACTCGGTGTGGGACCAGTGGCTGCCAAAAGGCGCTGCCCCGGCCCGTGCCACCGTCGAAGCGAAAATGGCCAAGCCGAGCATTCTGGTAGAAATCTCTATCGTCGCCGCGCTGCCGTAACCGTTGTAAAGATCCCTCTCCCGGCGCTGTTGGCGGTTCACGTCGTCAGTCGGCGCCGGTTTTTCTTCCCATGACCGCCTAGAAGTCTGCCGCCATGCGTCCTGCCCGTGCCCTGATCGACCTAGAAGCCCTGCGCCACAACTACCGAATTGCCCGCGAAGTCACCGGTGCCAAGGCGCTTGCCGTGATCAAGGCGGACGCCTATGGCCATGGCGCGGTGCGTTGCGCGCAGGCGCTGGAAGCCGAGGCCGACGGTTTTGCCGTGGCCTGCATCGAGGAGGCTTTGGAGCTGCGCGCTGCCGGTATTCGTGCGCCGGTGTTGTTGCTGGAAGGGATCTTCGAGGCCGATGAGCTGGCGTTGATCGTCGAGCATGATTTCTGGACGGTGGTGCACTCGCTGTGGCAGCTCGAAGCGATCGAGCAGGCAACACTGAGCAAACCGATTACCGTGTGGCTGAAGCTCGATTCGGGCATGCACCGCGTCGGTTTGCATCCAAAGGATTATCCGGCGGCTTACCAGCGTCTGCTGGCCAGCGGCAAAGTGGCGAAGATCGTGTTGATGAGCCACTTCGCCCGCGCCGATGAGTTGCACGCGCAGAGCAGCACCGAGCAGGTCGCGGTGTTTGAAGCGGCGCGTCAGGGCCTGGCGGCGGAAGTCAGCCTGCGTAACTCGCCGGCGGTGCTCGGTTGGCCGCAGATTCACAGCGACTGGGTGCGTCCGGGCATCATGCTATACGGCGCCACGCCGTTCGAAGAAGCCAACGCCGTGGCTGATCGCCTGCAACCGGTGATGACCCTGGAATCGAAAGTCATCTGCGTCCGTGAGCTGCCCGCTGGCGAGCCGATCGGCTACGGCGCCAAATTCATCACCGACAAGCCTATGCGCATCGGCGTGGTCGCCATGGGTTACGCCGACGGCTACCCGCGTCAGGCGCCGACCGGTACGCCGGTTTTGGTGGCTGGCAAGCGCAGTCGCATCCTCGGTCGAGTGTCGATGGACATGCTCTGCATCGATCTGACCGATGTGCCGGAAGCAGACCTCGGTTCGAGCGTCGAACTGTGGGGCAAAAACATCCTCGCCAGCGAAGTGGCGCAGTGGGCGGACACCATTCCGTACCAGATCTTCTGCAACCTGCGTCGAGTGCCAAGGCTCTATTCCGAGGGTTGACGCCACTGCGGGGGCCAAGTGTTGTAAATACTGAACGCTGTCGCCATGATAACGCTCAATATTCTTACAACATCAGGAGGCTCCCGCCTTGGACGTCGGTGAACGACTGCAATCGATCCGCAAGCTCAAAGGGCTTTCCCAGCGTGAACTCGCCAAACGCGCGGGCGTCACCAACAGCACCATTTCGATGATCGAAAAGAACAGCGTCAGCCCTTCGATCAGTTCGCTGAGAAAGGTGCTGGGGGGCATCCCCATGTCCATGGTCGAGTTCTTTTCCGAAGAAATCCTGCAGGAAGTCCCGACCCAGATCGTCTACAAGGCCAACGAGCTGATCGACATTTCCGACGGAGCCGTGACCATGAAACTGGTCGGCCGCGCGCACCCCAGCCGCGCCATCGCATTCCTCAATGAAATCTACCCGCCGGGCGCTGACACCGGCGAAGAAATGCTCACCCATGAAGGCGAAGAAACCGGGATTCTGGTGGAAGGTCGTCTGGAACTGGTGGTGGGTCTGGAAACTTTTATTCTCGAAGCCGGCGACAGCTACTACTTTGAAAGTACCAAGCCGCATCGTTTCCGTAATCCGTTCGACGCGCCTGCGCGACTAATCAGCGCAGCCACGCCGGCGAATTTTTAACAAAGAGGCGCCAGGCCATTATGGCAAAGGCACCCGGACAGTTTTTCTACCGTGCGGTATAACCCCTTCGACTATGGGGTTGTTTCAGTGTGACGGGCTACCCGCTATACTTCCGCCCGCCTGCGAACCGTGGCCGCAGGCGTGAATAGCCACCATTGAGGGTGAACGCGTGAATCTAATTATGAAAATGCTGGCTGCACCAGCAACCGTACTGGCCCTCTGGGCTGTCAGCGCTCAAGCTGCGACGAATGACGACATTGCCAAACGCCTCGAGCCGGTTGGCCAGGTGTGTGTACAGGGGCAGGAATGCAAAGGGATGGAAGTGGCTGCGACTGCCGGCGGCGGTGATGCGAAGACTCCAGACTCAATCATTGCCAAACATTGCAACGCGTGCCATGGCTCCGGCCTTTTAGGCGCGCCGAAAATCGGCGATACCGCAGCCTGGAAGGAACGCGCCGATCACCAGGGCGGCCTCGACGGCATCCTGGCCAAGGCCATTACAGGCATCAACGCTATGCCGCCTAAAGGCACCTGTGCCGACTGCACCGATGCTGACCTGAAAGGCGCAATCGAGAAAATGTCCGGCCTGAAGTAAGGCGTGCATCTGATGAAAAAAACCGTCTTCGGACGGTTTTTTTGTGCCTGCGATTCAAGAGCCCCTCACCCCAGCCCTCTCCCGGAGGGAGAGGGGGCCGACCGAGGTGTCTGGCGTCCGACATCGACCTGAAAGACCTTGGCGATTATGGATTCAGCACATCACTTTCACGTCGGCGTATCTTCACAGCAACCCCCAATCAGTCCCCTCTCCCTCCGGGAGAGGGTTAGGGTGAGGGCAACAATTTCGAGTCGGAAAAACATTTCAAGAACAGCGCACACTCACTCTGAAGCTGTTCTTTGCAGCAAACTCAAGGCAATCTCGGTCTACCCCTATTCACGGAACGGGCAGGAGGCTTCAGATGGTGCAGTTGTGTTCGATCGAACAGGCAGTGGACGACGTGCTGGCGCGCTTGCCGGCGCATATCCACATGGGTATGCCGCTGGGCCTGGGCAAACCCAATCACTTCGTCAACGCGCTGTACCGGCGGATCAAAGACCTGCCCGAGCGGCAACTGACGATCTATACCGCACTGTGCCTCGGCCGCCCGGCGTTGGGCGATGGCTTGCAGAAGCGCTTTATCGAACCCTTCGTCGAGCGCGTATTCGGTGATTACCCGGAATTCGATTTCCTCGCCGACCTGCACCGCGACAGCCTGCCCGCCAACATCCGCATCGAACAGTTCTTCATGCAGCCCGGCAGCCTGCTCAACAGCGCGCCGGCCCAGCAGGATTACGTCAGCAGCAATTACAGCCACGCCGCTCGCGACATCAACGCTGCCGGGCTGAACCTGGTGGCGCAGTTATTGGCCAGCAGCAGCGAACACCCGGATCGCCTGAGCCTGAGTTGCAACCCCGATATCACCCTCGACCTGTTGCCGATGATCGCCAAGCGCCGCGACGCCGGGGAAACCATTTTGCTGGTCGGCCAGGTCCACACCGATCTGCCGTACATGCCCGGCGATGCAGAAGTCGACATCGACACCTTCGACCTGCTGATCGACGCCAAGGACAACAGCACGCTGTTTTCCACGCCGAACATGCCCGTCGGTTTTCAGGATCATTTCATTGGCTTGCACGCGAGTACGCTGGTGCGCGACGGGGGTACGTTGCAGATAGGCATCGGCTCGATGGGCGATGCGCTGACCGCCGCACTGCTCGCACGTCAGGCGGATAACGCCGGTTATCAGGCCTTGCTCCATGACATCAATCTCAGCCAATGGGCGCGGTTGATTGAGCGCGAGGGCGGCACCGGACCGTTCGCCAAAGGCCTGTACGGCTGCAGCGAAATGTTCGTCAACGGCCTGCTGGTGCTGGCGGATGCCGGGATCATCCGGCGCAAGGTCTACCCGGATGTGCCGACGCAGGAACAGGCCAACGCCGGCACCCTCGACGAGGCGGCACAGACTGACGGCATCTCGGTGCACGGCGGTTTCTTCCTTGGCCCGCGCAGTTTCTACGAGCGCCTGCGTGAGTTGCCACAGAGCAAACGCCTCGAATTCAACATGACCCGCATCAGCTACATCAACGAGCTCTACGGACAGGAAGAACTCAAACGCCTGCAACGCCTTGATGCGCGGTTCATCAACACCGTATTCACCATGACCCTGCTTGGCGCTGGCGTGGCGGATCAACTCGAAGACGGACGGGTACTCAGCGGTGTCGGCGGGCAGTACAACTTCGTCGCGCAGGGCCACGCGCTGCACGATGCCCGTTCGATTCTGATTCTGCGCAGCTGGCGTGAATCCGGTGGCGACGTCAGTTCCAACATCGTCTGGGAATACGGCCACTGCACGATCCCCCGGCACCTGCGCGATATCGTCGTGACCGAATACGGCATCGCTGATCTGCGCGGTAAAACCGATGCCGTAGTGATCGAATCGCTGCTGAACATCAGTGACTCGCGCTTCCAGCAGGGCCTGATCGAACAAGCGCAAAAGGTCGGCAAACTGCCAAAAGATTTCCGCCTCGATCCACGCTTCGCCGACAACACGCCACAGCGTTTGCAGGCGATCGCCGCACGGCACAAAAACCTCTTTCCGGAATACCCGCTGGGCTGTGATTTCACCGCGATCGAACGGGATCTATTGCGTGCGCTGAACTGGCTAAAAAGCAAATTCAAACTCACCGAAATCCTCGAACTCGGCAAAGCCGCCCTCGACGCCCCCGAAGCATCGCTATACCCCGAGCATCTTGAACGCATGCAACTCACCCACCCGGAGGGCCTGAAAGAAGACCTCTTCCAACGCCTGCTCCTCACCGGCCTGAAAGCCACCATCCAATAACTGCCTGACCCAAAACAACTGTAGGAGTGAGCCTGCTCGCGATGACGGTGTATCAGTCAAACAAGATGTCGACTGACCCTAAGCATTCGTAATCACGCTTACTCCTACATATTAAGAGCACTCTAACGAGTGAATAGGATGGACGCTCACGGATGGGCTAAGAAAGTCTATGTGGTAGCCAGAGGAACCATCACCAATAGCTAAATGAACACCGCTGATTCCCTCGTTCATTTGGGAGTTGATTTTGTAATCGATTTTATTCGAGATGGATTCGTTAACACCGATGGCAAATTCCGTAAGTTTCAGTCCGCGTTTGCCCGCAGCCAGATCCAGAAGTTTTATATGTTCTTCGTTATTTATTCTCAATGAGGTTATGTTGTTTTCTTCTATTGTGAGTAAGGTCTCTTCGTTTGATATTCGATCGCTTAGCCATTTTAGAGATGTTTTTACACCGGTAGGCAACTCGGGGTTAGGCTTTCTGAGTACAGTCAGTATTCCAGAAACATTCAGCGTGCCTGAAAATATAAAAGGGCAGGGCTCTAATGGGTTCATATGTGCGTAATGAACTTCAAAAAATTCTGCGACGGACTGCACGAAATTTTCGGTCACATCTTCGCCAAGCAATGCATAAGGCTGTGCATGGGGAAGAATAGTTACGGTTGCATTGGATTCGTTGCCAGATAACGAAAAGGTCTGATGGGAATTAAGCATATTCAATACAGCTCGCTGCGAGCAGAGCGATTGCTGAAAATCGCTGTCCATCAGAAGCCTTAGGCTGTAAAGCGCGGCGGCTAAGGATGGTTCAAATACTTGGGTCGCGCAAAAGATGATTTTTTTCCGCTCCATTTTTTTGCGATCTCAAATGTTAATTTTGCAGCTTCGTTGCTGAAAGAAAAAACGATGCTATTTTTTGGAAACGTCTCTAACTGAGTAATATTGAACGTCGCGAATCCCCAAAGCTCACATTCTCTAAGGAATTCATTCGAGTCGGCGATAATCGAAAATTCTTCATAATTGAAGAGCGCCGACGCTATATTTGGCGGTGACATAAAACCCTCCTTATTCTGAAGTGCGCGGCAAGGGCGGTTGCCGCGCGGTGCTTTCAATTAATCTTCAGTATGCGCCCAGGCTAACGGTGCCCACCCGAAATTGTCCGGGCCAGAAGTGATTCGATTAAGATTTTCTTTTATGGTTTTTTCAGTTTGCATTTTATTGTCCTTTTGCTGATTTTGTTATGGTCCCCCATGTTGTATGGGGGTGAGCGGATTAATGCATAAGTTTGTGGTCGTGTTAAATAATTATTTTCGCTTTTTAAGAATCATTTCGTCCGTCTTGTTTTGTAAGGTGGGTGGTTCGGTTATTTAAGCGGATTGCGTCTGTAGGCTTAATCTGAAAGTTGTAAATTCAAGATTTTTAAATTGTGGTGAGAGGTCTTGTCTGGTTAGGTTTTATTTATGGGTTTTGTTTTTTTGGGCTCATGCCAACCATAAATACAGGGGCACAAAGTGCATATATCAAAGAAATACCTGACAGATGCATCTGTCCACCAAGCCTTACTCCTCACTGACTTAACCGAAAAGAGCCACCCTGATCACGCTGTTCGACTATTACTGAATGAAGTCCTTCAGGGACTCGAAGAAAAGGGCTGGCCCCGAGCGCAGTTGCAGGTTGGGCCAAGGATTGTGTCCGCCGAAGAAAACTACGGTTTGCTGGGTTACGACCCGGCAGAAATTACCCTCGGCAGTGAGCACACACGTTGGGTCGATGAGCATTCGCTTTTGCGAACACAGACCACCAGCCAAATACCTGCGGCGCTTCAGCGGGCCGCCGAGGTTCGTCAGCCGGGACAAACCATTTTGCTGGCAGCGCCAGGCATTACCTTCAGGCGTGATAGCCGAGATCGTTGGCATTGCGCCGAGCCGCACCAAATGGACATTTGGGTATTGGGCGATCCAGAACTGGCATCCCATGAGCATTTACTGCGTCTTGTTGGCGATATTTTGCAGTCGGCCGTTCCTGAAAAATCCTGGGTTTATAGCGATAGTCCACATCACTACACCGAGGGCGGGATTGAAGTGAATGTGTTGAATGATGGCGTGTCGGTTGAGGTTCTAGAGTGCGGGCGTATCGCGAAGTCGCTATTGCAGCGTTTGCAGATTGATCCTCTGCGCCATGGCGGGCTGGCTTTAGGGATGGGGCTGGATCGCCTGACGATGTTGCGTAAAGGCATTCCTGATATTCGTTTGTTGCGTGATCAGAATGTGCGCGTGCAGGCGCAGATGCATGATCTGGATCCTTGGACTGCGGTATCTCGTTTGCCGTCGATTGCCCGCGATATCTCGTTGGCGGTAACGCCGGGATTGAGTGAAGAGGTATTGACCGAGAGGATGTTGCAGGCGGCAGGGGATTGTTCTGGATGGATTGAGGAGATGCGAATCAAGGGGCGTTGGCAGCGTTCGGATTTACCGGCGCAAGCCATTGAGCGACTCGGAATGTTGCAGGGTCAGGAGAACGTGCTTTTGCATGTGGTGCTACGGGATTGTTCGCGCTCGATTACTACCGGCGAGGCGAATGCGTTGTACGCGGATATTCAAACTGCGATGCATGAAGGGGTGCCGGGGGCGGGGTACAGAATGGATTTGTCGAAGGCTTGAGACTGAGCTCACTCATGGAGTGAGGCCACATTATGTAGGAGTGAGCCTGCTCGCGATGACGGGGTATCAGCCGACGAAAATATCAGCTGACACTACGCTATCGCGAGCAGGCTCACTCCTACAGGGGGACTGCGGTGCTGCTGGCTTATTCGATGAAGGTGACCACGCCACCCGTCAGCGATTTCACGCGAGCCAGCGATTCAACGCGGTAGCCCTGCGAATCCAGTTCGGCGCGGCCGCCCTGGAACGACTTCTCGATGACGATGCCGAGACCGGCAACGGTCGCGCCGGCCTGTTTGATGATCGAGATCAGCGCTTGCGAGGCCTTACCGTTGGCCAGGAAGTCGTCGATGATCAGCACGCGGTCGCTGCTGGTCAGGTGACGCGGCGAGATGGCCACGGTGCTTTCGGTCTTTTTGGTGAACGAGTAAACGGTCGCCGACAGCAGGTTTTCCGTCAGGGTCAGGGACTGTTGCTTGCGGGCGAAGATCACCGGCACGCCGAGGTTCAGACCGGTCATGATCGCCGGAGCGATGCCCGAGGCTTCGATGGTGACGATCTTGGTGATGCCTGAGTCCTTGAACAGCGAGGCGAATTCGTCGCCGATCAGCTTCATCAGGGCCGGGTCGATCTGGTGGTTCAGGAAGGCGTCGACCTTCAGGACCTGGTCGGAAAGCACAATGCCTTGTTCGCGGATTTTCTGCTGCAATGCTTCCATGAAGCTGTCCTCTTTTGGCGCTTTGTGCGCCGAAGGTCTAGTAAAAAAAGTGGTCAATTCTAGCGCTTTAACATCGCGCGTATATCAGCCAATGCGCTATTGCCGCGCACGACTTTGACTTCGGTCGGTGTGTCGTCGTTGCCTTCCCAGGCCAGATCGTCCGGCGGCAGCTCATCGAGGAAGCGGCTCGGCGCGCAGTCGATGATCTCGCCGTACTGCTTGCGCTTGGCGGCGAAGGTGAACGCCAGGGTCTGGCGCGCGCGGGTGATGCCCACGTAGGCCAGGCGGCGTTCTTCTTCGATGGTGTCGGCTTCGATGCTGGAGCGGTGTGGGAGGATTTCTTCTTCCATGCCCATGATGAACACGTAAGGGAATTCCAGACCCTTGGACGCATGCAGCGTCATCATCTGCACGCCTTCGGCACCGTCTTCCTCTTCCTGCTGACGTTCGAGCATGTCGCGCAGGACCAGTTTGCCGATGGCGTCCTCGACGGTCATTTCGCCTTCCTCGTCCTTCTCGAGGGTGTTTTTCAACGCCTCGATCAGGAACCAGACGTTGCTCATCCGGTAATCGGCCGCCTTGTCGCTGGAGCTGTTGGTGCGCAGCCAGTTCTCGTAGTCGATGTCCATGACCATGCTGCGCAGCGCCGAGATCGGGTCTTCGCCGGCGCACTGCTCGCGGACCTTGTCCATGAAACGCTTGAAGCGCGACAGGCGATCGGTGAAGCGACTGTCCAGATGCTCGCCCAGACCGATTTCGTCGGTGGCGGCGTACATCGAGATTTTGCGTTCGGTGGCGTAGTTGCCGAGTTTTTCCAGGGTGGTCGAGCCGATTTCCCGGCGCGGCACGTTGATTACCCGCAGGAAGGCGTTGTCGTCATCCGGGTTGACGATCAGGCGGAAGTAGGCCATCAGGTCTTTCACTTCCTGACGGCCGAAGAAGCTGTTGCCGCCGCTCAGGCGGTACGGCACCTGATGGTGCTGCAGCTTCAGTTCGATCAGCTTGGCCTGATAGTTACCGCGATAAAGGATGGCGAAATCGCTGTACGGGCGGTCGGTGCGCAAGTGCAGGCTGAGGATTTCCATGGCCACGCGCTCGGCTTCGGCGTCTTCGTTACGGCAACGGATCACGCGGATCTCGTCGCCGTGGCCCATCTCACTCCACAGCTGCTTTTCGAATTCGTGCGGGTTGTTCGAAATCAGCACGTTGGCGCAGCGCAGGATGCGACTCGTCGAGCGGTAGTTCTGCTCGAGCATCACCACTTTCAGCGATGGATAGTCGTCCTTGAGCAGCATCAGGTTTTCCGGCCGCGCGCCGCGCCAGGCGTAGATCGACTGGTCGTCGTCGCCCACCACGGTAAATTGATTGCGCTTGCCAATCAGCATCTTTACCAGCAGGTATTGGCTGGCGTTGGTGTCCTGATATTCGTCGACCAGCAGGTAACGCACCTTGTTCTGCCACTTTTCGAGAATGTCGGCGTGTTCTTCGAAGAGTTTTACCGGCAGCAGGATCAGGTCGTCGAAGTCCACCGCGTTGAACGCTTTCAGGGTGCGCTGATAGTGGGTGTAGACGATGGCGGCAGTCTGTTCCTTGGGATTACGCGCGTTCTCCAGCGCCTGAGGCGGCAGGATCAGGTCGTTTTTCCAAGCGCCGATCATGTTCTTGATCTCGTCGACGCCGTCTTCGCCCGCGTATTCCTTCTGCATGATGTCGGTCATCAGGGACTTGACGTCGGTCTCGTCGAAGATCGAGAAACCGGGCTTGTAGCCCAACCGCACGTGTTCCTTGCGGATGATGTTCAGACCGAGGTTGTGGAACGTACAGACCGTCAGGCCACGCCCTTCGCCGGCGCGCAGCAGGGTGCCGACCCGCTCTTTCATCTCGCGCGCGGCCTTGTTGGTAAAGGTCATGGCGACGATGTACTGGGCGCGGATGCCACAGTTCTGGATCAGGTGCGCGATTTTGCGCGTGATCACGCTGGTCTTGCCGGAGCCAGCACCGGCGAGCACCAATAGAGGGCCGCCGACGTAGTTCACGGCTTCTTGCTGCCGGGGATTGAGTCGGGACATACGAAAATTCGGGAGTCGTTGACGAAATGGGCCGGCATTTTAACAGGCTCAGCGAATTGTGCTGCTCTGTCCGACTTGTGACGTACCACGCGATTCAAATTTGCCGGTTTTGTTACTTTCGCGGAGGATGCGCGGTGATTTTGCGGCTAATGTACTCATTCGTGACACAAAATAACGTTTTGATAACCGTTGTCATTTGGTCATTGAACATCGCAACGGCATAATGCCCCGCCCACATCTTTGCAGAGTCTAGGGAGCTAGCTTGTCTACGCCTGTCGAACCCTTGCGTTTGCTGCTACTGGCCGAAGAGCCAGCGTGGACAGCGTTATTGCGCGAGTGTCTGGCTCCGTTGGGGAGCGCGGCGGTGCTGATCAGCGCGCCGAGCTGGGAGTCGGTCAGCAGTTTGTTCGAAGACAACCGCAATGCGGTGTTGTTGACCCTTCCGGCATTGCAACCGGCACCCGGCCGTTGCAGCCTGCCGACGGTCTTGCTGCTGGAACATGAACCGGACACCGCGCCGGTTGGCGTCAGCGACTGGCTGGTGTTCGACGCCCTCGACGCCGGCATGCTACGCCGTTGCCTGCGCCATGTGCGCGAACGCGGCGTTCTCGAAAACACCCTGCAACGCCTGGCCGAACAGGATCCGCTGACCGGTATCGCCAACCGTCAGGGTTTCCAGACCTTGCTCGCCGCGCGCCTTGCGGAAAACGACGGGCGTGGCTTGGCCCTCGGGCATCTCGATCTCGACAACTTTCGTCATGCCAACGATGCGCTGGGCCATCAGGCGGGCGATCGCTTGATCCTGCAAGTGGTCGCGCGGCTGAAAAGTCAGCTGGAGGCCGGTGATCAACTGGCGCGATTGGGCAGCGACGAATTTGCCTTGCTGATCGACACCCGCCGTGCGCCACAACGCGCGGAATGGATGGCTGAACGCATCACCGAAGCGCTCGCCGAACCTTACTGGGTCGACGGCGAAAGCCTGCTGATCGGCTCCAGCCTCGGCATCGCCCACGCTCGCGCGCAGGGCGGCGCCGACCCGCTGATGTGGCATGCGCACATCGCCATGCAGCAGGCGAAGAGTACGCAGGGCTGCACCTTTCACATCTTCAACGAACGCATCAACCGCAATGCGCGGAGCATGGCTGACCTCGAAAGCGAGCTGCGCCGGGCTTTGCGCCGCGATGAGCTGGAGCTGCATTACCAGCCCCGTCTGAACATGCAGGATGGCCAGATTGTCGGCCTCGAAGCCTTGGTACGTTGGCGTCACAGCGAGCGCGGCCTGCTGCCGCCGAGCGAGTTCGTGCCACTGGCCGAGCAGAGCGGCTTGATTGTGCCGTTGGGTTACTGGGTGATTTCCCGGGCCCTGCGCGATATGCAGGCGCTGCGTGAACGCGGATTGCCGGCGCTGCACATGGCGATCAACCTGTCGTTCCGCCAGTTTCAGGACAGTCAGTTGTTGCCGACGTTGAGCCGCTTGATCGCCGAGCGTGGCGTCGAGGCGCAATGGCTGGAGTTCGAACTGACCGAAACCGCGGTGATGCGCCGCAGCGATCTGGTCAAGCAGACCATGGACGCCCTCGGCCGCCTCGGTGTGCGTTTCTCGCTGGATGACTTCGGCACCGGGTTTTCGTCGTTCGTGCACCTCAACAGCCTGCCGATCACCTTGCTGAAGATCGACAAAAGCTTTGTCGGCGGCATGGAGCAGCGTGAGGAGAACCGCAAACTGGTGCACGCGATGATCAATCTCGCGCACAACCTGCATCTGGAAGTGGTGGCAGAGGGGGTCGAGACGCCGGAACAACTGGAGCTGCTGCGCGGATTTGGTTGCGATCAGGTGCAGGGCTATCTGATCAGCCGGCCGTTGCCGTTGGCGGAGTTGGTGGAATATCTGACGTTTGGATCGAGTCAGCAGCCAGCCCTCGAAATCGTGAACTGAGCACATAACCAATGTAGGAGTGAGCCTGCTCGCGATAGCGGTGTGTCAGAAATGATGAGTTGTCTGACACACCGCTATCGCGAGCAGGCTCACTCCTACAAGGGATCTCAGTCGGTCTGCGGGACAGTGAACTGACTTGATGACGCAGGCTCCAGCCGAATCATCCGCTTCATCTTCCATTCGAACGCCAGCGTCAAACTCACCGCCGCACACGCCAACCCCAGCGCCAACCCCCACCAGACGCCCGTCGGCCCCCAGTTGAGGTGGAACGCCATCCACCACGCCGCCGGCGCACCGATCAGCCAATAGCAGGCGAGCCCGACCAGGAACGTGGTTTTCGCATCCTTGAGGCCACGAATGCAGCCCATGGTAATCGTCTGCGTGCCGTCGAAAAGCTCGAACCACGCCGCCACGGCCAGCAGGCTCACCGCGAGGCGGATCACCTCGGCAAACGCCGGATCGTTATGGTCGAGGAACAAGCCGACCAACTGATTCGGTAACAGCCAGAACACCATGGCAAAAGCCAGCATCACCACCGCGCCGAACGCGATGCCGACCCGGCCCGACATGCGTGCATCCAGCAACTGACCGGCGCCGTAATGCTGGCCGATACGCATGGTGATCGCATACGACATACCGGCTGGCACCATGAACGCTACCGAAACGATCTGCAGGGCAATCTGGTGCGCGCCCATTTGCGTGCTGCCCATGGTGCCCATACACAGCGCTGCAAAGGCAAACAGCCCGACTTCCACCGCGTAGGTGCCGCCAATCGGCAGGCCGAGGCGCCACAGTTCCTTCAGGTATTGTCGATTGGGCCGCGACAGGCCCGCGCGCAACGGATAAGCGTCGTAGGCTGGATGCCGGCGAATATGCCAAGCCAGCACCAGCGCCATGCAGTTGGCGACAATCGCTGTGACCAGCCCGATCCCCATCAACCCCAGTTTCGGCAGGCCGAACATACCGGTAATCAGCGCGTAATTGAGCAGAAAGTTAGCCACTGTGCCGCCGAGGCTGATGACCATCACCGGTGTCGCCCGGCCAATTGCGCTGGTGAAGCCGCGCAGGGCCATGAAACTCAGGTAGCCGGGCAGGGCGAAGGGCAGGGCGATCAGGAGTTGCCCGGCAGCGTTGACGTTGGTTTCGGTCTGGCCGAACAGCAGCAACACCGGTTTCAGATTCCACAGCAATAAACCGGCGCCCAGCGCCATTAGCCATGCCAGCCACAACCCTGCTTGGGTCAGGCGTGCAGCGCCCAGAATGTCGCCTGCGCCCTGGCGGATCGCCACCAGCGTGCCGACGGCTGCGATCACGCCGATGCAGAAGATCGACACGAACGAATAGCTCGCCGCGCCCAGACCGCCGCCGGCCAGCGCTTCGGGGCTGATGCGCGCCATCATCAGAGTGTCGGTCAGCACCATCAACATGTGCGCCAACTGTGAAGCAATCAACGGCCCGGACAGCCGCAGGATGGCCCAGAGTTCGGTACGCACAGGATGCTGCATGGTCATCACCACTCGATTTTCAGAGGGAACAGGAGATCGAGGATTCTCGGCGCTTGGCAGGCTTTGCACAAAGGGATAAAAAGGATGGGTGGCATGATTAAAACTCATCTTGAGCAAATTCTTTCACGTCGGCTGCATCCCGCTGTAGGAGCTTTCTGCATGTCCCGTCGTCTTCCTCCCTTGTATGCCCTGCGCGCATTTGAAGCGGCGGCGCGACATAGCTCGTTCACCCGTGCGGCTGAAGAGTTGTCGATTACCCAGAGTGCAGTGAGTCGGCATATTCGCACCCTGGAAGATCACTTCGCCTGTCGGCTGTTTCATCGCAGCGGGCGCAATCTGCAGCTGACCGAAGCGGCGCGTTTGCTGTTGCCGGGAATCCGCGAAGGCTTCAGTGCGCTTGAACGGGCCTGCAATACCTTGCGCGCCGAAGACGACATCCTGCGCATGAAAGCCCCGTCGACCCTGACCATGCGCTGGTTGCTGGCGCGGCTCAGTCGTTTCCGTCATTTGCAACCGGGCAATGAAGTGCAACTGACCAGCGCCTGGATGGATGTGGATTCGGTGGACTTCAACGATGAGCCTTTTGATTGCGCTGTGCTGTTGAGTGACGGGCATTTTCCGCCGGACTGGGAGGCGAGTTTGCTGTTTCCCGAAGAGCTGATTCCCGTCGGCGCACCGAACCTGCTCAATGATCAACCGTGGGATCTGGCCCGGCTGGCGTCCACCGAATTGCTCCATCCGACGCCGGATCGCCGCGACTGGCGCAGTTGGCTGGAGCACATGGGTTTGTCCGATCAGGTCTCGCTCAAGGGCGGGCAGGTGTTCGACACTCTGGAATTGGGCATGATCGCAGCGGCGCGCGGTTATGGTGTGTCGATGGGCGACCTGTTGATGGTCGCAGAAGATGTGGCGCAGGGAAGACTGAGCCTGCCGTGGCCGACGGCCGTCGCCAGCGGACTGAATTATTACCTGGTGTGGCCAAAAACCCGTCCCGGAGGTGAACGTTTGCGTCGTCTCAGCGACTTCCTGCAAGGCGAAGTCCGCGCCATGGAACTGCCGGCGGTTGCGCGCTTGAGCTGAAACGTTCGAGCCGCCACAATGGCGGCCTTGTGCCATAACCCTGCTGCTCGCTCAAGTATTCGGCTTTACCGCCGAATACGTGCATGTGGAACCGTCGTGCCGGTATCCACGATTCACCCCCACTATTAAAAATTATCCGAGCTGCGATCAAGGAGGATCGGAAAGTTCGGCCAGGAGCTGTCATGTCTCAACCTCGCGCTCGGATCGCCTCACAGTTAGGCCTCGCCCTCGCCGTGATACTGGCGATAGTCATCAGTGGCAGTACGGTGTTCGCCCTGCGTTCGCTGGATTCCGCCAACCTCGCTACCCGTGAAGAGCATCTGGCCAGTGAGGCGCGGCTGCTGGCCGACCAACTGAGCACCTTTCACGGCACGCTGCGTGAAAGCACCCAGCGGCTCAGCGGGTTGTTCGAAAAGCGCTTCAGCGCGGGTCTGAGCATTCACCCGAGTGAACCGGTGACGGTGGCCGGCACCCAGACCCCGGGCCTGCACCTGGGCAGCGAAGTGTTGAACAACAACTTCAAGGAAGTCGACGAGTTCAAGCAGATGACCGCCGGCGTCGCCACGCTGTTCGTGCGCAGCGGCGAAGACTTCGTACGGGTCAGCACCTCGCTGACCAAGCAGGATGGCACTCGCGCCATTGGCACCTTGCTCGACCACGCGCACCCGGCTTACGCGAAGCTGATGGCAGGACAAAGCTACGTCGGTCGCGCCTTGTTGTTCGAGCGCTCTTACATGACCCAATACACCCCGGTGCGCGATGGCAGCGGCAAGGTGATTGCGGTGCTGTTCGTTGGTTTCGATTACACCGACGCGCAGAACGCCCAGTTCGACAACCTCAAGCGCTTCCGCATCGGTCAGACCGGCTCGCTGGCGCTGCTCGACGAGCAGAACAAATGGCTGGTTGCACCGGCGGGTGTGCAGGCGCTGGATCAGTCGATTCCAGTGATCACTGGTCTGGCCAAGACGCCGGGCAAAGGTCAGTTCTGGGCCGACAAATCCGAGGACTTCTACAGCGTTGCCGTGCCGTTCGACGGCGGGCCGTGGTCGGTGGTGGCGAGCATGCCGAAAACCGAGATCCGCGCAGTGACCTGGAGCGTCGGTACGCAACTGGCGATCGGCAGTCTGTTGGCGATGCTGTTGGCGGTTGGTTCGGTGGTCTGGCTGCTGCGCAGCAAGCTCGCACCATTGAGTGATCTGGTGCGTCAGGCCGAGGCCTTGGGCGCCGGTGATCTGAGCGTTCGCCTGAACGTATCGAGCAATGACGAAATCGGTCAGTTGTCTCGTGCGTTCAACCAGATGAGCCAGGCGCTGTCGACCATGGTCGAGCATATCCGCCGCTCCTCGGAAGAGGTCAACAGCCGTGCGCAAGCCTTGTCCGGTCTGTCCGGCGGTGCCTATGAAGGCATGGAGCAGCAGTCTGGCGAAATCACCAGCATGGCAGGTGCGGTGGAAGAGTTCAGCGCGACCTCGCTGAACATTGCCGACAACATGGGCGCGACCCAGCGTCTGGCGCAGGAGAATGCTCAGCAGACGCAGATTGGCCGCAGTTCGATGGAAGAAGCGTCGTCCTCGCTGGAGCAAATCGCTGGCGCCCTGAACAGCACCGCCACCGTGATCAACACCCTCGGTCAGCGTTCGCAGGAAATTGGCGGCATCGTCGGTGTGATTACGTCGATTGCCGAGCAAACCAACCTTCTGGCACTTAACGCAGCAATCGAAGCTGCCCGCGCCGGTGAGCAGGGTCGTGGCTTTGCTGTGGTGGCCGATGAGGTGCGCAGCCTGGCCTCGCGTACTCGTCAGGCGACGGATGAAATTTCCAGCATGATTCACAGCATCCAGCAGGAAACCGGCAACGCGATCAGCACCATGGAGCAGGGCAATGTGCTGATGCAGGAAGGCTTGTCGCGTAACGCCAACGTGGCGTCGGCGCTGGCACGTATTGATGAGCAGAGCCGTTCGGCGGGGCAGCAGTTTGCCGCGATCACCACGGCGACTCAGGAGCAGAGCAGCACTGCGACGTTGTTGAGCAGTAATTTGCAGAGCATCGCACTGGCCAACAGTGAGCAGCGTGAGGTTGTGTCGAACCTGGCTGTTACGGCTAAGGAGCTGGAGAAGCTGGCGGCGGACCTGCGTTCCGAGGTTGATCGCTTCCGTTGATGCACCTTTGAAATAGCTTTCGCGAGCAGGCTCGCTCCTACAGGTGTATCGGTTGGTCGCAATGTTTGTGATCACTGAAGATCCCTGTAGGAGTGAGCCTGCTCGCGATCGCCTCACTGCCAATCCTGGGTAAAACACTCGAACTCTTGATCTTTCATACTTGCTGAAACGTTTCCGCAGCGCTATAAAAATGGCACAACTCCAATAAAGGCTGCTGCCATGACCCCGCTCAAACTCGCCGTCGCCCTCGGCGCATTCACTGCTGCTTCCCACGCCATGGCCTGGGATTACGTCCTTCTCGATACCAACAAGCCCGCACAAAACTGGAGCATCACCAGTGAACAGCTCGGTGTAAAAACCGACAAACCCTTCTCCGTAAGCCTGCGTACCTTGCACGGTGGGCGGCAGGAAGGTGTCAGCATCGTTGATATCGATAACGGCATGATGAAACTCTCGGTGGTGCCAACCCGAGGCATGAATGTCTTGCAGGCCTCTGTCGGCAACGTGCGTATGGGCTGGGATTCGCCAGTCAAGGACGTGGTCAACCCGGCCTTCATCGAGCTCAACGGACGCGGCGGGCTGGGTTGGCTGGAAGGCTTCAATGAACTGGTCGCCCGCTGCGGTTACGAATGGGTTGGCCATCCCGGCATCGACAATGGCGAACTGCTGACCTTGCACGGACGCGCTGCCAACATCCCGGCCAGTACCGTCACGCTGCACATCGATGAAAAGCCGCCCTACGCCATCAGTCTGCGTGGCGAGCTGAAAGAGCAAGCGTTCAAGAAAGTCGACTTCTCGGTCGTCACTGAGCTGGTCACCGAGCCCGGCAGCGTGCGCTTCGCCCTCAACGATACGCTGACCAACAACGGCGATTATCCGAAGGAATACCAGGCGCTGTATCACAGCAATTTCAGCACGCCGTTCCTCGAGCAAGGCGCACGATTTGCCGCTCCGGTGAAACAGGTGTCGCCGTTCAACGACAAGGCCAAGGGTGATTTGCCAGACTGGCAGACCTACCGCGCACCGACCAAGGACTACGACGAAACCGTCTACAACGTCGTGCCCTATGCCGACGCCAAAGGCGAAACCCTGACTGTTCTGCATAACAAGGCCGGCAGCCTCGGTGTTTCTGTTGGCTTCAATACCCAGCAGTTGCCGGTGTTTTCCCTGTGGAAAAACACTGATACCCAAGGGCAGGGCTATGTCACGGGACTGGAGCCGGGCACCAGTTTTTCTTACAACCGCCGCTATCAGCGTCCGCTGAATCTGGTGCCGACCATTGCACCGAAAGAACACAAACAGTTCCAGATCAGCTACAGTCTGCTCGCGGACAAAGGTGCTGTGGATAAGGCCTTGAAGCGTGTGACCGAGATTCAGGCGGGGCGCGAGACCGAAGTGCGGCAGACGCCGTTGGTGGATCTGACCGAGCATTAAGGTGTCGCCGGCCGATATTGCAGCGCCTCGGCCAAGTGTTCGCGTTTGATTGCATCGACTTGCTCAAGGTCTGCCAGAGTGCGGGCGACCTTGAGTAGCCGGTGTGCCGAGCGCAGCGATAGCGTCAGCCGTTCACACGCTGATTCC
Organism: Pseudomonas sp. Irchel s3f10; assembly: GCF_900187515.1. Lineage (NCBI taxonomy): Bacteria > Pseudomonadati > Pseudomonadota > Gammaproteobacteria > Pseudomonadales > Pseudomonadaceae > Pseudomonas > Pseudomonas sp. Irchel s3f10. The sequence goes on from NZ_FYDZ01000003.1 coordinate 368,705, forward strand.
AGCCATTTCTCATCGGCTGTGGATAACTTGCAGTGTTTTTTCAGTCCTGGCAGATCGAGAAACGCGTTGGCACAGCCTTGGCGCTTTTGCTGGCGCTCCCGCGCCTCGGCCACCAATGCGGCAGCGCTGGCGCTGTCCTCGCCGGGCTTAATCGCAGGATTCAGCGCCGTGGCTTCCCGCGCCACCGTCAGGTGCAGATCAATTCGATCCAGCAGCGGCCCCGATAGCTTATTGCGATAGCGCTGCACCATGTCCGGGGTGCAGGAACATTTGCCGCTGGGCTCGCCAAGATATCCACAGGGACAGGGATTCATCGCCGCCACCAGTTGAAAGCGTGCCGGAAAGCGCACGCGATCCTTGGCACGGGCAATCACGATATGCCCGGACTCCAGCGGCTCGCGCAGCACCTCCAGCACCTTGCGATCAAACTCCGGCAACTCATCGAGAAACAGCACGCCGTGGTGGGCGAGGGTAATCTCGCCGGGTTGCGGTTTTGAGCTGCCCCCGACCAGTGCCGGGCCGGATGCGGAATGGTGCGGCTGGCGAAACGGCCGCTGTGGCCAATGGGTCAACGGCACGCCGCTGGCGACGGACTGAATCGCCGCAACCTCCAGCGCTTCACTCTCGGCCAGCGGCGGCAACAGTCCCGGTAATCGGCTGGCCAGCAATGTCTTACCCGTTCCCGGCGGCCCACTGAACAGCAGGTTATGGGCACCCGCAGCAGCAATCAGCAATGCCCGTTTCGCCGCCGCTTGCCCCTGCACTTCATTCAAGTCGGGATAAGGCTTGCTGGCATGCATCAGCCCGTCAGACACATACGGCTCAACCGGTGTATGCCCATTGAAATGTGCCACCGCCTCCAGCAGATGATCCACCGCAAACACCTTCAGTCCAGAGGCCAGACACGCCTCCTCGGCATTCGCCCGCGGCACCACCAGCGCACGACCCGCCTTGCGCGCGGCCAACGCTGCCGGCAAAACCCCGCGCACCGCTCGTACTGCGCCGGACAACGCCAACTCACCCAGACATTCCACATCATCCAGCGTCAGACACGGCACCTGCACACTCGCCGACAGAATCCCCAAGGCAATCGCCAGATCAAACCGCCCGCCATCCTTGGGCAGATCCGCCGGCGCCAGATTCAAGGTGATCCGCCGCGCCGGAAACTGCAGCCCGGAATTGATGATCGCGCTGCGCACCCGATCCTTGCTCTCCTTCACAGCCGCCTCGGGCAGGCCGACCATGGTCAGCGACGGCAGACCGTTGGCCAGATGGACTTCGACGGTGACAGCGGGGGCTTCCACGCCAATCTGGGCGCGACTGTGGACGATGGAGAGGGACATGGTCGTTCCTTGAGCTGAATCGGGGAGCCGCTTCCTGCGGGTTTTTTGAAGGGTAGTCTGGGGAGAGGGCGTTGGTCGGACAGTTTTAAGGGCGAACTTTCACTGGATGTTGCTGAAGGCACTAATCCTCAGGCATAAAAAAACCACCTGTTTGGCGGTCATTTTTGCGGTACTCAGGTTTCACCACCGGCGAGCCAGCCATCGGGCTCCATTTCCTTGCCATAGGTCGCGGCCACTTTCAGAAAATGCCGCTGACTGGCTGAAACTCTGTCCGGCAAACCGAGTGTCTCGGTACCTGTTTTGGAAACCCGTGCCGGTTGGGTTTTCTGCTTCTTCTGCTTCATGGATACCTCACGTCTCGAACGCTCGAATCGAACGCATTCCTGCTGCCAAGGCTTCTAGATACATAGACATAGTTTGTGCTCTGCTTGTATCAGGTCGCAGACAATAGCGAAGGTGAGGATGCTCACTCAATCAGGTGAGGGGAAAGTCATTTAGGACGCTGTTTACTTGAATGAAGGACATTTGAGCTGGCTAGCTCATGGTAGGCGTAGGCACTCCGCAAATAGTTCGGTGCTTTCACATGGAAGTGGCCTCCATGAGGTAAACCTGAATTATGGGTAATGCCCCATAAAAATCGAGACGAAAAAAACCGCCTTGAGAAGGCGGTTTTTTATATGCAGGCTTCGGTGAGGCCAAGGCCTGCGCATCCTTTGCGGACACACTCGTGTTTCCCGAGATTATGCATATTTGACCGGTGGCGCAAGCTTCATTGAAATTTCAGCCAATCAATCGATTAAAAGATTCGAGGACCGACATCGGTTTGCCGGTACATGATAACGACTTGATACAACTTGTTTAAATGCCACGGCCGGACAGCGAATACCATTCGCCGTGACGATGCCCACTCATCGAGTGTTCGCAAAGTGTGGCCGGGAGCGAAAAAAATTCATGTTCCTCGACACGGTTTGAGACCCGTGCCGGTGCTGATCTTGGGGAGCCCACACCCGGCCGCCTTGGCGGACACACTCGTGTGTAGTCCCGAAGGTGTTCGTACGCCGGAAAGTGCATCGGAGGTTTGGCCCCACGCAAGGAGGGCCAAAGTATGTCTAAGTTTCTTAAACATATGTGGCGCCTCGTCAGGATCGCGTTATGGGCTTTTCGCCTGTACGAGATTCTGCGAGACCGTTGGAATAATTCGTTGTAAGGATTGATCTGACGGAAACCGCTCCTGTCTCGGCAGGAGCGGTTTGATTGACCTTTCGACATACATACTTCGAATGTTTGCCAAGAATGGGAAGGTCGTACCGACCTTCAATCGCTAGCAGGCTAGCTCCCACAGGGGATTGCGGTGTTATTCAGCGGGCGGTGTCAGCTTGGCTTCCATCTCGGCGACTTTGGCTTCGAGACTCTCAAGTCGAGCGCGAGTACGCGCCAACACAACCATCTGACTATCAAACTCCTCACGGCTGACCAGATCGAGTTTGCTGAAGGCACTCTGCAGCAGCATCTTGAACTGGCTTTCGATTTCGGCTTTCGGCAGCGGGGTGTCGCCGCTGAACAGGCGGGAGGCGGTGCCGCTCAGGGCGTCGAGGAAGTCTTTGGGCGCGAGCATGGTGGATGTCCTGGAAACAATGGCCGGCAGTGTATCACGCAGTGTCTATAGTCAATCTTGTGGTCAGGGATGCACGCTTTTCGCGCAGGCGGACGGACGGCCACGCACCGTTGTTGTGCGTATCCGCAGGGCCTTTTGCACCGGACGGCTTGCGACAGCGGCCAAGGGATTGAAATCAGGGGACTTTGGCGAGATGGCAAGGTTTCTGCTTAGTCACCTTCGACCCATGCACTGATGCAGTCGCTGTGACGAATGCAGTGCGGCAGACGGAGCGGGGAGTTTCGTCGGCAGCGGTTAGCTGGCGTCAGTCGGGCAGGTACGGCCGACGATGCGTTACAAAGCCAGGCACTGCGCTTAGACTTGAGTCGGGTTTGTTTTCCTGGGGCAAGTCCACCAATTCGGGAGAGAGTTTTCATGAAGCTAGTCACTGCCATCATCAAGCCGTTCAAGTTGGACGACGTGCGCGAGTCGCTGTCCGAAATCGGCGTGCAGGGCATTACCGTTACTGAAGTCAAAGGCTTCGGCCGGCAGAAGGGTCACACCGAGCTGTATCGCGGCGCGGAATATGTGGTCGATTTTCTGCCCAAGGTGAAAATCGACGTGGCCATCGACGACAAGGATCTGGATCGGGTTATCGAGGCGATAACCAAAGCGGCCAACACCGGCAAGATCGGTGACGGCAAGATCTTCGTGGTCAATCTGGAACAGGCGATTCGCATCCGTACCGGCGAAACCGATACCGACGCGATTTAAACGCCGCCACAAACCCCAACGCCCCAGGAGAAAACAATATGACTCTGCGTAAATTCGCAGGGCTAGGAGCCCTGTTGTCCATCGTAATGCCAAGCCTTGCAATGGCGGCAGACGAAGTGGCGGCCCCAGTCCTCAATTCCGGCGACACTGCCTGGATGCTCACCTCGACAGCCCTCGTGCTGTTCATGACCATCCCCGGCCTCGCGCTGTTCTACGGCGGCATGGTTCGCTCGAAAAACATTCTTTCCGTGATGATGCAGTGCTTCGCCATTACCGGTCTGATCAGCATCCTGTGGGTCATTTATGGCTACAGCATTGCGTTCGACACCACCGGCATGGAGCAGGGCGTCGTCAACTTCAACTCGTTCTTCGGCGGCATGGGCAAGGCGTTCCTCGCCGGTGTCACGCCTTCGAGCCTGACCGGCCCTGCGGCGTTGTTCCCTGAAGCGGTGTTCATCACCTTCCAGATGACCTTCGCGATCATCACCCCGGCGCTGATCGTCGGTGCGTTCGCCGAGCGGATGAAGTTCTCCGCGATGCTGATCTTCATGGCTATCTGGTTCACCCTGGTTTATGCACCGATCGCGCACATGGTCTGGTCCGGCAACGGCGGCCTGATGTGGGACTGGGGCGTGCTCGACTTCGCGGGCGGCACCGTGGTGCACATCAACGCTGGTGTGGCCGGTCTGATTGCCTGCCTGGTATTGGGCAAGCGTAAAGGCTTCCCGACCACCCCGATGGCTCCGCACAATCTCGGTTACACCCTGATGGGCGCGGCGATGCTGTGGGTTGGCTGGTTCGGCTTCAACGCCGGTTCCGCTGCAGCGGCCAACGGCACCGCCGGCATGGCGATGCTGGTCACTCAGATCGCTACCGCTGCCGCCGCACTGGGCTGGATGTTTGCCGAGTGGGTCACCCACGGCAAGCCAAGCGCACTGGGCATTGCCTCGGGTGTGGTGGCCGGTCTGGTAGCGATCACTCCGGCTGCTGGCACCGTGGGCCCGATGGGCGCACTGGTAATCGGTCTGGCCGCAGGCGTGGTGTGCTTCTTCTGCGCCACCACCCTGAAACGCAAACTCGGTTATGACGACTCCCTGGACGCGTTCGGCGTGCACGGTATCGGCGGTATCCTCGGCGCGATCCTCACCGGTGTCTTCGCTGCGCCGGCGCTGGGTGGCTTCGGCACCGTCACCGATATCGGTGCGCAAGTGTGGATTCAGGTCAAAGGCGTGGGCTTCACGGTGATCTACACCGCGATCGTCACCTTCATCATCCTCAAGGTCCTCGACGCCGTCATGGGTCTGCGTGTGACCGAGGAAGAAGAGTCGGTTGGCCTCGATCTGGCACAACACAACGAACGCGGCTACAACCTGTAAGTACGCGCATTAAAAAATTTGCCCGGTTCGCCGGGCATTTTTTTGTCCGGAATTTGTCATTCAGAGAGCAGCTGAAAGGATTTTTCGTACTGCTTTGGTCGTGTTTACGACGGGCGTTTTTCTGCGGCCAATGGCTTACATGATTGCAGGAATATTAGGGCCTTTGTTTTTTCCCAGAGCGCGCTAGAATGCGCCCCGAACGTGCGGAGAACTGTATGTGGCAACAGACTCTGATAACCCTGCGGGCGCGGCCCCGGGGCTTTCATCTGGTAACGGACGAGTTACTCGCTGGCCTGCCTGAACTCAGGGAGTGCCGGGTCGGTCTGTTGCATTTGTGGCTGCAGCATACCTCGGCGTCGTTGACCATCAACGAGAACGCCGATCCGGCGGTACGTCGCGACTTCGAACGATTTTTCAATCGTCTGATCCCACAAGGAACAGACGGCTATGAGCATAACGACGAAGGCCTGGACGACCTCCCGGCGCACTTCAAGGCCAGCGTGCTTGGCTGCCAGATCAGTCTGCCGGTTTCGGCAGGTCGTTTGGCACTGGGGACCTGGCAAGGCGTTTATCTGGGCGAGCACCGTGATCACGGCGGTGCTCGAAAAGTCCTCGCCACCTTGCACGGTGAAGGGGCATAAACCGTTGGTCACCAATGGTTACTGATTTTTTAACGGCGACTTTCGACAGTTGCCAAAGCTGGTCTATAACTAATCTGCTTTTCGCAAGTCATGAGGTAGAACATGAGCGACGATGATCTGGAAAACGACGACCTCGAAGTAGGCGACGAAGACGAGGCCGAGGAAGGCTTGGAAGCAGCAGCGGAAGACGTTGCTGACGACGATGGTGGCGACGATACGCCGGCCCCGGCTGCCAAAGGCAAAGCCAAGGCTGCGGTGTCGGTAGACGAGTTGCCGAGCATTGAAGCCAAGAACAAGGAACGCGACGCCCTGGCCAAGGCCATGGAAGAGTTCCTGTCGCGCGGCGGAAAAGTGCAGGAAGTGGAGGCCAATGTGGTCGCCGATCCTCCGAAGAAGCCAGACAACAAGTACGGTAGCCGCCCTATCTGAGGCGTGCCGCTTGCTTGCTGAAAAAGCCCGCCGTCGCTGCGGGCTTTTTCATGCCTGGAACTCCGCACGCGCCACCATCCCCTGTAGGAGTGAGCCTGCTCGCGATAGCGGAATGTCAGTCAACATAGATGTATCTGACATTCCGCTATCGCGAGCAGGCTCACTCCTACAAGGGAACTGTGTCAGTTCGAGGAGGCATTCCAGCGCGCGAGAACGGCTGGCAAATCGCTCAGGCTACGAATCTCGGCATCCGGTAGGCGATCCGCTTCCCAGACCTTACCCGCCGGGTTGAACCAGATCGCCCGCAACCCGGCCTGCTGTGCGCCGGCAATGTCATCGCCCGGATGATCACCGATGTGCACGGCGGTTTCGGCCGTGGCGCCACCGCGCTGCAAGGCTTCGTGGAACAACCGGGCATCCGGTTTGGCGATGCCGATATCTTCCGCGCACAACGCAAACTTGAAGTAGTCCGCCAGACCCAATCGACGCACATCGGCGTTGCCGTTGGTGACCACGCCAAGCGCATAGTGATTGGCGAGAATCTCCAGCACCGGCTCGACTTCAGGGAACACTTCGATCTGATGCCGCGCATGCAGAAACACTTCAAAGCCCTTGTCGGCCAGGTCGGTGGCTTCGCCATGGGCGTAGCCGGCGTCCTCCATCGCATGAAACAACACCCGCCGACGTAGAGCGCTGATCCGATGCTTGAGCCCCGGTTCATTAGCCAATACCCGCTCACGGATCGACCACAAATGTTCGACCGGCACCGCGCCCAGATTCGGCGCATGTTCGCTCAGCCATTCGCGCAATACCGCTTCGGCGCTGACGATTACCGGGGCGGTGTCCCACAGGGTGTCGTCGAGGTCGAAGGTGATCAACTGGATGCTCATGAATCGTCGCCTTTCATGCGTTTGGCCCGTGGATGGGCGCTGTCGTAGACCGCCGCCAGATGCTGGAAGTCCAGATGGGTGTAGATCTGCGTGGTCTTGATATCGGAGTGGCCGAGCAATTCTTGCACCGCGCGCAGATCCTGCGAGGATTCGAGCAGATGGCTGGCGAAGGAATGCCTGAGCATGTGCGGGTGCAGGTTCTGCCCCAGCTCACGTTCGCCGGCCAGTTTGACCCGCACCTGAATCGCTCGCGGGCCAAGGCGTCGGCCTTGCTGGCTGACGAACACGGCATCGTCCGCCGGGTTGGTCATGGCCCGCAACTGCAGCCATTGCTCCAGTGCTTCGCGGGCCTTTTTACCCACCGGTAGCAAACGGGTTTTGCTGCCCTTGCCGAGCACCTGGACCATGCCGTCGGCGAGGTCGAGCTGATCAAGATTAAGCCCGGTCAGCTCTGACAAGCGCAGGCCGGAGGAATAGAACAACTCAAGAATCGCCTGATCACGCCGCGCGAGAAAATCATCCTCGACCGCACCTTCAAGCAGTTGCAGTGCACGATCGGTGTCGAGAGTTTTCGGCAGGCGACGTTCGCCTTTCGGCGGCGCCAATCCGGTCGCCGGATCGTGGTCGCAAAGACCTTCGCGATTCAGATAGTGATAAAGCCCGCGCACCGCCGAAAGCAACCGGGCGAGGCTGCGCGAAGATTGTCCTTGCGCATGCAGGCGAGCGATCAGGCTGCGCAGGCGCTGAATATCCAGTGCCGCCCAGCTGCCGATGTTCTGTTTGACGCACCAGCCAAGGACTTTGTCGAGGTCGCGGCGGTAGGCCGACAGCGTGTGCGGCGACACCTGTCGCTCACTGCGCAGGTGTTCGCAGTAAGCGTCCAGTTGTCGTTCCATGTTCAGCGTACCGAGCGCAGGGAGCTGTTGACCCGTGGCAGCACGCGGCCCATGACTTCGGCGATGTAGCTGAGGAACAGCGTACCGACCGAACTCTTGTAGTGCTGCGGATCACGGCTGGCGATCGCCAGAATCCCATGGATGCCTTGGTGACTGACGGCGACCACGGCGGTGGAGCCGATTTGCTTGCGCTGTTCTTCGCCGAAGAGGAAGTCCAGTTCATGCTCGCGCAGGCTGCCGCTGACGCTTTTGCCTTCGGTGAGCAAGCCGCCGATGGCGACTTGCGCGTCAGCGTGGGTAACCCAGCGACCGACCGGTGCCGGGTTGTCACCGAGCAGGATCAGGCTGACAAAAGGCACCTGAAAATCCTGGCGCAGACTGTCTTCGACGCTGATCACCACGTCTTCCAGGCTAGCGGCGTCCATCAGGGAAAGAATCAGACGGCGGGTCTTGTCGAACAGGCGATCGTTGTCGCGGGCGACGTCCATCAAATGCGAGAGGCGGTGACGCATCTCGATGTTGCGGTCGCGCAGGATAGTCATCTGCCGCTCGACCAGCGAAACGGTGTCACCGCGCTGGTGAGGAATGCGCAGGGCGGGCAGCAGTTCTTCGTGCTCGACGAAGAAGTCCGGATGCGCCTCGAGGTATGCGGCAACCGCTGCCGCCTCGAGGCTCTCGGACGCTGATTCGTCGGACTGTCGGGCGGGTACCTGAGGCTTATCGGTCATGGTTTCTGCTCACTCAAAGACGTACTTGTCCTTCGTATACACGCACTGCCGGACCGGTCATCAGTACCGGTTGGCCAGGGCCTGCCCATTCAATGGACAGACGCCCGCCGGGCAGGTCGATCAATAGCGGCGAATCCATCCACCCCTGGCTGATCGCAGCGACAGCCGCTGCACAGGCACCGGTACCGCAGGCCTGGGTTTCCCCGGCACCACGTTCCCACACGCGCAACTGCGCACGGTTACGGTCGATGACCTGGAGAAAACCGACGTTCACTCGCGCGGGGAAGCGCGGATGGTGTTCGATTTTCGGCCCCAGTTCATGCACTGGCGCGCTGTTGATGTCCTGCACGCGCAATACGGCGTGCGGGTTGCCCATCGACACGGCGGCCAGTTCGACCGTGGTGCCGTCGACTTCCAGCTGATAGCTGCTGGCCTGAGCCGGCGCTTCGAACGGAATGTCCGCCGGCACCAGACGCGGGGCGCCCATGTTCACGCCGATCTGGCCGTCGTTACGCACGTCCAGTTCGATGATGCCGCCCTTGGTCTCGACGCGAATCTGCCGTTTGGCGGTCAGACGCTTGTCGAGCACGAAGCGCGCAAAACAGCGCGCACCGTTGCCGCACTGCTCGACTTCCGAGCCATCGGAATTGAAGATCCGATAACGGAAATCCACGTCCGGGTTGCTCGGCGCCTCGACGATCAGCAACTGGTCGAAACCGATGCCGGTGTGGCGGTCGCCCCATTGCTTGGCGTGCTTTGGCTGAATATGCGCGTGCTGGCTGACCAGGTCGAGAACCATGAAGTCATTGCCCAAGCCGTGCATTTTAGTAAAACGCAGCAGCATGGGTTACTCCGGCAGCAGGCTTTCGCCGGCAAACAGCTCGGCCACGGTTTCGCGGCGGCGCACTTCAAAGACCTGATCACCGTCCACCAGCACCTCGGCGGCACGGCCGCGGGTGTTGTAGTTGGAAGCCATCACGAAACCGTAGGCGCCGGCCGAATGCACCGCCAGCAAGTCGCCTTCTTCCAGCGCAAGCTCACGGTCCTTGGCGAGGAAGTCGCCGGTTTCGCAGATCGGGCCGACGATGTCGTATTTGCGCGCAGCGGTGTCACGCGGTTTGACCGCGGTAACGTCCATCCACGCTTGATACAGCGCCGGGCGAATCAGGTCGTTCATTGCCGCGTCGACGATGGCGAAGTCTTTGTGTTCGGTGTGCTTGAGGTATTCGACCTGGGTCAGTAGCACTCCGGCGTTGGCAACGATGAAACGGCCCGGCTCGAACACCAACGCCAGATCACGACCGTTGAGACGCTCGCGAACCGCTTTGATGTAGTCGGCAGCCAATGGCGGCTCTTCATCGCGATAACGCACGCCCAAACCACCACCGAGATCGATGTGGCGCAGGTGAATGCCGCAATCGCCGAGACGATCAACCAGATCCAGCAAGCGATCGAGGGCATCAAGGAACGGTGGCAGCGTGGTCAGTTGCGAGCCGATGTGGCAATCAACGCCAACCACTTCCAGGTTCGGCAGATGCGCGGCACGCACGTACACGTCTTCGGCGTCGGCAATGGCGATGCCGAACTTGTTCTCTTTGAGACCGGTGGAAATGTACGGGTGGGTGCCGGCATCGACGTCCGGGTTCACGCGCAGCGATACCGGCGCGCGAACGCCCAGCTCGGCGGCAACCACTTGCAGACGCTCGAGCTCGTCGGTGGATTCGACGTTGAAGCAGTGCACGCCGACTTCCAGCGCGCGACGCATGTCGTCACGGGTCTTGCCGACACCGGAGAAGACGATCTTGTCAGCGCTGCCGCCAGCGGCGAGCACGCGTTCCAGCTCACCACGGGAAACGATGTCGAAACCGGCACCGAGACGGGCCAGGACATTCAGCACGCCGAGGTTGGAGTTGGCTTTGACCGCAAAGCAGACCAGGTGCGGCATGCCGGCCAAGGCATCGGCGTAAGCCAGATACTGAGCTTCGATGTGCGCGCGCGAGTAGACATAGGTGGGCGTGCCGAAGCGGTCGGCGATGGCTGACAGCGCCACGCCTTCCGCGAACAGCTCCCCGCCACGGTAGTTAAAAGCGTCCATGGCGATCCCTTAGTAAACGTCGTGCTTGTGTGCTTTCGAAGCAGGCTGCTTTTGCGAAGAATGGGCTTGCTCGGCCGGGTCCTGATCATCATCGGGCAGGTACAGCGGGCCTTTTTGACCGCAGGCCGAAACAAGGCAGGCAACCGCGACGAGCGCAGCAAGGGAAGAGATCAGGCGCTTCATGGCGAAATCCTTGAAAATGCGTTAATTGCGCCGGAGTATACCGGCCACCCGGCGGCTTGCCTATGTGATGGCCCTCCCGTCCGGCGGGGCTTGCCCGTGAGCACTGGTAACCCTGTGGGAGCGAGCCTGCTCGCGATGGCGGTGTGTCAGGCAACAATAATGTTGAATGTGCCGGCCATTCGCGAGCAGGCTCGCTCCCACAGGGTTGGGTGTTCGATGCCCTGACCGGTGCTTGGTCGTTAATCTTTGCAATCGGCCGGCAGCGTCCGTATCTTTCGGCGCTTGTGCCTGATCAGACATTTTTTGAGGTTGCCGCAATGAGTTTGTCCGAAGCCCGTTTTCACGATCTGGTCGATGAAACCCAGGAAAAACTGGAAGACATCTTTGACGAAAGTGATCTGGATATCGATCTGGAGAGCTCGGCCGGTGTGCTTACCGTCAAGTTCGAAAACGGCTCGCAGCTGATCTTCAGCCGCCAGGAGCCGCTGCGTCAGCTGTGGCTGGCGGCGGTGTCCGGTGGTTTCCACTTCGACTACGACGAAGAAAGCGAGCGCTGGATGTGCGACAAGAGCGAAGAGCAATTGGGCGAAATGCTCGAGCGCATCGTCAAGCAGCAGGCCGGCGCTGAATTCGACTTCGAAGGTCTGTGATTCCGTGACTGATACTGCTCCCGCTCGTCCGCCGAAGCCGCTTTACAGCAATGTCAGCGCGGCAGTGCCTTCGCCGTGCAGCGGTGTATGCCGACTGGACGAGCAAAAGGTCTGCCTCGGCTGCTTCCGCCATGTCGAAGACATTCGCGAATGGCGTTCGGCGGACGATCAACGCCGCCGGGTCATCTGCGCCCAAGCCGCAGACCGCCGCAATTCCTCAATGTAGGGGCCGGCCGGGTGGGTGACTTGTATATTTTTTGAGCTGTGATAGTGTCCGAACACGCCTCAACCCATCGAGGCCTGGTGAAAACCCCGTCTTTTTTGGCGGGGTTTTGCTTTTTTTGTGTGCAGAAGAAAGGAGTCTGCCCGGATCATGACCGCACCTTCCATCACCCTTACCCGTCTGGACGTGCAACGTCTGGAACGCCTGATCGATAGCCTGAACGATAAAGACCAGGCTGCGCCGGGCGTGATTGCGCTGCAAACCGAACTGGACCGCGCCGACACCGTGGTCGGCCACGATGAAGTGCCCGCCGATGTCGTGACGATGAATTCCCGTGTGCATTGCCGCGAAGAAGGCAGTGGCAAGGATTACCACCTGACGCTGGTCTATCCGAAGGATGCCAACGCCGATGAAGGCAAGATCTCGATCCTGGCCCCGGTCGGCAGCGCGTTGTTGGGCCTGAAGGTCGGTCAGCACATTGACTGGCCGGCACCCGGTGGCAAGACCCTCAAACTGACCTTGCTTGAAGTCGAATCGCAACCGGCCAACGGTGGCGCTTTTCCCGAGTAACCCGCCTCAGACCTGTTCGAGTGCCTCGTTCAGGGCGCGCTCCAAGTCAGCCTTGTAGCGCAGATACAGATTGCTTGAACTCTGCCCGTCACCGAGCAGGCCTGAAAGGTCGAGGTCGGTGATGTAGCAGCGATAGCGTTCGCTGTCGCGGCGCTGCTCGACGATCTCCCGGGCGACCACGCTGAACAGCTGGTCGCCATGTTCCAGCTCGCTGAATTCCCGTTGATTGCAATACAGAGTGACCTGCACTTCGCCCGGTGCGGCTTTGCCGACGATCGCCTGTACGTCGTAGAACGGCTTGTTCACTGGCGTCTGCGGTGCCGGCCGTGCTTCGACCCGTCGTGCGCGCCCCGGGCCGGAAGGCAATAACTGGTAATACAAAGTTTCAAGGCGGCTATCCGGGCCGGCGTCCATCGGTAGCACGGCTTCGCGGCGGAACAGGATCGATTGCAGGAAACGCTGCAGCGGCACTAACAGACTTTGTTCGTCGTGATAAGGCAAATGTTGCTGCCACAGCGCGTTGTACTCATCCAGCACATACAACTCAGCCTGCTGCTCGGTAATCCGGTAGAACACTTGAATGCATTCCGGCTGACCCATCGGCAGGATCAATGCGAGGTCGTGATCTTCCAGCGCCATTGGGTCGAGGTGCAGCGGACTGTAGCGCGGCTGTTCTTCACCGAGGTAATCGAGCAGTGCCGGCAGGGTGGCGAGGGCGACGTGGTTGACCTGGCCCGGCACCAATTCCAGTACGTGGTAATGCTGCTGCACTTGAATCAGGTAGCGGTGATTCAACTCGCTGAGCAACAGGTTCTGCGCGGTGTCGATGATTTCTTCAACCCGGCGGGCAATGAACTGCGCGCGATTGTGGCAGAAGCAACGCACCTTCAACGACGGCTGCAACGGTCCGCGTGGCAAGTTGTTGAGGTAATCGCGCAGGCAATCGAGCAGGGCATGCGGGCCGTCGAAGCGGCTGACCAGCACTTCGTTCCAGCTGTTGAGCGTGACTTGGTCCAGCGTCAGCACGAGGTTTTCGCGCACCCCGGCGTAACTCAGCGAGTCGGTACGCTCGGTGGTCATCAGGATATTGAGGTCGCGGTGATGTTTTAGCGGGTCAATCCCTACGTTGACCAGAATCAGCACTTCGCTCGGCACCGCGGCGCGCAGCAATGGCTCTTCAGCCACTGTAGGCAGGGGCAGGGCGATGCACTGTTGCAGGCTGCCGAGCAGGTTGAACAGCTCAAACTCGCTCAGGTCGCTGGTGCCGGGATGCAAAGCCAGACGCGTGCTGCTGTCGATCACACCGTTGCGGTGGCACCAGGTCAGCAGCTCCAGTAACTCGCGGCTGCGCTTGATCGGTGCGAAGTGTTCCCACTCCAGTGCGGTCAGGCTGCCGTTATACAAGCCCCACTGGGTTTGTCCCGGTTCCTTTTTGTTACGCGACTGCACCAGGGTCAGGGTGTCTTCGGCCAGATCCGGGGCGATGCCGGGGTTGATGAACTCGACCTTGTCGGCCTTGCGCTCGAAGGCCGCGTAGAGCCGGCGCCCCAGCACATTGAGGTCGCGCTTGTTGATCAGGCTGACGGTCTGCTCGGTGCGGGCGAATTGGGTCAGGAAGCGATAGCTGTAGTTCAGCTCATTGACCAGCGCGCGGCGTTCGGCGCTGACCTGGCGGACTTTCCACTGACTGCGGCTGTCGAGCAGGGTCAGTTGTCGCTGATCCCAATGCCATTCGCTGGCCAGTCGTTCCAGCAACGTGCGTTGCCAGCTCTGGGTGCGGCTGTTGCCGGTGAGCTTGCGGTTGACCTTCAGGTACAGCGCGCGGCGCACCAGTTCCAGCCGCTCCGGCTCGTTGCGCGCGGTGAGGTACTCCTCGATGCGCCGGTACACGACCATGTACGGGTCCAGTTCATCCAGATCCAGTTGGTTGGCGAACACGGCTTTCTTGAAACGCAGGCTCAAGCACTGCACCTGCGGGTGTTCGCTGGCGTAAACCTCGGTCAGCAGCAGTTTGAGTACCGATTTGTACGGTGACTCGATGCCCTTGAACAGCTGCCACAATCCGGCGCCGATGAACTCGCCTGGCGGGACTCTCGCCAGATGGCCAAGGTCGAGGGTTTCGTCGGCGCGGATGAAACGCTTGGACAGCAGGGTGTGGGTGTAGAGGTCGTAGGCGGTTTCTTCGTAAACCGGCACCAGCCACCAGATCGGCGTGCGCCCGGCCAGCCAGATTGCGGTGCGGTAAAACTCGTCGAGTAGCAGATAGTGTTGCGTGGACCCGCAGTTTTCCGAGCTGAGCTGGGTGTCGCGTTCGCCTTTGACGAAGCGCTCCGGGTCGATCAGGAAAAAATGCGCTTCGGCGCCCTGACTCGCCGCCCAGGCTTCCAGCAGCTGACATTTCTTGCTCAGTTCGGCGAGCTCGCTTTCGCTCAGATCCGGCGCGTGGCAGACCCACACGTCCATGTCGCTCTGATCGGCCTGGGCCAGCGTGCCGAGACTGCCCATCAGAAACAGGCCATGAATCGGTCGCGGTGGATTGCTGCCGTGGCGCGGTTTGTAGGAGAACGAACGGGTCAGGCGTTGCGCTTCGGCAAGCGTATTGGTGTCCGGCTCGTAATTCGACAGACCCGCCGGCGTACTGCCCGAGACATAACCCGGCAGCAGCGGATGGTTGACGTGGAAGAACAGCGGCAACAGCGTCAACACGCTCTGTTGGCGCGTCGACAAACCTTCCAGGGCGCGGCCGAGGCGGCCTTCATTGAGTTTGAGAAAACGCGCGCGCAGCTGGCTGAGGACCTTGCGGTCAATGCCTTCGTCCAGGTCGGGGCGGATTTCGTGGGTGCGCGTCATGTCAGCTCAAACCGGCTCGCAGGCTCGGACGTAGAGGGTCTCGGAATGTCAGGCAGTTTAGCCTTAGCGCAGCGGGACTTTTAAGCTGAATTTGTTTTTTGACGGCAGATTTATATCGCGGGAGGCCGGGCAGGCCCGCGGAAATCCCGTGGCAGGAGTTCCCGTGGGCGAAGTCAGGGGGATCAGGCGGTTTCCTGCTCTCTCAGAATGGTCAGCACGGTTTGCACATTTTGTGCAGCGTCGCGACCGAGGCTGGTCAGATAACCGCCATCGGGCTGATCAGTGAGTTCTTTTTCGAAGAGGCGTTTGGCAGCGGCAATGTGTTTCGGGGCAGCGGTCTGATGAATTTTCAAACCTTCCTGGGAACTGTCCAGGTTGAAGAGTGCGAGGACTTCCAGTTCGGCAACCAACTCAGGGGTAAGCGACATAAGGACTCCAGACTTTCTAGGAATTGGACGACAGCGTCCCTAAGGTGAACCCGCTTTTGCGGCATGTCCAGTGCTCAGATCAGGGATTTTGTCTTGAGGCGGATTCCAGTGTAGTCGGGGCTCAGGCGCAGGGCCGATAGATGGGTGACAAATTGTGTGGGAGCGAGCCTGCTCGCGAAAGCGGTGTGTCATTTAGCGTGGTTTTTGCTGATACACGGCATTCGCGAGCAGGCTCGCTCCCACAGGGGGATGTGTTTGGCTTACTGCTTTTCTGGCGGTAATTCCGGCAATGCACGCAACGCCGCTTCGTACCATTCGGTATTGAACGCGCGGTCTTCATCGAGCATCGCGTCAATCTCATAAGCCAGTACATGCGCCATCAGGTTGAGGATTTCTTCACGCTCGGTTCCGACCAGTGTCAGCTTGTTGAAAGTCGCTTTGGCCGCTGGCGGGTTGTCGCTTTCGATCTGGTTCTCGATGGCTTCGATCAACGTAGCCTCGGCGAACTCTTCTTCGTCATTGTCGTTGTCGATGTCTGTCGGCTCGCTCATGGCAGGCTCCTCAAGGAAAGGCGCCAGTTTACCCGCATTCAGCGGCGTGATGCTGCTGGCGCGATTCGCCTGCGCGATCTATAAACAGGCACTGCCCACCCCGCACGGCCTGGAGGCTATTTGATGTTCAAGCTTTACGGATTCTCAGTCAGCAACTACTACAACATGGTCAAACTGGCGCTGCTGGAAAAAGGCCTGCCGTTCGAGGAGGTCACGTTCTACCCGGCGCAGACCCCGGAATCACTGGCCATCAGCCCGCGCGGAAAGGTACCGGTGCTGGGCGTGGACGCCGGTTTCATTAACGAGACCGCGATCATTCTCGAATACGTCGAACAGACCCAGAAAGGCACACCGCTGCTGCCGAGCGATCCGTTCGAGCGCGCACAGGTGCTGGCAATTGCCAAGGAAATCGAGCTGTACATCGAACTGCCGGGACGCGCCTGCTATGGCGAAGCGTTCTTCGGCATGACCCTGCCGGAGGCGATCAAGGAAAAAACCAAAACCGAATTGCTGCTGGGTTTTGCGGCGCTGGGACGACACGGCAAGTTCGCCCCGTACGTGGCGGGCGACAGTCTGAGCATCGCAGATTTGTATTTCCTCTACAGCGTGCCGCTGGCCTGTGCGGTCGGGCAGAAGCTGTTCGGGATTGATTTGCTGGCTGAGATGCCACAGGCGAAGGCGTTGCTGGAGCGGCTTGAACAGAATCCGCATGTGCAGAAGATTGCGGCGGACAAGGGGGCGGCGATGCCGGCGTTTTTGGCGATGATCGCTGCCAAGAAGTGAGGTTTGTAGTGAGTTGAAAGCAGCTATCGCGAGCAGGCTCACTCCTACAGGGGAACGCATTCCAATGTAGGAGTGAGCCTGCTCGCGATGCTTTTGGCTTTTGCTGTTAGCGGCTGGCGATCAGCGCCTGGCCGCGAACCACCGCTGCCTTGACCTGCGCCGGCGCAGTGCCGCCGATATGGTCACGGGCATTCACCGAGCCTTCCAGGGTCAGCACGGCAAACACGTCCTGCTCGATCTGATCGCTGAACTGACGCAGTTCTTCCAGGCTCATCTCGGCCAGATCCTTGCCAGTGTCGACACCGTATTTCACGGCGTGACCAACGATCTCGTGGCAATCACGGAACGGCAGACCACGACGCACCAGATAATCCGCCAGATCG
Source organism: Pseudomonas sp. Irchel s3f10 (assembly GCF_900187515.1). Taxonomy (NCBI): domain Bacteria; kingdom Pseudomonadati; phylum Pseudomonadota; class Gammaproteobacteria; order Pseudomonadales; family Pseudomonadaceae; genus Pseudomonas; species Pseudomonas sp. Irchel s3f10. The sequence continues at coordinate 386,092 of NZ_FYDZ01000003.1, forward strand.
GTTGCGGTGGAGAAACCACGCAGCGCCGCTTCACGCATGATTGCGTGCTTCGGTTTGATCGCCGGGATCATGTCGGCAAAGGCCCGCAGCGAGTCGCGCAGGGTGTCGGCGGCGTCGAACAGCGGCTCTTTGTCTTCCTGATTGTCCTTGTTGTAGGCCAGCGGTTGGCCCTTCATCAAGGTCAGCAAGCCCATCAGTGCGCCGAACACGCGGCCGGTCTTGCCACGCACCAGCTCTGGCACGTCGGGGTTTTTCTTTTGCGGCATGATCGAACTGCCGGTGCAGAAGCGGTCCGGCAGATCGATGAACTGGAATTGCGCGCTGGTCCACAGCACCAGCTCTTCGGAGAAGCGCGACAAGTGCATCATCGCGATGCTCGCGGCCGAGCAGAATTCGATGGCGAAGTCGCGATCGGAAACGTTGTCCAGCGAGTTGCCGCCAACCGCGTCAAAACCCAGCAGTTGCGCGGTGTATTCACGGTCGATCGGGTAGGTGGTGCCAGCCAGCGCGGCGCTGCCCAGTGGCATGCGGTTGGTGCGCTTGCGGCAGTCGACCAGACGCTCGTAGTCGCGGCTGAGCATTTCGAACCAGGCCAGCATGTGGTGACCGAAAGTCACTGGCTGTGCGGTCTGCAAGTGAGTGAAGCCGGGCATGATGCTCGCGGCTTCGCGCTCGGCTTGCTCCAGCAGGCCCTTCTGCAGGCGGGTGATCTCGGCGAGGATCAGGTCGATTTCGTCACGCAGCCACAGGCGGATGTCGGTGGCGACCTGGTCGTTGCGGCTACGCCCGGTGTGCAGCTTTTTGCCGGTGACGCCGATGCGATCGGTCAGGCGTGCTTCGATGTTCATGTGCACGTCTTCGAGGTCGATGCGCCAGTCGAACTGGCCCGCCTCGATTTCGCCCTGAATGGTCTTCAGGCCATCGATGATGCTGTCGCGCTCGGCATCGGTCAGCACGCCGACCTTGGCCAGCATGGTGGCGTGGGCGATCGAGCCCATGATGTCGTGGCGATACAGGCGCTGGTCGAAAGTGACGGAGGCGGTGAAGCGGGCGACGAAGGCGTCGACGGGTTCACTGAAGCGGCCGCCCCAGGACTGATTGGTCTTGTCAGTGCTCATGAATTCGCTCGTATCGGCTTGAAGAAAAAAGGCGTGAAACGCTGGCGCGGATAATAACAGGGTTGCCAATCCTGTCGCTGACACTGGTCGATACGTTTTTTTCTCATTGTGTGCGGCATAGTCGGCGCTGGCCCCGGAGGTTTTGCGCAAGGATATTTTTCGATTGAGCAATATCGGCCCGACGAGCGTCTACAGTAGGACATAAGGGTCGGTGTGACTTGGATCGGGCAAAGGTCTGGCCGCCGACTATAAGAAGAGGGGATGGGTGTAATTGTCCTTCGGCAATCCCCGTGAAAAACGCAGGAAACAGCGGGCTTTGAGCAGTACGACCCGGACACTGGCAAATATTGCTGGCCGACGTACGGCACTTTTTGGCGCTCGGGCTAGTCTTAGCGTGGATCGCGGTGACGGACGTCACTTCACCTGTCTACGCTATCCTTGTGCGAGACTCACGCAGGAATCCAGCGCAATATGAATGTCCTGATCGTTGATGACGAACCACTGGCTCGCGAGCGCCTCAGCCGAATGGTGAGCGAGCTCGAGGGCTACACAGTTCTGGAGCCCAGCGCCACGAATGGCGAAGAGGCGTTGGCACTGATCGACAGCCACAAGCCGGATATCGTGCTACTCGATATCCGTATGCCAGGCCTCGATGGCCTGCAGGTCGCTGCCCGTCTGTGCGAACGCGAAACGCCGCCGGCCGTGGTGTTTTGCACCAGCCCCGATGAATTTGCCGTGGAAGCCCTGCAGGCCAGCGCCGTGGGCTATGTGGTGAAACCCGTGCGAACTGAACATCTGCATGACGCCCTGAAACGGGCTGAACGTCCCAATCGGACGCAACTCTCGGCCCTGACCCGTCCCGCTGCCGAAAGCGGCACCGGCCCGCGCAGCCACATCAGTGCCCGTACCCGCAAAGGCATCGAACTGATCCCGCTGGATCAGGTGGTCTACTTCATCGCCGACCACAAATACGTGACCTTGCGCCACGAGGCCGGTGAAGTATTACTGGACGAGCCGCTCAAGGCCCTCGAAGACGAGTTCGGTGAACGCTTCGTGCGCATCCACCGCAACGCGCTGGTCGCCCGCGATCGTATCGAGCGGCTGCAACGTACGCCGCTGGGGCATTTCCAGTTGTTCCTCAAAGGTCTCAATGGTGATGCGCTGATCGTCAGCCGTCGGCATGTGGCCGGTGTGCGCAAGATGATGCAGGGGCTGTAACCCGGTCATTCCGGGCGGTTCTTCATTCTATTTACCAGGCATTGCCGGCCAGGGAGGCCGTGCCGACTCTGATTCAAGTCAAAGTGGATTTGGCTGAGCTGTTATTATCCGCCGTATCTATTCAGTACGGATTGATCCATGTCCTCTCGCGAAATCCGCATCGCCACCCGTAAAAGTGCGCTGGCCCTCTGGCAGGCCGAATACGTCAAAGCTCGTCTGGAAGCGGCCCATCCGGGTTTGCTGGTGACGCTGGTGCCCATGGTCAGTCGCGGCGACAAGCTGCTTGATTCGCCCCTGTCGAAGATCGGCGGCAAGGGCCTGTTCGTCAAAGAACTGGAAACCGCGCTGCTGGAAAACGAAGCCGATATCGCTGTGCACTCGATGAAAGACGTGCCGATGGACTTCCCTGAAGGCCTTGGCCTGTTCTGCATCTGCGAGCGTGAAGATCCGCGTGATGCTTTCGTCTCCAACACCTATGCCAGCCTGGAGGCGTTGCCTGCCGGCAGCATTGTCGGCACGTCGAGTCTGCGTCGTCAGGCACAGTTGCTGACCCGTCGTCCGGACCTGCAGATCCGCTTCCTGCGTGGCAACGTCAATACACGTCTGGCCAAGCTCGATGCCGGTGAGTACGACGCGATCATCCTCGCGGCGGCCGGTCTGATCCGTCTTGGTTTCGAAGAGCGCATCACCTCGGCGATCAGCGTTGATGACAGCCTGCCGGCCGGTGGCCAAGGTGCGGTCGGCATTGAATGCCGTAGCGCCGACACTGAAATCCACGCCTTGCTCGCGCCGCTGCATCACGCCGATACCTCGTCGCGGGTCACCGCTGAACGTGCCCTCAACAAACATTTGAATGGCGGCTGCCAAGTGCCGATCGCCTGCTATGCGGTGCTCGAAGGCGAGCAGTTGTGGTTGCGTGGTCTGGTCGGTGAACCGAGTGGCGGCAAGCTGCTGAGCGCTGAGGCGCGCGCGCCGCGTACCGATGCCGAAGCATTGGGCGTCAAGGTCGCTGAAGACTTGCTCAGCCAGGGCGCCGACGACATTCTCAAAGCGGTCTACGGCGAGGCAGGTCACGAGTGACTTGCTGGCGCCTGCTGCTGACACGCCCTGCGCAAGACTGTGCGGCGCTGGCCGCGACGTTGGCCGCGCAGGGGATTTTCAGCAGTTGCCTGCCGCTTTTGGAAATTGTCCCGCTGCCAGTCTCTGACAAAATGCGTCAGTCGATGGCGCAGCTGTCCGGTTGCAGCGCAGTGATCGTCGTCAGCAAGCCCGCAGCACGTATTGCGCTGGATCTGCTCGATGGCAGTTCTGCGCTGACGATGCCTTGGTTCAGTGTCGGCGCGGCGACCGCGCAGATTCTGCTGGATCACGGTCTGGACGCGAATTTCCCGGCCACCGGTGATGACAGCGAAGCCTTGCTGCAATTGCCGCGTCTGCGTGAGGCGGTCAGCCAGCCTGGTGCGCGGGTGTTGATCCTGCGCGGGGAGGGCGGGCGCGAGCTACTTGCCGAGCGCCTGCGCGAGCTTGGTGCTAGTGTCGAGTATCTGGAATTGTATCGACGCGACCTGCCAGCCTATGCCCCGGATGAGCTGCCACGGCGGATCGAAGCGGAACGCTTGAACGGGCTGGTGGTCAGCAGTGGACAGGGTTTCGAGCACCTGCGTCAGATGGCCGGCGATGCCTGGCCGACAATCGCGCAATTGCCGTTGTTTGTACCAAGCCCAAGAGTCGCCGAGCAGGCATTTGCCGCCGGGGCTCAAACAGTTGTGGATTGCCGCGGCGCGAGTGCCGCGGCTTTGCTGACGGCGCTACGGGAGCATCCCGTACCCGTTTTCTAATGCAAAGGATGGATACGTGAGCGAAACAGCCTTGCCTAAAGATGATGTGCAGCCTGTGATTGAAACCCAGGTTGAAACTCCACCGCCGGCCATAGAGCCGCGCCGAGGCAATGGACTGGCCATCGTCGCCCTGTTGCTCGGCGCTGCCGGCGTCGCGATCGGTGGCTGGGGTGTCTGGCAGGTCCGTCACCTGCAGACCAATACTCAGCAGCAGTCCGGTGAAGTGCAGGCATTGAACGATCAGGCGCAGAGCCTGAAGCTCAATGAGCAGCGCCTGACCGAGCGCCTCGCGCAGCTGCCGGGGGCCGACGAACTTGCCGAGCGCCAGCGTCTGGTGACGCAACTTCAGGGCGATCAACAGCGCCTTAATCAACGTCTGGAAACGGTTCTCGGCGCCAGCCGCAAGGACTGGCGTCTGGCCGAGGCCGAGCACCTGCTGCGTCTGGCCAGCTTGCGTCTTTCGGCGTTGCAGGACATCAGCAGTGCTCAAGCGCTGGTGCAGGGCGCTGACGAAATTCTTCGTGAGCAAAACGATCCCGGTTCTTTCGCCGCTCGCGAGCAAGTGGCGAAAACCCTGGTGGCGCTGCGCAGCACCGCGCAGCCGGATCGCACCGGACTGTTCCTGCGTCTCGGCGCACTGCGTGATCAAGTCATCGAACTCACCGAGCTGGCGCCGGAGTACAAGGATCGCGGCGAATCACTGCTGGGCCTGACCGCTGACGGTGACGGTGCCAGTCGTTGGGCGCAGTGGTGGGATCAGGTCTCGCGCTACATCCGTATCGATTTCAACGCCGACAAAAATGTGCGGCCGCTGCTGGCCGGGCAGAGCCTGAGTCAGGTGCGCCTGGCGCTGAGCCTGGCACTGGAGCAGGCGCAGTGGGCCGCCCTCAACGGGCAGGCGCCGGTCTACACCCAGTCACTGGCCGAAGCGCGCGATGTGCTCAAGGGCAATTTCAATCCGGACAATCCGCAAAGCAAAGTGATGCTGGAACAGGTCGGTGAGTTGAGCAAGGAACCGGTCACAGTCACGACGCCTGATCTGGCCGGCACCCTCAGTGCCGTGCAAGCCTACCTTGAGCGACGCAACGTCAACGCCGAAGAGTCGGTGAAACCCTTTGCCAAACCTGCGGCCAATACTGCGCAGGAGGCCACGCCATGAAACGCCTGTATGTGATCGTGTTTCTGGTGATCGCGGCGACGGCGGCACTGGGCTTTGCAGTGGCCCAGCATTCCGGCTACGTGCTGATTGCCTACAAGAGCTTCCGTTACGAAGCGAGTCTTTGGGCAACGCTGGCGGTGATCGCGGTGTTGTGGCTGCTGATCTGGGGCATCAAGGCCTTGGTCGAGCTGGTCATGACCTCCACTGGCGTGGTCAATCCCTGGTCGCGACGCAACCGCAGTCGGCGCGTGCAAGTGGCGATCGAGCACGGTCAACTGGATCTGGCCGAAGGTCGCTGGGCCAGCGCGCAGCGTCATCTGTATCGAGCGGCTGAGGCCGAGCGCCAGCCGCTGCTGTACTACCTCGGCGCTGCCCGCGCGGCCAACGAACAAGGCAATTACGAAGAGTGCGATCGTTTGCTGGAGCGCGCACTGGAGCGTCAGCCGCAGGCAGAGTTGGCGATTGCCTTGAGCCATGCGCAGTTGCAGACCGATCGTGGTGATACCGACGGTGCCTTGGTGACCCTGCAAGCGATGCACGATCGGCATCCACACAATGCACAGACGCTGCGTCAGTTGCAGCGCTTGTATCAGCAGCGCGGCGAATGGTCGGCGGTGATTCGTTTGCTGCCGGAATTGCGCAAGGACAAAGTCCTGCCGCGTGCTGAACTGGCCGAACTTGAGCGCCGCGCCTGGGGTGAAAACCTGTCGCTGGCCGCACAGCGTGAAGAGGATGGCAGCGTTGGTTTGCAGTCGCTCACGCGCGCCTGGGAGCAACTCACCTCGGCACAGCGTCAGGAACCGCCGTTGGTGCTGGCGTATGCCGAACAGTTGCGGCAGTTGGGCGCTCAGGTCGAAGCGGAAGAAGTGCTGCGCACTGCCCTCAAGCGCAAGTACGACAGCCATCTGGCCCGCCTCTATGGTCTGGTGCGCGGCAGCGATCCGGCCCGTCAGTTGCAAACCGCCGAAGGCTGGCTGAAGGAACATTCGAACGATCCGAGCTTGCTGTTGACCCTCGGCCGGTTGTGTCTGCAAACCAGCCTTTGGGGTAAAGCGCGGGATTATCTGGAAAGCAGCCTGCGTGTGCAGCGCAATCCGGAGGCCTGTGCAGAGCTGGCGCGCCTGCTTGCACAGTTGGGCGATACCGAACGCAGCAATCAGTTGTTCCAGGAAGGCCTCGGTCTGCTGGACGAACGCCTGCTGGCCGCGCCGTTGCCGGTTCCAGCGCAGGTCTGAAGTGGCGAGGGAGCTCGCTCCCTCGCTTACCTTTTGTGGCTGAAATTTCAACTTCAGCAATCGTCCCAGGCAAAGTCCTACAGCGGGCTACACCATTTCCTCTTGAACCTGTCGGGTTTTCCCTACACCTCTGGTGAACTGTCGGCAGGGCCTCGCCTTGAAAGGCTGACACGCTTTCCTCTACCGTAACCGTCTGTCTCTACTGTTACGGAAAAGCCATGTCGTTGGCCTGCTCACGCTCCTTGTTCTTCATGGCTTTCACTGCGGGGGCCTTTGCTCTGGGAGCTTCCTATTATCTTGAATATGCTGTCGGTCTGACGCCGTGCAGCCTGTGTCTGGTGCAGCGCCTGTTCCTCACGCTGCTGTGTGTGTCCAGTGGCATGGCAGCGGTGCACGGCCCCGGGCGTGTCGGTTTGTGGTTCTACTGGCTGTTGACGCTGGTCGCGAGCCTGGGCGGCACTACGGCTGCCTGGCGACAGGTATTGATACAGAGTGACCCGATGCTGCAACTGCTCAAATGTATCCCGCACCCCGAGACATTGTTCAGTGGTCTGCCCTGGATCTGCGCCTTGCAAAGGATGTTTAGCGGCGGCACCGATTGCGCGGAAATATCCTGGACGCTGTTCGACCTGAGCATCCCGGAGTGGAGCCTGTTGTTCTTTGTCGCGGTATCGATACTGGCGGTATATCAATTGTTACGGCTGGTCTGGAGTGCTCTGCAACGCCCGCTCAGCGGCGAAGCGTCGCACCGGCAGCTGCTGCGGGATTAAACACTTGTATGAACTTTATCTCCTGCGTACCTTGAAGCCATAGGCGTGCGGGCATAATCTGGCCCGCACGTGTCATTGGATTTATGTTGCTCGATGACGCTCTGCCCGGCCGTCCCCCAAGTCAAAATCAAAAGAGGGGCGCGGGTGTAGAGCAGCATGACCCACAAGGGAAGAGAGATCGCCATGCTCGAAAGTTGTCAGAATGCTCAGGAACGCTGGGGTGGAGTTCATCTGCTGATCGACCGCTGGTTGCAGGAGCGTGAAGAGCTGATCGGCGCCTACGACAAGCTCGGCGCACAGCCTGAGTCGCTGTCCGAGAGCCGCAAGCCCTTGCAGGAATTCTGCGGTGTGTTGGTCGATTATGTATCGGCCGGGCACTTCGAAATCTATGAACAGCTGACTGGCGAAGCCAAGGCGTTCAACGACAAGCGCGGTCTGGAGCTCGCCGAGACGATCTATCCGCGCATCGACGTCATCACCGAGAAGCTGCTCGCCTTCAACGATCTGTGCGATGAAGGCAAGTGCGTAGCCGAGAAGTTCAAGGAACTCGGTGGCCTGCTGCACGAGCGCTTCGAACTCGAAGACTGTCTGATTGAAGTGCTGCACACAGCACACAAGGAAGAGGATCCGGTTCAGGCCTGATCTTTTTCCCTGATCGAAAAAAAACGGTGCGCCCAAAAGCGCACCGTTTTTTATTGCCTGCTCAACTGGTGGCGCCGCGCAACTCCACTTCAAATACCAGCGGTGTGAACGGAGCGATCAAGTCGCCGGCACCGTCGGCGCCATAGGCCTGATCCGATGGAATCACCAGACGCCATTTCGCGCCCACCGGCATGTTCTGCAACGCAGTGCGCCACCCGGCAATCACGCTGTCGAGATTGAACCATTGCGGCTGAGTGTTCTGATCGAACACGGTGCCGTCGGGCAATCGACCGACATACAGCACCTGCACTTTTCCATCGGGGCCGGCCTTGGTGCCGGTGCCAGGCGTCAGCTCGGTGAGGAGGATGCCGTCGGCCAGTTCTTTCACGCCCGGTTTGGCTTTTTCAGCGGTGAGAAAACGCTGTTCGTTTTCCATCGCCGCGTCGCTCGAAGGCTGTGCCGAGTGTTCGGCATTCTGCGATTCGTGATCGGCCAGAATCTGCTCGATACGTGCCTCGCTCAATGCCAGCGGCTTGCCTTGATAGGCTTGCTGCAAGCCGTCGACCAACGCTTGAATCTGCAATTGCGGGACTTCCTGGCGCAGCCGTTCACCGAGGCTGGCACCGAGGCTGTAGGCCAGATCGTGAGCATCATTCGCGGTGGTTTTTTCGTCCGCATGAGCGGCCGAAAAAATCATCCAGAGGGATAAAAAAAAGTAGCGCGACATGGGCACTCTCCGTCCTGAGATGCGGTGGATTATGCCAGCGCGAACGTCTGCAACGGTGAACTGCTTTTGCCTTCACGCAGAACATTTTCGATTCGGTGCAACGCAACGCAATCGATACTGTCAAGATGCCCTAGCGGCGGTAACTGCAGAGGTCTAGTATGAGCCGCACTCACGTCAGCCAGGAGGTAAACCATGTCGGCCACCAAGAAGCCTGTAAATACTCCGTTGCACTTACTCCAACAACTCTCGGGCAGCTTGCTCGAGCATCTGGAAAACGCTTGCTCTCAAGCCTTGGCTGATGCTGAAAAACTGCTCGCCAAACTGGAAAAGCAACGCGGCAAGGCGCAAGAAAAACTGCACAAGTCCCGCACCAAATTGCAGGACGCAGCTGCCGCCGGCAAAGCCAAGGCACAGACCAAAGCCAAAGGCGCCGTGAAAGAACTGGAAGACCTGCTCGATGCCTTGAAGGATCGTCAGTCCGACACTCGCAGCTACATTCTGCAACTCAAGCGCGATGCCCAGGAAAGTCTGAAACTGGCTCAGGGTGTTGGTCGCGTTCAAGAAGCCGTGGGCAAAGTATTGTCCACCCGCGCAGCCAAACCGGCAGCGGCACCGGCGAAGAAAGCAGCTGCCAAACCTGCTGCTGCAAAAGCTCCAGCGAAAACCGCAGCGGCCAAGCCTGCTGCAAAAGCTGCTGCTAAAACCGCTGCCAAGCCAGCTGCAAAAGCACCGGTGAAAGCCGCTGCAAAACCAGCTGCCAAAGCGGCCGCAAAACCTGCAGCGAAGAAACCTGCTGCGGCGAGCGCTGCAAAACCAGCAGCTAAAACCACGGCGGCAAAACCTGCTGCGCGTACTGCCGCTGCCAAGCCGGCTACCCGTGCCGCCGCTGCTAAACCAGCCGCCAAACCAGCTGCAGCAAAAGCTGCTCCAGCGAAAACCGCCGCTGCTAAACCTGCTGCCAAAGCTGCCGCAAAACCTGCTGCTAAAACTGCTGCTGCAAAACCAGCTGCCAAGACTGTCGCTAAACCAGCTGCCGCCAAACCAGCTGCAAAAGCACCAGCAAAAGCTGCTGCCAAACCAGCCGTGAATGCCGCCGCCAAACCGGCAGCCAAGCCAGCCGCTAAACCGGCCGCTGCTGCCAAACCAGCGACTGCTGCTGCCAAGCCTGTTGCTGCCAAACCAGCTGCCAAACCAGCTGCCAAACCAGCCGTTAAAAAGCCAGCCGTTGCCAAACCAGCTGCCGCTAAACCGGCTACCGCGCCTGCCGCTAAGCCTACCGCACCGGCAGCGTCGGCTGCGCCATCGGCAGCTGCTCCAGCCGCGACTACCTCGACGCCATCGACTGCGCCATCGCCAGCCGCTGTGTCGAGCACCAGCAACAACCCAACCAGCGCTTCCTAAGTGTCGGTTGCCGCGACGCGCAGCACTTGCAGCGCGTCGCGGTTCGGGCTGGCCACCGTGCCGGCCAACTCTTCAAGCCAGGTTGTTGAACCAGCATCGTTTCGCGTCCACTCCTGCGCCACACCTTCAAGCCGTGACAGCAACGCTCGCTCAGCTTCCAGCTCCAGTGATTTGATCTGCTCGCGCATGCCTTTCAAAACCGCGTCATCCACCGCCCGCGCTTTCCATTGCATGCGCAGGGTTCGCAGCGGCCGCACCACCTCGATATCCCACTGACCGGTCAGCGCCTGAAGCTGCCTTACGCGTTGTTCGTCGCAGGTTGCGCCACGTTGTTCCAGCCATAAGCCGCACAGCAGCAGGCAGACATTGGCCCCCGCCGTTTGCAGTTGCAGGCAGGCGTCTTCCACGCCCGGTCGGGCGTAGGTGGCAAGGGAAAAGCTCCACAGGTCAGAGGACATCGTGCTACTCGCGCCAGTTGTGAGCGAAGCTGGTAGACTCCGCCGCCATTATGATCCGACTTCAGAACCTGACTTTACAGCGTGGCCCGCAACGTCTGCTAGAAGACGCCGAGCTGACCCTACACGCCGGCCACAAAGCCGGCCTCATCGGTGCCAACGGCGCCGGCAAATCGAGCCTGTTCGCCCTGATTCGGGGTGAGCTGCACCCCGACTCGGGTGATTGCTTCCTGCCGGCTGACTGGCGCATCGCCCACATGCGCCAGGAAATCGAGACGCTTGAGCGCCTTGCCGTCGACTATGTGCTCGATGGTGACTTGCGTCTACGCGAAGTGCAAAGTGACCTCGCCGCCGCCGAAGCGGCGCACGACGGTGCCGCTCAGGCCCGTCTGCATTCCGAACTCGACAGCGCCGACGGTTACACCGCCGATGCGCGGGCGCGCAAGCTGCTCGCCGGTCTCGGTTTCACCAACGAGCAGATGGATCGTCAGGTCGGGGATTTCTCCGGCGGCTGGCGGATGCGTCTGAACCTGGCGCAGGCATTAATGTGCCCGTCGGACCTGTTGTTGCTCGACGAACCGACCAACCACTTGGACCTCGACGCAATCATCTGGCTCGAAGATTGGCTGAAAAGCTATCCGGGCACCTTGCTGCTGATCTCCCACGACCGCGATTTCCTCGACGAAGTCGTCGATCACGTGGCCCACGTCGATCAGCGCAAAATCACCTTGTATCGCGGCGGCTACACCGCGTTCGAGCGCGCCCGTGCCGAACGTCTGGCCCAGCAGCAACAGGCCTACGAGAAGCAGCAGGCGCAACGTGCGCACATGGAAAGCTACATCGCCCGCTTCAAGGCGCAGGCGACCAAGGCCCGTCAGGCGCAGAGCCGGATCAAAGCTCTGGAGCGGATGGAAGAGTTGTCGGCGGCCCACGTTGATTCGCCGTTCGATTTCGTCTTCCGCGAGTCGACCAAGATCTCCAGCCCGCTGATCGACCTGTCCGATGCCAGCTTGGGTTACGGCGACAAAACCATCCTCGAGAAGGTCAAGCTGCAACTGACCCCGGGTGCGCGGATCGGCCTGCTTGGCCCGAACGGCGCGGGTAAATCGACACTGATCAAGAACCTCGCCGGCGAACTGTCACCGATCGCCGGGCGCCTGACCCGTGGCGAGAACACCGTGGTCGGCTATTTCGCTCAGCATCAGCTCGACTCGCTGGATTCCAAGGCCAGCCCGTTGTTGCACATGCAGCGTCTGGCGCCGACCGAACGCGAGCAGACCCTGCGCGACTTTCTCGGCGGTTTCGACTTCCGTGGCGCGCGCATCGACGAGCCAGTGCTGAATTTCTCCGGTGGCGAGAAGGCGCGTCTGGCCCTGGCGTTGATCGCCTGGGAACGCCCGAACCTGTTGCTGCTCGACGAACCGACCAACCACCTCGATCTGGAAATGCGCCTGGCGCTGACCATGGCGCTGCAGGAATTCAGCGGCGCGGTGCTGGTGGTGTCTCACGATCGGCATTTGCTCAAGAGCACCACCGACAACTTCTATCTGGTCGCTGATGGCAAGGTCGAAGAGTTCGATGGCGACCTCGAAGACTACGCACGCTGGCTGGTGGAATACCGCCAGCGCAACGCGCCGGTCAGCAACACCCCGGTGAACCCGGACAAGACCGACAAGAAGGCTCAGCGTCAGGCGGCCGCCGCGTTGCGTCAGCAACTGGCCCCGCACAAGCGTGAAGCCGACAAGCTCGAAGCCGAACTGGGCAAGCTCCACGAGAAACTCGCCAAGGTCGATGCGAGCCTTGGCGACAGCGACATCTACGAGCCGGCGCGCAAGAATGAATTGCGTGATCTGCTCGCCGAGCAGGCCAAGCTGAAGGTTCGTGAAGGCGAGCTGGAAGAGGCGTGGATGGAAGCCCTCGAGGTGCTGGAAAGCATGCAGGCGGAGCTGGAGGCGCTGTCCTGATGGAAGCGTTCAAGCTGCCGCTGCCGGCGGTGTGGGTCGAGCCGGTCTGGTTCACGGTGCAGATTCTGCTGATCCTGCTGGCCGGTTACCTCACCCAGCGCTTCGTCGCCAAAGGCCTGACAAGATTGGGCGAGCGCTATCCGTTCCCGCCGCAGTTGTTGATGCCGCTGCGTGGCGTGTTGCGCTGGTTGATCATGGGCAGCGCGCTGATCTTCGTATTGGAACGCCTCGGCGTCTCCGCCACGGTGTTGTGGACGGCGCTGTCGGGGTTCGTCGCGGTAGCGGCGGTGGCGTTCTTTGCGATGTGGAGCGTGCTGTCGAATCTGCTCTGCGCGATTCTGATCTTCACGGTCGGGCCGTTTCGGTTGGGCGATATCGTCGAGCTGGTGGACACCACGGACAAGCCAGGCGTCAAAGGCCGGGTTGTGGCGATCAATCTGCTCTACACCACGTTGATCGAGGCTGAGGAATTGGGCACTGGCAGCGCGATGGTGCAGGTGCCGAACAGCTTGTTCTTCCAGCGTTCGGTGCGGCGTTGGCGCGGGACTGATGTGTTTCCGTCGAGTGGTTTCGAAAAGTAATTTCTGCGGCGTCTGATCTGGCGCCTTCGCGAGCAGGCTCGCTCCCACAGTAGACCGCGATCAAATGTGGGAGCGAGCCTGCTCGCGAAGAGGCCCTCAGCAGCTCCTGCAACATTCAGCAAAAAATCGGTAGTCATCCATTCAAACCCGCATTAGCTTAGGCATTTGTCACGAGCATGAGTCGAGGTGTGCGATGGAGCTTCAAACATGGCTGGCGTTTTTTGCCGCCTGCTGGGTGATCAGTCTGTCCCCGGGTGCTGGCGCCATTGCGTCGATGTCCAGCGGTCTGCAATACGGTTTCTGGCGCGGTTACTGGAACGCCCTCGGCCTGCAGATTGGCCTGGCGGTGCAGATCGCGATTGTCGGCGCCGGTGTTGGCGCGATCCTGACTGCGTCGGCCACGGCCTTCCATGCGATCAAATGGTTTGGTGTCGCTTATCTGGTGTATCTGGCCATCAAGCAATGGCGCGCGCTGCCCATGGACATGAGTGATGACGCGGCTGTACGGCCGATCGGCAAACCGCTGGCGCTAATATTCCGTGGCTTTCTGGTGAACATCAGCAACCCCAAGGCCTTGGTGTTCATGCTGGCGGTGTTGCCGCAGTTCATCAACCCGCATGCGCCGCTGTTGATTCAGTACGTGGTGATCGGCGTGACCATGGTTTGTGTCGACCTGATCGTCATGGCGGGCTACACCGGTCTGGCGTCGAAGGTGTTGCGTCTGTTGCGCACCCCGCAGCAGCAGAAGCGCATGAACCGCACGTTTGCCGGGCTATTCATCGGTGCGGCGGCGTTTATGGCAACGTTGCGTAAAGCGGCGGCGTAAACATCGCGGGCAGAAAAAAGGCGACCTTTGCAGGTCGCCTTTTTTGTGGCTGGGACGCAGAGCATCCCGGGATGCATTCCCACGCGGAGCATGGGAATGATCAGTGGCCCGTCATCAGCGCAAGATCACCGGCGCGGTATCACGCGGCAGGTTGTTGCGCTGCGGTGCTTCGCGCGGCTGCTCGTAACCGCCGCCACCGAGCTGCATGCTCAGTTGCCCGGCCACGTCCTCACCCAGCGCCTTCGACACGTCACGCACCACCCGAGGACGGTTCAGCGAGATCTTGATGTCGCGGTGGTTCACCAGTTTGGTGTCCTGCGCTTCGCCCATCGCCGTGAAGGCCGAGGTGATCTCGAAGGTCCTGGTGTTGATCAGGCTGAAGTCCGCCACCAACGTCAGGCCCAGCACCGCCGAATAGCTGTCGGTGTTCGCCAGCTCATTGATGTCCTGAGTGAAGTCGATGTCCGACACCGTACCAAACAGCACATAGTCGGCGCCTTTGAAGTTGCCGGCCTTGATGCGCTTGATCACGTCGTAGACGTCACCCTTGGACGACGCGGTGTACGGCGTGCCCTGCACCAGCTGGAACATGCCGGTACGCAGAATTTCACCCTTGATGTCGCCGGTGAATTTGCGCAACTCGCCTTGCTCGATGTAGCTGGTGCTCGCTTCGATCTCGTTGTAGCTCGACGAGCCGCTGGAGCTGTAGTAACCCTCGCGATGATTGCTCTGGGCCGAAACGATGTGGATGTATTGCTCCACACGTTCCTGATACGCCAGATCCGTCACCGCGACTTTCGGGGCCGCTTGCGCGCCAAACGCGCAAGCCAGGGCCATCATGCCAATCCATGCGCGCATCAATTAACGCTCCGTGGTTTTGCGGATCTCTTTTTCGTCCATCCACTCGGCCAGACCGCTTTCAACGTCGATCAGTTGCAGGCTGAATTTGTAGAAGACGTCCTTGTAGTCGCTGCTGCGCTTGACGATCGAGCTGATCGAGCCTTCGATGCGGTACTTGGCGGCAACCATGTTGCCGGTCTTGGCCACGGTGCTCTTCTTGTACAGACCGCTCTGGTTTTGCAGCTTGAGCTGGTCAACCTGGCTCTGCATGGCGTTGTTGTCGCTGGCGAAACGCGCAACGCCGGTTTTCATCAGCTGGGTCTTGATGCTGGTGGTGATTTCGCGGGTATCGATGTACTCGCTGGTCTTGTTCTTCACGTCGTAGACCTGAACCACCGGACGGCCCTGCAGGATGCCGGACTGAGCCAGCGAGCGGGTCATCGACTCGGCGATCATTTGCAGGTCGGTCGAACCGAATTCGTTGGTCACGGTTTCAACCGCTTTGGTGTCGCCGTAGCTGATGTTCTTGCTGCCCAGGGTCGGCGAAGTGTTGGCGCAACCGGAGGCCAGCAGGGCGATAACGGCGATGCAGGAAAAGCGTGCAAACATGGGGATGCTCTCTAAATCAGGAATAGGGTGGCAGGCTTACGGCGTCTTGATTTCCAGACGGAAGTCCACGGCTTTCGGGGTCGGGGCGATGCCTTGAATGAAGCTGGTCTGGGCGCCGTACATCATTTGGCTTTTCCAGACTTCTTCTTCGGCAATCGGGAAGCCTTCCGCGCCGAGCCAGGCGAAGCGGTAGTAGAAAGTCTTGTTGCTGTTGAGGGTGTTGCTCAACTGCACATTGACCGTCATGAAGCCGTTTTCGCGGGCGACGCGCATGGCGCCGACGACGATGTGTTTCTGCGGACCCATGGCCACGACTTTGCTCGCGGCGCTGCCCGGCTCTGGCGGTGGCGGGGTGGCGCAGCCGCTCGCCAACAAGGCGAGGGCGGCGACGGCGATGAGTTTGAAGCGCATGCAAAGACTCCGTTCTTAAGGTTGTTTGAGGCTGGCGACGTTGGTCGCGCCGGCGCTCGGGATGACGTGTGCGGCGAGGCCACCGGCGAACACCTGGTTGCCCACGGCGCGCAGAGTGATCACTTGATAACGCTGATCGACAGTGACCTTGACCACTGAACCGCCGACGGCGCTTGGCAGGGTAACCTGATGCTCACCCTTCTTCAGACGCAGACGCACCACTTGGGTGTAATCCGGCAGGGTGCGCCACGTACGGGTATCGGCACCTTCGAGCACAGCTGAAGAGATACCGACGGCCAGACCGGCCAGCGGGTTGGTTTCGTTGATCTGCTTCTGCGCTACACCCTTGGTGATCGCCCGCACGGTGGTGCGCACAATGATTCCCGGCATATCGTCGCGCAGGGCGCGGCGGGACATCGCGGTGGTGCTGTTGAGCGCGGTCAGATCGACCTGCTGACCGTCGACGCCGATCTGCGCGAAAGTCGCCGTGGAGGTGTCAGGCTTGATGATCGGGAACGACAACGGTGTGATCACCACGTTGTTGGAGATCGGCAATGGCAACGGCACGCGGATCGAGTCACGGGCTGGCGCCAGACCGCTTTGCACCACGATCAGGATGTCGCTGTCGGCGGATTTGCTCGGCTTGTCGAGGTTGACCAGCGCCTGCTCCAGCAGCGGCGTGTTCGGACGCAGTTCGGCAGCCTTGCGGTAGCCCGGTGCAGCCAGGCCTTTTTCGCCCAGGGCTTCATAGACGAAACCGGACAGGTAATGGCTGAACGCACTCTGGTAGCTGTTTTTCAGACCGACCACTTCCGGCGCGTCGAGACTGGCGACCGGATAACCCTGCAAGTCTTTGTACTGAGTCTTGATGCCTTCTTTCTCGGCCTCTTCCTCGCTCTTGAGGTATTCCTTGTCACGCAACTCGGCGATCACCGCTTCACGTTCGTGAGTCTTCTTGATCGCGGTACGCGCACCGTCGAAGTCATTGACCGCCAGCAGGTTCAGGGCCATCTGCGTGGTCAGCATGACTTTTTCGTAGTCGTAGCCTTCGTAGCGACGCACTTTGTCATTGACGATGAAGCTGCCGAACTGGGCCAGGTACTTCCCGGTGTCGAGCTTGACGGCGTCTTCCCACTGACCGACCACCCCATCGGCGCTGCTCCAGGCATTCTGGCTGCCAGAGAGGTCACCCTTGGCGCGCAGCAACTCACCTTTCTCGAAGTAATAGAGCAGGTCTTTGTCTGGGCCGGTGTTGTTCTTTTCCAGCAGAGTCAGCGCGGCGTCGACGTTGCCGGAGGCCAGTTGCTGATTGGTCTGGGCCAGTTCGGAGTCGTAGTTGCGAAACGCCGAACAGCCGGACAGCAGAGTGACGGCGCTGAGCGCGATCAAGGTGGGGGCGCGGAATGCCATGGGGGTACTTCTTCCCTGGAGTAAAACAGCCGCGAATGCTGGTCGGGCTGGTGTGACCCATCGACAGTGGCGTTGGCCTCCTGCCAATTCCTCATAACCTGAGGAGCTTTAATGCCCGATCGCAATAACGCGGGCGCGGCATTATAAGCAGGCGGTGATGGCTATGTAATAGCTTTTTAATCGCACTTGTTAGTTTTGTGCCATTACTTATTTCAGGTTGGATACCACGCTCTTTGCCGGCGCCCCATCCGACTGAAATGCGCTGCCATTGGCAAACACCCGATCACCCAAGGCACGCAGGCCGATGACCTGGCGGTTCTGGTCGATACGGATTTTCAGTGGCGCAGCCCCGGACGCGTTAGGCAGGCTGATCAGGTGGTCACCTTTTTTCAGGCGCAGGCGCACGACCTGGGTGAGGTTGGGCAGGGTGCGCCAGGTGCGGGTGTCGGCCTGCTCGAAGCCATCCCAGTGCGTGACGTAGGAGGCTTTGCTCGGATCGCGTCGATTGTCCGTAGCCTGAACATCGGCCGCCAGAAATGCCCGATAGGTTGTGCGCTGGATGATGCCCGGCATGTCGTCACGCAGGGTGCGCAAAGACATGTCGGTAATGCTGTTGACCGCAATCAGCTTTTTCTGACGACCATCAATAGCCACTTGATTGAATGCCGGGGTCGAGGTGTCGGGAACCATCACAGGAAACGAAACATTGGCGACGATGACTTGCCCGTCCGCGAGCTTCACCGGGTAGGGCACGCGCACGGAACTGCGGGCCGGCGCCAGGCCGCTCTGCACGATGATCAGCACATCGCTTTCGTCTGCCTTCAAGCCAGGGCTGTCGAGGTCGCGCAATGCCTGTTGGAAAAACGCCATGTCCGGACGCAGTTCTATTGCCTGACGATAGCCGGGCGCTGCCAGATCTTTCTCGCCCAGCGCTTCGTAAGTGAAGCCGGCGAGATAGTGACTGAATGCACTTTGGTAACCGTTTTTCAGAGCAATCACCGCAGGCGATTCGAGCATTACCACGGGGTAACCCTGCAGATCCTTGTAATGCACGCGCGCGCCCTGGGCCTTGGCCGCTTCTTCGACACGCTCGTATTCCAGCTCCCGCTGGCGGGCTATAAGCGCTTCTCGCTCGTGGGTTTTCTTGATGTCGGCGCGAGCACCGTCAAAGTCATTCATGGCCAGTTGGTTGAGGGCCATTTGCGTGGTCAGCATGACTTTTTCGTAGTCGTAGCCATCGTAGCGGCGCAGCTTGTCATTGATGATGCTGCCCCAGTGATCGCCCATGGCGGCGAGCAACTTGTCGCCGGTGGTTTCAATGGTGTCCTGGCGCTCGATGATCATCTGCTCGGCGCTGCGCCAGGTTGTCTGGCTCTGCGCAAACTCGCCGCCGGCACTCAGTACAGTGCCCTTTTCGAAATAGTAGAGCAGGTCTTTTTCCGCAGCCGGGTTGTTCGCCTCGATCACGGACAGAGTGCTGTCGATGTTGCCGGCCTTGAACTGATCGGTGGTCTGTTGCAGTTCCAGATCGTAATTGCGATACGCACCGCAGCCGCTCAGGTGCACAACGGCGGCGATCAACAGGGGCAAGTGCAAGCGATGGCGCATGAAAGGGGTTCATCCTTGAGCGGGAAATGCGACAGGTCGCGCAGTATAGGGTGCAATAGTGGCTAAGTGATGTGGCATTTTTGTAGGCCGATGGCTCGCGTCATGTCTGGCGCTACGTCGACAAAGCTTGAGGGAAACGCGTTCGAAGTGAACAATATGTAACTTCGCATTTCCATTTGAGAATCCTCCATGACTGCCTCGTCCCGTTTTCTGGCCTGGCTGGTGTTCCCGCTGTTTGCCCTGAGCAGCTTCAATCTGCTGGCCGATACCGTGGAAGGCGCACCGCAAGCGCTGCACCTGCTCGACTACATCAGCGCCGACTACCCGCCGACGGTAGCCGCAGGCAAGGTGGTCGATGACTCCGAATATCGCGAGCAACTGGAGTTCACCCAAGCGCTGCAAGGCTTGATCGCCGGCATGCCGGCCAAGCCTGAAAAAGCTGCGTTGGAGCAAGGTGTCAGCGCATTGAAGGCAGCGATCACCGCGAAGCAGGACGGCGCCGAAGTGGCCCGTCAGGCGCGGCAACTGGGCGCGCAACTGGCGGTGGCGTATGAAGTCAGCCAGGCACCGATCATCACTCCGGATCCGACCCGCGGCGCACCGCTCTATGCGCAGAATTGCTCGGTGTGCCACGGTGACAGCGGCGCCGGTGATGGCCCGGCGGGACTCGGCATGAGCCCGGCGCCAGCCAATCTGCGTGATGCGGCGCGGTTGGATCACCTGAGCCTGTACGCGATCTACAACACCCTCGGCCAAGGCGTCGAAGGCACCGACATGCCGGCGTTTGCCGATCAGCTCGATGATCGCCAGCGTTGGGATCTGGCGACTTACATCGCCGGCTTCAGCGCCGATCCGGCGGCGGCCAAGTCTGAGAAGAGCTACAACATCGCCGATCTGGCCCGCCAGACCCCGGCCGAAGTACAGGCTGCCGAAGGCCCACAAGCGGCGGCGACGTTCCGTGCGCAACGCGCGCAGCCGCCACAGGTCAAGCGTGGCCCGGCGCAGTTGCTCGACTACACCGCTGCAACGCTGGACAAGAGTCTTGCCGCGTACCGCGCCGGTGAACACGATCAGGCTTACGACCTGTCGGTCGCGGCGTATCTGGAAGGCTTCGAACTGGTCGAGAGCTCGCTGGATAACGTCGACGCCAACGTGCGCAAGGACACTGAAAAATCGCTGATGGCGTACCGGCAATCGTTGCAGGACGGCTTGCCGGTCGAGCAGGCCGAGCAGCGTCTGGAGGCGGCCAAGGCCAAGTTGAAAGAGTCTGCCGGCCTGCTTGGCAGCGATGGTCTGAGCTGGTCGCTGAGCTACATCTCCGGTTTACTGATTCTGCTGCGCGAAGGTCTGGAAGCGATTCTGGTGCTGGCGGCGATCCTCGCGTTCCTGCGCAACACCGGCCAGCAATCGGCGGTGCGCAGCGTCAACGTCGGTTGGGGCCTCGCGCTGCTGGCGGGTTTGGGCACCTGGGCGCTGGCGGCGTATGTCATCGATGTCAGTGGTTCGCAGCGTGAACTGCTCGAAGGCGCGACGGCGCTGTTCGCCAGTGTCATGGTCTTGTGGCTCGGCGTGTGGATGCACGATCGTCGCCACGCAGCGGCCTGGCAGGATTACATCAAGAGCAGCCTGGTTGGCGGCGGCGGGCGTTTCGGCTTCGCGATTCTGGCGTTCTTCTCGGTGTACCGCGAGTTGTTCGAAGTGATCCTGTTCTACGAAACCCTGTGGTTGCAGGCTGGCGCGGCCGGGCATGACGCCGTGCTCGCCGGCGGCGCGACCGCACTGGTGCTGCTGGTGGGTCTGGCGTGGGTGATTCTGCGCGGTTCGGCGAAACTGCCGCTGACGCTGTTCTTCAGCATCAACGCGGCGCTGCTGTGTGCGCTGTCGGTGGTGTTTGCCGGGCACGGTGTGAAGGCCTTGCAGGAAGCCGGGATCTTCGGCACGCGGCCGGTGGCGTTCTTTGAATTCGATTGGCTGGGCATTCATGCCGATGCCTATTCGTTGACGGCGCAGGCGGTGGCGATTCTGGCGATTGCTGTGTTGTATGGGCGCAGTTGGATGGCGGAGAAGCGACGGGTTTCGGCTGCTTGATTGAGTGCTCCCTTAAAAGATCGCAGCCTTCGGCAGCTCCTACAGGGGCGTAGCATGTCGCAATATTGCGGCGCGACGCGCACTCTGTAGGAGCTGCCGAAGGCTGCGATCTTTTGCTTTTAGAGGTAAAGAAAATGCGTGTATGGATCGATGCCGATGCTTGCCCACGGGCGGCGAAGGATCTGGTGGTGAAGTTCGCCCTCAAGCGCCAGTTCGAAGTGGTGCTGGTGGCCGGGCAGCCGCAGATCAAACCGGGGCTGGCCATCGTCAAGTTGATCGTTGTGCCGAGCGGTCCGGATGCGGCGGACGACTATCTGGTCGAGCACGCGGTACCGGGTGAACTGGTGATTTGCAGCGATATCCCGCTGGCCGACCGGCTGGTGAAGAAGGGCGTCGCGGCGCTGGATCCGCGCGGCAAGGAGTTCGATGCGCAGAACATGGGCGAGCGCCTGGCCGTGCGCAACCTGTTCACCGATCTGCGCGAACAAGGCCAGATGAGCGGTGGACCTGCACCGTTCGGCGATCGCGAAAAACAGGCGTTTGCCAATGCGCTGGACCGGATCCTCACCCGACTGACGCGCAAACCTTAAGCCCTACACAAATCCCCTTGTAGGAGTGAGCCTGCTCGCGATAGCGGTCGGTCATTCAACAGATATGTGCCGCCTGATACACCGCCATCGCGAGCAGGCTCACTCCTACAGTAGACCGTGTCAGGCGTCGTTTTCGTGGGTCAGTTCGAGGACGCGGTCGACCAGTTTATTGATCCCCGACGCCGCTTCACTGATGTTCTGCGCCAGCATGTAAGCCGGGGTCGTCACCAGTTTGCGCGCCTTGTCTTCGATAATCTCCGTCACCGCACAGTCTTCGTGGGTGGCGCCCATCTTGTTCATTGCCGTGGCCGTGTCGGCGTCGTTGCCGATGGTACAAGTCACGCCTGGGCCATAGATCTTCGCCGCCAGCGCCGGGGAAATGCACATGAGGCCAACGGGTTTGCCGGCTTCGGCGAACGCCTCGGCCAAGGCCAGCACCTCAGGCTGCACGCTGCAGCCTGCGCCTTCAACGGCAAAGTTCGAAAGGTTCTTCGCCGCACCAAAACCCCCGGGCACGATCAGCGCATCGAAGTCGTCGACGTCGGCCTCGCGGATGTCCTTGATGTTGCCGCGGGCAATCCGCGCCGATTCCACCAGGACGTTGCGCGACTCGGGCATTTCTTCGCCGGTCAGGTGGTTGATCACATGCAATTGCGCGATGTTCGGGGCGAAGCACTGCACCTGCGCGCCGCGTTGGTCGAGACGCAGCAGGGTGATCACGCTTTCATGGATCTCGGCGCCGTCGTACACGCCACTGCCGGACAGGATCACTGCAACTTTTTTGCTCATGGGTTTCTCTCCAGATTCATGGCGCTAAATGTCCACTAAATTGTCGCGCGTTGCCATAGGCCCAAGTCGCGGCTGCACCTGCATGGAGCGCTTTCTACATGGATCGCAACAACGGCGGGGTGTTCATTATTTGGCAAGTCTGTTGCGTGATGAACGGGTGATTTTTGGCGTGAGAACGCCGCTGACGAACGGAAGTTCGCGAGCGCAGAGGGGGATAAATGACTGAAAGAGGCGGCCAGCCCGCGCTGTGCACAGGGCTGTACGCCAGTCGCCAGCGAGTTACTCGGCTGGCGTCTTCGGTTCGGCAGGTTTGGTCACTTCGGCTTGATTCAGCAGTGCAGCTTTTGCGGCTTGCTCGTCGGCGTAGACCTGCCTGGCGAGACGGGCATTCTTGAAACGACGGCGCAGCCACAAGCCAACGCCCAGCACCAGAAATGCACCCAACACCCACAGCTCGTACTTCTTGATACTGCCGAGCATGCCTTCCAGCACCGCCCCGAAGTGGTAAGCCGCAGCGGCCAGCGCGGTCGCCCAGATCGCTGCACCGATGCCGTTGAGCAGCAGATAACGCCCCGGCGGATAACCCGACAGACCGATCGCCACTGGCATCACTGTGCGCAAGCCATAGACGAAGCGGAAGCTCAGAACCCAGATGTCCGGATGCTTGCGAATGTGCTCCAGCGCGCGGTCGCCCATCATCTGCCAGCGCGGTTTGCGCGCGAGCAATTTGCGTCCGTGCTTGCGCCCCAGGAAATACCACAGCTGATCACCGGCATAGCTGCCGAAGAACGCCACGACCACCACCATATTGATGTCCATGTATCCACGGAACGCGAGGAAGCCCGCGAGCACCAGAATGGTTTCGCCTTCGAAAAACGTGCCGAGGAACAAGGCAAAGTAGCCAAAGTCATGCAGAAATTGTTGGAGCATTGTCTGGGTGCTGGCGAAATGAACGCGCAGCCTAACCCTTCGGACACATTCATGAAAGTGTCCAAATGTGTCTCGACGTGAACAATTCCTACACTGACAATGGAATGCGGCTACATGTCACGGGGCACACATAACTGTCATCTGTTCGTCATAATGGCCGTCTATAACTGTCACGCTCGCCCGTTTGCGCGGGCTCAGGAGTCCGCCGTGAGCTTTACCCCTGCCAATCGTCTGTTCCCTGCCACACGCCTGCGCCGCAATCGTCGTGATGATTTTTCGCGTCGGCTGGTGCGGGAAAATGTGCTGACGGTCGATGACCTGATCCTGCCGGTGTTCGTGCTTGACGGTGAAAACCGCCGCGAAGCCGTGGCTTCGATGCCTGGGGTAGAGCGGCTGACTATCGACTTGCTGCTGGAAGAAGCGGCGAAGTGGGTCGAGCTGGGGATTCCGGCGCTGGCGCTGTTCCCGGTCACTCCACCTGAATTGAAATCCCTCGATGCTTCTGAAGCCTGGAATCCTCAAGGCATCGCCCAGCGCGCCACCCGCGCCCTGCGTGAACGCTTCCCGGAGCTGGGGGTGATCACCGATGTCGCACTTGATCCGTTCACCACTCACGGCCAGGACGGCATTCTCGACGAAGAAGGCTACGTACAGAACGACATCACCGTCGACGCACTGGTGCGTCAGGCCTTGTCCCATGCCGTAGCCGGTGCGCAGGTCGTTGCGCCGTCGGACATGATGGACGGTCGCATTCAGGCGATCCGCGAAGCGCTGGAAATCGCCGGCCACGTCAATGTGCGGATCATGGCCTACTCGGCCAAGTACGCCAGCGCCTATTACGGCCCGTTCCGCGATGCTGTCGGTTCGGCGTCGAACCTTGGCAAGGCCAACAAGGCCTCTTATCAGATGGACCCGGCCAATAGCGACGAAGCGCTGCACGAAGTCGGTGCGGACTTGTCTGAAGGCGCGGACATGGTCATGGTCAAACCGGGCATGCCCTATCTGGACATTCTTTTCCGGGTAAAAGATGCCTTCAAAGTGCCGACCTTCGTCTATCAGGTTAGCGGCGAATACGCCATGCACATGGCGGCGATCCAGAATGGCTGGTTGAGCGAGGCGGTGATTCTCGAATCACTGACCGCCTTTAAACGTGCCGGCGCTGATGGCATCCTGACTTACTTTGCTGTCCGCGCCGCTCAATTGTTACGAGAGCAGAAATAGCCCTCCCAGGAACATTCAATGAATACCGAAGGACTCACGGAAGTTGCAGTAAAAGAAGCTCAACCGGTGGTCGAGCAAATCACCGAGACCCCGCCGGAACTGGAGCCTGCGCCACCCGCGCCAGCCACCGAACCTGTCGCGGCGGCGCCAGTGATTGCGATACCGGGCCTGGATGACAGCAGCCTGTACATCCACCGTGAGCTTTCGCAACTGCAATTCAATATCCGCGTGCTGGAACAGGCGCTGGACGAGTCCTATCCGTTGCTGGAACGCTTGAAGTTCCTGCTGATCTTCTCCAGCAACCTTGACGAATTCTTTGAAATTCGCGTCGCCGGTCTGAAGAAGCAGATCACCTTCGCCCGTGAGCAGGCCGGAGCTGATGGCTTGCAACCGCATCAGGCGCTGGCGCGGATCAGCGAGCTGGTCCATGGTCACGTTGACCGTCAGTACGCGATCCTCAACGACATTCTGTTGCCGGAGCTGGAAAAGCACCAAGTGCGCTTCATCCGTCGCCGCCACTGGACGGTCAAGATCAAAACCTGGGTGCGCCGCTATTTCCGTGACGAGATCGCACCGATCATCACCCCGATCGGCCTCGACCCGACGCACCCGTTCCCGTTGCTGGTGAACAAGAGCCTGAACTTCATCGTCGAGCTGGAAGGCATCGATGCCTTTGGTCGCGACTCCGGTCTGGCGATCATCCCGGCGCCGCGCTTGCTGCCACGGATCATCAAGGTGCCGGAAGAAGTCGGCGGCCCCGGCGACAACTATGTATTCCTGTCGTCGATGATCCACGCCCACGCCGATGACCTGTTCCAGGGCATGAAGGTAAAAGGCTGCTACCAGTTCCGTCTGACCCGAAACGCCGACCTGGCGCTCGACTCCGAAGACGTCGAAGACCTGGCCCGCGCCCTGCGTGGCGAGTTGTTCTCGCGCCGCTACGGCGATGCGGTACGTCTGGAAGTCGCCGACACTTGCCCGAAACATCTTTCGGACTACCTGCTCAAGCAGTTCAACCTGAGCGAGAGCGAGCTGTATCAGGTCAACGGCCCGGTCAACCTGACGCGGCTGTTCAGCATCACCGGTCTGGACAGCCATCCGGAGCTGCAATACACGCCGTTCACCCCGCAGATCCCGAAACTGCTGCAGAACAGCGAAAACATCTTCAGCGTGGTCAGCAAGCAGGACATTCTCTTGCTGCACCCGTTCGAGTCGTTCACCCCGGTGGTCGACCTGCTGCGTCAGGCGGCGAAAGACCCGCACGTTCTCGCTGTGCGTCAGACCCTGTATCGCTCCGGCGCCAACTCCGAGATCGTCGACGCGCTGGTGGATGCCGCGCGTAACGGCAAGGAAGTGACGGCGGTCATCGAACTGCGTGCGCGTTTTGACGAAGAATCCAACCTGCAACTCGCCAGTCGTCTGCAAGCGGCCGGTGCGGTGGTGATCTACGGCGTGGTCGGCTTCAAGACCCACGCCAAGATGATGCTGATCCTGCGTCGTGAGGCCGGCGAAATCGTCCGTTACGCGCACCTCGGCACCGGTAACTACCACGCCGGCAACGCCAAGCTTTACACCGACTACAGCCTGCTGACCTCCGACGACGCCTTGTGCGAAGACGTCGGCAAACTGTTCAGTCAGTTGATCGGCATGGGTAAAACCCTGCGCATGAAGAAGTTGCTGCATGCGCCGTTTACCCTGAAGAAGGGCATGCTCGACATGATTGCCCGCGAGACCCAGTTCGCTGTTGAAGGCAAGCCGGCGCACATCATCGCCAAGTTCAACTCGCTGACTGATCCGAAGATCATCCGCGCGCTGTACAAGGCCAGCCAGTCCGGCGTGCGCATCGACCTGGTGGTGCGCGGCATGTGCTGTCTGCGTCCGGGGATTGCCGGGGTTTCGCACAACATCCATGTGCGCTCGATCATTGGCCGCTTCCTCGAACACACCCGAGTGTTCTACTTCCTCAATGGCGGCGACGAGCAGATGTTCCTCTCCAGCGCCGACTGGATGGAGCGCAACCTCGACAAGCGCGTCGAGACTTGCTTCCCGGTGGAAGGCAAGAAGCTGCTGACCCGGGTGAAGAAAGAGCTGGAGTTGTATTTGACTGACAACACTCATAGCTGGAGCTTGCAGTCGGATGGCCGTTACATTCGCAACACGCCGACCGGTAACCAGAACCCGAGGAGTGCGCAGGCGACGTTGCTGGAGCGGTTGGGTAGCCCGATATTGCCGGTGAGCAGCTGAGGCCTTGAAGGTCAAAAGCCCCTCACCCTAACCCTCTCCCGGAGGGAGAGGGGACTGACCGAGGTGGATGTCAGGGGTACGCCGACTTGCAGTACCGAGTCGAACTCAGGATTTGAAAAGCCCACAAATCGGCTCCCTCTCCCTCGGGAGAGGGCTGGGGTGAGGGGAAGGTTCACCTCCGCTCTCAAGTCGAACCCTATAAAAAAGGCGATCCAGAAGGATCGCCTTTATTGCACCTGAGATTTAACTCAGTGAACGGTAAGAACGATGCCCACCCGCGTCAGCCAATCCGCCTCAAGCCCGAAATCCGCCTGAGTCAGCTGATTCTCATCCAGCCAGTTCTCCGGGAATTCCACATCCAGGGTGTTGCCCTTGGCGTGCAACACCACCTGCGGCATCGCCTGCGTGCCACGAATGTGATGGAACAGGATCGCAAAGCGCAGCAGCACGCACAGGCGAATCAGCTTGTCGCCGTCGTCACCGAAATCGGCAAACTTGTCCTTGGGGATGTTACGGCGGTGGCCGCGCACCAATAGCGCGAGCATCTGTTGGTCTTCGCGGGAGAAGCCGGCGAGGTCCGAGTGCTCGATCAGGTAGGCGCCGTGTTTGTGGTAGTGATAGTGCGCGATGTCGAGGCCGACTTCGTGCACTTTCGCCGCCCAGCCAAGGAGTTCGCGCCAGATACCGTCATCCAGCTCCCAGTCCGCCGCCACCTGATCAAATGCGTGCAAGGCTTTGCGCTCCACCCGCGCCGCCTGTTCCAGGTCGACGTGGTAACGCTCCATCAGCGAAGTTAACGTACGTTCGCGTACGTCTTCGTGATGATGGCGGCCGAGCAGGTCGTAGAGCACGCCTTCACGCAGCGCGCCGTCGCAGTGATCCATGCGTTGCAATTCGAGGGCGTCGAAAATCGCTTCGAGAATCGCCAGACCCGCCGGGAAAATAGTCCGGCGATCCGGCTTGATGCCTTCAAAATCGATCTTGTCGACGTCACCGAGCTTGAACAGGCGACGCTTGAGCCAGGCCAGGCCTTCGGCGTTCACTTCGCCGGTGCCGTGACCGCCGGCCTTCAGCGCCAGACCGATGGCGCGGATGGTGCCCGAGGAGCCAATGGCTTCATCCCAGGTCAGGCGATGCAGGGCGTGTTCGATGCTCATGATCTCCAGCCGCGCCGCGGTGTATGCCTGGGCGTAGCGGGCCGGGGTGATTTTGCCGTCCTTGAAGTAGCGCTGGGTGAAGCTGACGCAGCCCATTTGCAGGCTTTCGCGCAGCAGCGGCTCGAAGCGCTGGCCGATGATGAACTCGGTACTGCCGCCGCCGATGTCGGCGACCAGACGTTTGCCCGGGGTGTCAGCGAGGGTGTGCGATACGCCCAGATAGATCAGACGCGCTTCTTCACGGCCGGAAATCACTTCCACCGGGTGGCCGAGGATTTCTTCGGCGCGGTGGATGAATTCGAGGCGGTTGCGCGCTTCACGCAGGGCGTTGGTGCCAACGATGCGCACGGCGCCGAGCGGCATACCGTTGATCAGTTGGGCAAAGCGCTTGAGGCAATCGAGGCCACGCTGCATCGATTCTTCGTTGAGCTTGCGCTCATCGTCGATGCCGGCAGCCAGTTGAACCTTCTCGCCGAGGCGCTCGAGAATGCGGATTTCGCCGTTCTGGGCCTTGGCCACGACCATGTGAAAGCTGTTCGAGCCCAGGTCGATTGCGGCGATCAGGGACAGATTCTTGGCTTGGGATTGCGGCATGGTCAGGGGGTCTCGGTCGATAACCCCGTCATCGTGCCACGATCAAACGCTGGCGCCAACGCGCATGGTTCAAACCGTTGATTCAGCGCAGAAAGTCTGGAGATCGCGGCGTGGCCATTCGCGAGCAGGCTCGCTCCCACATTGGAATGCGCATCCCCTGTGGGAGCGAGCCTGCTCGCGAAGGCGTCCGCCGCATCACTACGGCAATTTCAGGCTGTCGCTTCCACCGTGCCAATAAAGTTCGCCAGCTCCGCCGTCTGCGGATTGGCAAACAACACCTTCGGATCCCCCACTTCATGCACCTTGCCATGGTGCATGAACACCAATTTATCCCCGACCTCGCGGGCGAAGCGCATTTCGTGAGTGACCATGATCAATGTCATGCCTTCCTTGGCCAGTTGCCGCACCACGCTGAGCACTTCATTGACCAGTTCCGGGTCGAGCGCCGAGGTGATCTCGTCGCAGAGCAAAACCTTCGGCGACATCGCCAGCGCCCGGGCAATCGCCACACGCTGCTGCTGACCACCGGACAACCGATCCGGGAAAGCATCAAACTTTTCTCCGAGACCAACCCGTTCGAGCATTTCGCGCGCCAGTTCCGATGCTTTGGCTTTCGGCACTTTCTGCACCACCTGCGGCGCGAGCATGACGTTTTCGCCCACGGTCAGGTGCGGGAACAGGTTGAACTGCTGAAAGACCATGCCGACCTTCTGCCGCAGGCTGCGCAGATCGGCGCGGGCAGCGTCGAGGTATTCGCCATCGACCTCGATCACGCCGTCATTGATCGATTCCAGGCCATTGAGCGTGCGCAGCAGGGTGGATTTGCCCGAGCCGCTGCGGCCGATGATTGCCACGACCTGGCCTTCTTCGACGCTGAGGTCGATGCCTTTGAGCACGTGGTGATCGCCGTAGTATTTATGCAGGGCGGAAATTCTAAGCAGAGGCATGCAGTCTCCTTTCCAGGTAACGCGCACTGAGCGACAAGGGGTAGCAGAGCAGGAAGTAGCCGAGGGCGACGAGGCCGTAGACCATGAACGGTTCAAACGTGGCGTTGGCGAGCATGCCGCCGGTCTTGGTCAGTTCGGTGAAGCCGATGATCGAGGTCACGGCGGTGCCTTTGACCACTTGCACCGAGAAACCCACGGTCGGCGCCACGGCAATGCGCAGCGCTTGCGGCAGGATCACGTAGCGCAGCTGCTCCAGCGGATTGAGCGCCAGACTCGCCGAGGCTTCCCACTGGCCATTGGAGATCGACTCGACGCAGCCGCGCCAGATCTCCGCCAGATAAGCGCTGGTAAACAAGGTCAGGGCAATCGCTGCGGCCATCCACGGCGAGATTTCGATCCCGGCCAGCGCCACGCCGAAGAACACCAGAAACAGCTGCATCAACAGTGGCGTGCCTTGGAACAGCTCAATCCAGGTGCGGGCGATGCTGCTTGGCAGAGAGTTTTTCGAGATGCGCATGATCAGGATCAGCAGCCCGACGATCCCGCCGCCAACAAACGCCACCAGCGACAGCGCCAGCGTCCATTGCAGGCCGACGAGCAGGTTGCGCAGGATGTCCCAGAAGGTGAAATCGCTCATGCGCGGCTCCTGCTGATGTAGCGGCGACCGATCCAGTTGAGCAGTTGGCGGATCAGCAGCGCCATGCACAGATAGATCAGCGTGGTCAGCGCATAGGTTTCAAAAGCGCGGAAGTTGCGCGACTGAATGAAGTTGGCGGCAAAACTCAACTCTTCGGTGGCGATCTGCGAACACACCGCCGAGCCGAGCATGACGATGATGATCTGGCTGCTCAGCGCCGGCCAGACCTTGCCCAGTGCCGGCAGCAGCACCACATGGCGAAACGCCTCGAAGCGCGTCATCGCCAGCGCCGCTGCGGCTTCCAGTTGCCCGCGAGGAATCGCCTGAATGCCGGCGCGAATGATCTCGGTCGAATAGGCGCCGAGGTTGATCACCATCGCCAGCACCGCCGCCTGCCATTCGGAAATCTGCACGCCTAGCGACGGCAAACCGAAGAAGATAAAGAACAACTGCACCAGAAACGGCGTGTTGCGGATCAACTCGACGTAGACGCCGAAGATCGCCGAGAACGGGCGGATGTTCCACGCTCGCACCAGCGCCCCGACAATCCCGACGCTGACCCCGAGCAACGCGCCGATGGCCGTCAGCTCAAGGGTAAACAACGCCCCGCGCAGCAACAGGTCGGTGTTTTCCACCACAGGCATGAAATCGAACTGATAAGCCATGAAGGTCTCCCGCGCAGTCGATCAGAGATCGGCCGGCAGCGGCTCTTTCAGCCAGGTCTGCGAATTCTTTTCCAGTGCGCCGTCAGCCTTGGCGGTAGTCAGGATGTCGTTGACCTTGGCCAGCAGCGCCGCTTCGTTCTTGTTCACGCCGACGTAGACCGGCGAATCCTTGAGCTTCACTTTCAACGCCGGCACGCGTTTCGGGTTCTTTTCGCTGATCGCGACCATCACCACGTTGCCGCTGGCGATCAGGTCGACTTGGCCGGCGAGGTAGGCGGCGATGGTCGAGTTGTTGTCTTCGAAGCGTTTGATGGTCACGCCTTCGGGGGCGACTTTGGTCAGCTCGATGTCTTCGATGGCGCCACGGGTGACGCTGATGGTCTTGCCCTTGAGGTCGTCGAGGCTGGTGATGGCGGCGTCCGGCGGGCCGAACACGGCGAGGTAGAACGGTGCATAAGCGCGGGAGAAGTCGATGACTTTCTCGCGCTCGGGGTTTTTGCCGAGGCTGGAGATCACCAGGTCGACCTTGCCGGTGGTCAGGAACGGAATGCGGTTGGTGCTGTTGACCGGGGTCAGTTCGAGTTTGACCTTGAGTTGATCGGCCAGCAATTTCGCCGTGTCGATGTCCAGACCACGAGGTTTCATGTCCGGGCCGACCGAGCCGAACGGCGGGAAGTCCTGGGGCACGGCGACTTTCAGCGTGCCGCGCTTGACCACGTCGTCCAGACCGTCGGCGTGAGCGGGAGCCTGGCTGAGCAACAAAGAGGAAAACAGGGCGGCGAGGAGGGCGCTGTAACGCTTGGTCATGGACAATCTCCGGATCGGCGGGAAGTGATTTCTGCGTTCGGACAGAGCATGGGCCGTGCCAATACGTGGCTTTCGTCGTGGCAGGCCGCGGTTTCAGCGGGTTTGTTCGGTCTTACTGGTCTGAACAGTCAGGTTGTTTTTCGCACCGCTATCGCGCATCGCTCCGCAGCACCGAACCCCGCTGGGGCACGACTTGCCGGACTCGGCGAATAGCTTTACAACTAGCCGCACATTGGCCTGGCGCGTCTGAAAAACCATGAACTCGATTTCCCGTGCGGTACCCGAAGTGGCGCTGCAAGCGATCCGCAAACTGATCACCGAGCAGGGTTTCGGTCCGGGCGATGCTTTGCCATCGCAACGGGATCTGGCGCTGCAATTGGGCGTGAGTCGGGCGTCGTTGCGTGAGGCGTTGTCGTCGCTGAGTGCGCTGGGTGTGGTCAGTATTCAGCCGGGCAAAGGCGTGTTCGTGCAGTCGCCAGTGGAATTGTCGCGTGGCGAAAACGCACCGGGCTGGTCGTTCGCGGCGCAGGCGTCGCCACTGGACATCTTTCAACTGCGCTATGCGCTGGAAGGATTTGCGGCGGGGCTGGCGGCGGTGACGTTGAGCACGTTCGATCTGGATGCGCTGGAAGACAATGTCGCGGCCATGCGCGATCAGTTGAAGGCCGGCGACTTTGACGCGGCGGCGAAACTCGACTTCGAGTTCCATCGCCGCATTCTGTTGGCCAGCGGCAATCAGGCGATGCTCAGCATCCTTACGGCCAGCGCTGAAATGTTCCTGGAAAGCCAGAAACTACCGTTCATCCGTGCCGAGCGCGCCATGGAAACCTGGCAGGAACACCGCAAGATCCTCCGCGCCCTCGCGCGCCGGGCGTCGGGTGCGGCGCAAAAAGCCATGCAGGAACACGTGCGCAACGCCGCCCTGCGTACCGGAATTTCCTTCATCGCCCCCGCCACGGCGTGACTTGAGCTATACCCAAACTCATCGAGTGCCATAGCAAGACTCAATCAACTGCGGCTTCCTGAACAGGGGAAGGGCGGCTATGATGGGCCACGTTTTTTTGCTTACAACCTGGAGAATTCCATGAGCAGCGATCTTATCAAACACGTCACCGACGCTAGCTTCGACGTTGACGTCCTCAAGGCCGAAGGCGCTGTCCTGGTCGATTACTGGGCTGAATGGTGCGGTCCTTGCAAAATGATCGCTCCGGTTCTGGACGAGATTGCCGAGACTTACAAAGGCAAGCTGACCGTTGCCAAACTGAACATCGACGAGAACCAGGAAACCCCGGCCAAGCACGGCGTGCGTGGTATCCCGACCCTGATGCTGTTCAAGAACGGCAACGTTGAAGCGACCAAAGTCGGCGCCCTGTCGAAGTCGCAACTGGCTGCTTTCCTCGACGCCAACATCTAAGCGTCGCTGTAAAGTGCCTGAAAAAAAGCCCCGCAAAATAGCGGGGCTTTTTGCGTATTCAGGGCTAGACGCTCCGAAACTCAGGTGGTACATTCGGCCCCGCACTGGTTTCTCCATTGCCCCCTGCTAGCCGTCGCCGACGCACTCCTTTTCGAATTAGTTCGCGATCCTGTCGCCTTCTCCGCGGCGCGGCCTCATTAAGCCAAAAGCTTAATTTCCCCCCCTCCATAAATGATTACGTCATTCCTATATGAATCTGACTGAACTCAAGCAAAAGCCGATTACCGAACTGCTCGAATTGGCCGAACAGATGGGCATAGAAAATATGGCCCGTTCGCGCAAGCAGGACGTGATTTTCTCCCTGCTGAAAAAGCACGCGAAAAGCGGCGAGGAAATCTCCGGTGATGGCGTGCTGGAGATTCTCCAGGACGGCTTCGGCTTCCTGCGCTCCGCTGACGCTTCCTACCTGGCCGGCCCGGACGATATCTACGTCTCGCCAAGCCAGATCCGCCGCTTCAACTTGCGCACCGGTGACACCATCGTTGGCAAGATCCGCCCTCCGAAGGAAGGCGAGCGGTATTTCGCTCTGCTCAAGGTCGACACGATCAACTTCGATCGTCCCGAGAACGCGAAAAACAAGATTCTCTTCGAGAACCTGACCCCGCTGTTCCCGACCGTGCGCATGAAGATGGAAGCCGGTAACGGTTCCACTGAAGACTTGACCGGTCGTGTAATCGACCTGTGCGCCCCGATCGGCAAAGGCCAGCGCGGTCTGATCGTTGCACCGCCGAAAGCCGGTAAAACGATCATGCTGCAAAACATTGCAGCGAACATCGCCCGGAACAACCCTGAAGTTCACCTGATCGTGCTGCTGATCGACGAACGTCCGGAAGAAGTGACCGAAATGCAGCGCACCGTGCGCGGCGAAGTGGTTGCCTCGACCTTCGACGAGCCGCCGACCCGTCACGTGCAGGTTGCTGAAATGGTGATCGAGAAGGCCAAGCGCCTGGTCGAGCACAAGAAGGACGTGGTGATCCTGCTCGACTCCATCACCCGTCTGGCCCGTGCCTACAACACCGTGATCCCGAGCTCCGGCAAGGTATTGACCGGTGGTGTCGATGCCCACGCTCTGGAGAAGCCAAAGCGTTTCTTCGGTGCTGCGCGTAACATCGAAGAAGGCGGCTCGCTGACCATTATCGCCACCGCGCTGGTTGAAACCGGCTCGAAGATGGACGAAGTGATCTACGAAGAGTTCAAGGGTACCGGCAACATGGAACTGCCTCTGGATCGCAAGATCGCCGAGAAGCGCGTGTTCCCGGCCATCAACATCAACCGCTCCGGCACCCGTCGCGAAGAGTTGCTGACCGCCGACGACGAACTGCAGCGTATGTGGATTCTGCGCAAGCTGCTGCACCCGATGGACGAAGTGGCTGCCATCGAGTTCCTGGTCGACAAGCTGAAAACGACCAAGACCAACGACGAGTTCTTCTTGTCGATGAAGCGCAAGTAATACGTAAGCGGTTTGAAAAAGAACGCCCCGAAAGGGGCGTTTTTTTTTGCGCCGGATTATTTGTGTCTGGATTGAAATGTACGCTGCTGATAACTTTCGCGCTTTCCAGGGACGCTGTATCCAAAAAGAGAAAGGTTTTTCATGCACACGTTTGGCAATCGCCGTGATATCGACGGGTTACGGGCACTGGCGGTTATTCCTGTCGTACTGTTTCATTTCGGATTCAGTACATTCAGTGGCGGATTTGTCGGGGTGGACGTCTTTTTCGTCATTTCCGGATTCCTGATCACCACCATTCTGTTCCGTGAAATCAGCGCACAGCGCTTCAGTTTCATTGATTTCTGGGCGCGCCGTGCCCGTCGCATCATTCCTGCGCTGAGCGTGGTCATGCTGGTCACGTTGGCGCTGGGCTGGCTGCTGCTGACGGCCAAGGACTTCTCCGAGCTTGGGCGAACGGTGCGCTATCAGTCATTGTTCATCTCCAACATCCTGTTCATGCGTGAGGATGGCTACTTCCAGCCGGCCTCCGATCTGAAGCCGCTGCTGCATACCTGGTCGCTGGCGGTAGAAGAGCAGTACTACATCTTCTTTCCACTGCTGATGGCGGTGCTGATCCGTTATGTCCGGCATTGGCGCTGGATGTTGTTCGCGGTGTTGCTGGTGTCGTTCGGCTTGAATATCGCGTATATCGAACACAAACCGGAATTTACCTTCTTCTCGCTGCCGACCCGGGCCTGGGAGCTGCTCTGCGGCGCGATGCTCGCGGTGACGCCGGCGCCGAAGCAGGCGGTGCGCCCATGGTTGTATCAAACGGTTGGCATCGCGGGTCTGGCTGCCGTGCTGTTTGCGGTGTTTACGTTCGACAAATCTACGGTGTTTCCGGGCTGGGCGGCGTTGCTGCCAGTACTGGGTACCACGGCATTGATCTGGTCGGGCGCGCAGGGTCAGAGCTGGACCGCGCAACTCTTGAGCCTGCGGCCGTTGGTCTGGGTCGGGTTGCTCTCCTATTCGCTGTACCTGTGGCACTGGCCGGTCTTTGTCTACGCCAACGCGATTTCCATCGACGGTATTCAGCCTGTCGAGGCGTTCGCCTGGATGGCCATGGCGCTGGGACTGGCGTGGCTGAGCCTGCGCTATGTCGAGTTGCCGTTTCGGGAAAAACGCCTGTTGGCCGGACGTAACGCCATATTGGCCGGGGCTGTGGCTGCGATTGTCGTGTTGGTGGCGACGGGCTCGGCGATCCGTTCAGCTGACGGTGTGCCACAACGCCTGACCGGCAAAGCGCTGGAATATGCACAGTCGCGGGAATGGCGCGCCGGGCAGATGAAGTGCATGTTGGTCACCCAGGACAAGTCGCTGGACAAGGCATGCCTGGTGGGTGGTCGCGAGGATGTCCCGGCCACGCAATTGTTCTGGGGCGACAGCCACACCGCTGCGTTGCTGCCGGCTATCGAAAGCAATGCTCGCCGCGAAGGACGTCCGGTGTGGCTGTACAGCATGAGTGCCTGCCCACCGATTCTGAGCGATGATCCGCGTCAGCGCTGCAAAGACTTCAACGAACAAACCATGGAGCGTGTGCGCAGCCTGGGTATCAAAGACGTAGTGCTGGCCTCGAACTGGAGCCTTTATGTGTACGGCCGTGAAGACGGCGATAAAAAAGTACTGCTCAACGCCCACGACACTACTGCCCAGGCCGAGCAACGCATGGCCGTTGCACTCAAGGCGCGAGTGGCCGCGCTGAGAGCGGCGGGCGCGCAAGTCTGGTTGTTCAAAGAAGTGCCTTTACAACGCAAAGGCATCATCAACCGGTTGACCAGTCTGGCGCGCATCGGGCGTTCGGCCGAAGGGCTGGGCCGTCCGCTTGAAGAACATCTGACGCGACAGCAGTTCCTCAGTACCTTGTTCGACGCCATGAGCGCCGCCGATCCGGGGGTTCACGTGATCGATCCAACACCGCTGATGTGTGCGAACGGAGTCTGCAGTATCGAGGTCAATGGTCATTCGCAGTACAAGGATGAGGATCACCTGTCGGATGCCGGCAGTGCCCGACTGAGCCCGCTGTTTGCACCGCTGCTGCTGGGCACGAGGCACAATTGAGCGATGCCGGTGCCTGACGGGCTGCTGTTTGCCCGTCAGAGCAGGTAGGATGTACGCCTATTTTGAGGGTGCCATCGTCAATGAAATTCAAGGATCTTCGGGATTTCGTGCAGCAGCTTGAGCAGCGCGGAGAGTTGAAACGCATCCAGATTCCCGTCTCGCCGGTGCTGGAGATGACCGAGGTGTGCGACCGCACGCTGCGGGCCAAGGGCCCGGCGCTGCTGTTCGAAAAACCGACTGGCTATGACATTCCGGTGCTCGGCAACCTGTTCGGTACGCCTGAGCGGGTGGCCATGGGCATGGGCGCCGAGTCGGTCAGCGAGCTGCGCGAAATCGGCAAGCTGCTGGCCTTCCTCAAGGAGCCGGAGCCACCGAAGGGCTTGAAAGACGCGTGGTCGAAACTGCCGATCTTCCGCAAGATCATCTCGATGGCGCCGAAAGTCGTCAAAGACGCGGTGTGCCAGGAAGTGGTCATTGAAGGCGACGACGTCGACCTCGCGATGCTGCCGGTGCAGACCTGCTGGCCCGGCGACGTCGGTCCGCTGATCACCTGGGGCCTGACTGTCACCAAAGGCCCGAATAAAGAACGCCAGAACCTCGGCATCTACCGCCAGCAAGTGATCGGCCGCAACAAGGTGATCATGCGCTGGCTCAGCCATCGTGGCGGCGCCCTCGACTTCCGTGAGTGGTGCGAGAAGCATCCGGGTCAGCCGTTCCCGGTGTCGGTGGCCTTGGGTGCGGATCCGGCGACCATCCTGGGCGCCGTGACGCCAGTGCCGGACAGTCTCTCCGAATACGCTTTCGCGGGCCTCTTGCGCGGTAACCGCACCGAACTGGTCAAGTGCCGCGGCAATGACCTGCAAGTGCCGGCCACCGCCGAAATCATCCTCGAAGGCGTGATCCACCCCGGCGAAATGGCCGATGAAGGCCCGTACGGCGACCACACCGGTTACTACAACGAAGTCGACAGCTTCCCGGTGTTCACCGTCGAGCGCATCACCCACCGGATCAAACCGATCTACCACAGCACCTACACCGGCCGTCCGCCGGATGAGCCGGCGATTCTCGGCGTGGCGCTGAACGAAGTGTTCGTGCCGATCCTGCAGAAGCAATTCCCTGAGATCACCGATTTCTACCTGCCGCCGGAAGGCTGCTCGTACCGCATGGCCATCGTGACCATGAAGAAGTCGTATCCGGGGCATGCCAAGCGCGTGATGCTCGGTGTCTGGTCGTTTTTGCGACAGTTCATGTACACCAAGTTCGTTATCGTCACCGACGACGATATCAACGCCCGTGACTGGAACGACGTGATCTGGGCCATCACCACGCGCATGGACCCCAAGCGCGACACGGTGATGATCGATAACACGCCGATCGACTACCTCGACTTCGCCTCGCCGATCTCCGGCCTGGGTTCGAAAATGGGCCTCGATGCCACCCACAAGTGGCCGGGCGAAACCACTCGCGAGTGGGGCCGCGTGATCGTCAAGGACGACGCCGTCACCCAACGGATCGATGCCATCTGGAATCAGTTAGGAATAGATTGATGCGTGTAACCCTGCAGCCCTCCGGAGCAGTGCTTGAGATACAGCCCGGTGAGCGGATTCTCGACGGCGCGCGGCGCTTGGGCTACGAATGCCCGCAAAGCTGCCGCAACGGCAATTGTCATGTGTGTGCGGCGCTGCTGGTTGAAGGTAGTGTCGCGCAGGACGGCAAGGTGCATGACCACGGCGAGTTCTACACTTGCATAGCCGAGCCGCTGGAAGACTGCGTCCTGCTGTGGGATGGCGTGCTCGCGCTGGGAGAACTGCCGGTGCGTAGCCTGTCTTGTCAGGTCATCGAATGCCGCGATGTGGGTGGTGATACCTGGCGCGTGCGTCTGCGTGCGCCGGCGGGCAAGCCACCGCGCTATCACGCCGGACAGTACTTGATGATCGAGCGCGAGAACGGCGAGAAATCGGCGTTCTCCATGGCCTCTGCACCGCATGGCGGACGTGATCTGGAAATCCATGTGCTGGCGCGCGAAGCCAGTGCACTGAGCCTGATCGAACAGCTGCAACGCAACGCGATGGTGCGCGTCGAGCTGCCGTTCGGCGACACGCATCTGGCCGAATTGCCGGATGGTCCGCTGGTGCTGGTTGCCGCCGGCACCGGCATGGGCCAGATTCACGCCCTGATCGAACACTGCCGCGCCAACGGCTTCAAACACCCGGTGCATCTGTACTGGGGCGTGCGCCGTCCGGAAGATTTCTATGAGATCGAACATTGGGATGAATGGCTGAAGTTGCCCAATCTGTTCCTGCACAAAGTCGTCAGTGATCAATGCGGTTGGGAAGGGCGCTGCGGCATGCTGCACGAGGCGGTCTGTGAAGACTTCCCGGATCTGAAACCGCTGCACGTCTACGCCAGCGGCTCGCCGGCCATGGTCTACGGCACGCTGGACGCTCTGGTTGAAGCGGGTATGGACGCCCATCAAATGCGTGCGGACGTGTTCGCTTACGCCCCCCGCTCCTGATTCGTTATAACTCGCTATATAGCCGATCGGTATTTATGTAATTGCATAAATACCGCTAGGTTATATATCCATCAGGCAATCAATTAAGAACTGTGCCATGGCACTCAAATTGCCTTAAAACATATGTGCCTTATTGTTACAGCGGTGCGTTCTATTAAGTAATTCTTTACCCGCGGGGAGCTGAA
This sequence comes from Pseudomonas sp. Irchel s3f10, assembly GCF_900187515.1. Classification (NCBI taxonomy): domain Bacteria; kingdom Pseudomonadati; phylum Pseudomonadota; class Gammaproteobacteria; order Pseudomonadales; family Pseudomonadaceae; genus Pseudomonas; species Pseudomonas sp. Irchel s3f10. Next base: position 425,294 of record NZ_FYDZ01000003.1, read on the forward strand.
CGCTATTCGCCATGAGCGCCATTGAAAACGCTTTTCTGAATTTGAATTACCCTCCGCGGCTCGATCTTGGGCCGCAGCTGACGCACGAACAACTTCTCGCTTCCATGCAATCGACCATGGCGCGCCACAAGGGCGGGCCGGTGTGGCTGTTCGCGTATGGTTCGCTGATCTGGCGGCCGGAGTGCTCGGCGGTAGAACGGGTGCGCGGACGCGTGCACGGCTACCATCGCGGCTTGTACCTGTGGTCGCACGAGCACCGCGGGACGCCGGAAATGCCCGGTCTGGTGTTTGGTCTGGATCGTGGCGGTTCGTGCAGCGGCTTCGCCTATCGCTTGCCGGAAGACAATCTCGACACTGCGCTGTACGCCTTGTGGAAACGCGAAATGCCGGTGCCGTCCTATCGGCCACACTGGCTCAACTGCCGGCTCGAAGACGGCACTCAGGTGCAGGCATTGGGATTTGTGTTGGAGCGGCACCTGCCCAGCTATGCCGGTAACTTGCCGGATCACGTGCTGAGCCAGGTGTTCGAAAGCGCCAGCGGGCGTTACGGCACCACTCGCGATTATGTCGAGCAGACCGCACACGCCCTGCGCAGCCACGCCATGCCAGATCGAAATCTGGAGGCGCGGCTCAAGCGCTGTAAGTCACAGACTGATCAAGCGACCGCTTCGCGGCTCTGACTGGCGACTTGCTTGTGCCATAGCGTCGGGGCGAGGAAGGCCATCGCCAGCAGGCAAGCGCCCACCAGCAGCACGAAACCACCGTCCCAGCCGAAATGGTCAACGGTGTAGCCCATCGCCGCACTGGCCGCGACCGAACCACCGAGGTAACCGAACAGACCAGTGAAGCCCGCCGCAGTGCCAGCGGCTTTCTTCGGTGCCAGCTCCAGCGCCTGCAGGCCGATCAGCATCACCGGGCCGTAGATCAGGAAGCCGATCGAGAACAGCGCGATCATGTCGACGGTCGGGTTGCCGGCCGGGTTCAGCCAGTAAACCAGGGTCGCAACGGTCACCAGCGCCATGAACACCATGCCGGTCAGGCCACGGTTGCCACGGAAGATCTTGTCCGACATCCAGCCGCACAGCAGCGTGCCCGGAATCCCCGCCCACTCGTAGAAGAAGTACGCCCACGAGGTTTTATCGACGGTGAAACCCTTGGCTTCTTTCAGGTAGGTCGGTGCCCAGTCCAGCACGCCGTAGCGCAGCAGGTAGACGAAGACGTTGGCCATGGCGATGTACCAGAGCATTTTGTTGCGCAGCACGTATTTGACGAAGATCTCTTTCGCGCTGAATTCGTCTTCGTGGCTGGCGTCGTAGCCTTCCGGGTAATCGTTCTTGTACTTCTCGATCGGCGGCAGGCCAACCGATTGCGGGGTGTCGCGCATGGTGATGAACGCGAACACGGCCACGCCCAACGCCACGGCTGCCGGTACGTAGAACGCTGCATGCCAGTCGTTGAACAAGCCCATGCCGAGCAGGAACAGCGGGCCGATCAGGCCACCGCCGACGTTATGCGCCACGTTCCATACGGACACCACGCCACCGCGTTCTTTCTGCGACCACCAGTGCACCATGGTCCGGCCACTGGGCGGCCAACCCATGCCCTGGGCCCAGCCGTTGATGAACAGCAGGATGAACATCATGGTCACGCTGGACGTTGCCCAAGGTGCGAAACCGAAAATGAACATCACACCGGCCGAGACCAGCAGGCCGAACGGCAGGAAGTAACGCGGGTTGGAACGGTCGGACACCAGGCCCATGAGGAACTTGGAAAGGCCGTAGGCAATGGCGATCGCCGACATTGCCAGACCCAGATCGCCGCGGCTGTAGCCTTCGTCGATCAGGTACGGCATGGCCAGCGAGAAGTTTTTGCGCAGCAGGTAGTAACCCGCGTAGCCAAAGAAAATACCGGCGAAGATCTGCCAGCGCAGGCGTCGGTAGGTGCTGTCTATTTTTTCTTCAGGCAATGGAGCCTGATGTGCGGCAGGACGAAAGAAAGCAAACATTCAAGAGCTCCAGATTTCTTGTTTTGACTGCGGATGCGAATGTTACAGTTTCGTTACCGAAAATAGCACCGGTTCGCATCGAGCAAATAGCGGAAAATGTTGGATGTCGCGTGTTCCTTTACGAACCTGTCGCTCAGCTGTAAGAACGGGGCGTTTTTGTCGCGCTCGGGACGTTGTGACTTAGACTCGCGATCTACAGATCGACTGATATCTCGAGATAAACGATGACCCCGAAAGTTCGCAGGCTATTGCCCAGGCTGTTGATGGTCGCAGCGGTGACTGTTTCAGTGTTGGCACTGAGCTTCGCCCAAGGTTCTGCAGCACCAGGCCTGCGCAATGTCACCGTATTGATCGTCCGCCATGCGGAAAAGCCTGATGTCGGCCGAGAACTCAATGCCCGGGGCGAACAGCGCGCCGCCGCTTACGCGGACTATTTCACCTCTTTGCAGTTGGACGACCAGACACTCACCCCCCAACGTCTGATCGCTACTGCCGACAGCCCGGAAAGCATCCGCCCGCGACAGACGCTGATTCCACTGTCCCAACGCCTGCAACTGCCGATCGAGCAGCCCTACGCCAATAACGACGTCGACAAACTGGTCAGCTCGCTGCGCAAGAATAATCAGGCGAAAACCGTGTTGATCGCCTGGCACCACAGCCATATCAACAAACTGATTGCGGCGTTCGGTGGAGACGGCCCGGCACTGATCGGCCAGCCGAAATGGCCGGTCGATGTTTACGATTGGCTGATTGTTCTGCGCTTCGATGACAAGGGGCAGTTAATCCAGTCGCGTAGCGAAAAGGTTCAGGAACATCTGATGCCGGGTGATATTGCAGGCTGAGCGGTAAAGGAATCCGTCAGAAGAGTTACCTCTGAGCATTCGCGTGGCGCTTTTTCGCCCGATTTACCGTCTTGTCTTGGGAAATGTCCTGCACCGAAAGCAGAAGTTGCGCCATTCAGTTAAGCGTCATCGCTCCGTAACCTTTGTGTTGTTGCCGGGATTGGCATTCGAGCGCTAGGGGGTGGGGTATGCGGTGGATTGTGGCGTTGTTTTTGTTGGTCGTCGGCGGTGTTGCGCCGGGAGAGGTGCTTTTGATTCCTGAAGACAACCCCAGACCGGTTTATCCTCAAGCGCTGTCCAGGGCAGGGATTACGGGTGAGGTGAAGGCCCGTTTCATCGCCAGGGCGGACGGCTCGGTCGGCGAGATCAGCATCTTGAAAAGCGATCACCCCGATCTGGCCGAGGCGGTCAGAGTCGCGCTGGCGCAGTGGCGTTTCGAACCTTGGGACGTTGAGGAGGGCAAACCCGAAAAACAGGAGGTCGTCGCGCCGATAGCCTTTCGGCTCGATCTGGATCAGCCCATTCATGTCAATCAGCAACTGAAAGTCTTGCGATGCCGAACGGTTAACGAGAATCTCGCCAACATTGCCGAGTACTCATGGATCGATTCGGCGGCGTTCGCACAAACCCGCGCCTATCTTACGAACGTCTTCCATAAAACTCAGTTACCGGACGCACAACGTCTGGCAATGATTGCCAAGATGAACCGGCAGGTTGAGAAGATCGTCAGGGCGTGTCGAGACAGCCCTACGCGCAAATTCATGAGCCTGTTGCCGGAGGAGATTCGTGAGTTGCTTTGATAACAAAGGCCAGAACGACCGAACCGGAGATTCTGGCCTTTATCGAAAGGTCACTCAGCGCACCTGCACCACCACCTTGCCCACCGCCTTGCGCTGGCCAAGATCATTGATTGCCTGCGCCGCATTGCTCAGCGGATAGACCTGCGACACCAACGGTTTCAACTTGCCCTCGGCAAACCAGGCGAACAACTGCTGGAAGTTCGCCGCGTTGTCCTGCGGCTGGCGCTGGGCGAAGGAGCCCCAGAACACGCCGAGCACCGCCGCGCCTTTGAGCAGGGCGAGGTTGACTGGCAACTCCGGGATGCGCCCGCTGGCGAAGCCGACCACCAGCAGACGACCATTCCAGGCGATGGCGCGGATGGCTTGATCGAAGAGATCGCCGCCGACCGGGTCGTAAATCACATCGGCACCCTGGCCGTCGGTGAGGCGTTTGATTTCGTCCTTGAGGCTGGTTTCGCTGTAATTGATCAACTCATCGGCGCCGGCAGCTTTGGCCACCGCCAGTTTCTCCGCGCTGCTGGCGGCAGCGATGACGCGGGCGCCCATGGCTTTGCCGATTTCCACCGCCGCGAGGCCGACGCCACCGGATGCGCCAAGCACCAGCAGGGTTTCGCCCGGTTGCAGGTTGGCGCGTTGCTTGAGCGCGTGCATCGAAGTGCCATAGGTCATGCTGAAGGCGGCAGCGATGTTGAAATCCATCGACGGCGGAATCGGCAGCACGTTATAGCCCGGCACCGCGACCTGTTCGGCAAAACTGCCCCAACCGGTCAGGGCCATGACCCGGTCACCGACCTTCAGGTGGCTGACCTTTTCCCCGACTTCACGCACCACACCGGCCGCTTCACCTCCGGGCGAGAACGGAAAGGGCGGCTTGAATTGGTACTTGCCCTCGATAATCAGCGTGTCCGGGAAGTTGACCCCGGCGGCGTGCACGTCCAGCAGGATTTCGTTCTTCTTCACGACAGGACTGGCGACGTCTTCCAGCACCAGCGATTCGGCAGGGCCGAAGGCTTTGCACAGCACGGCTTTCATCAGGGCTATTCCTTTGGGAGTGATGGCCGATAAGTGTAGGTGTGTCAGTCAACGGGTCAACGAGCATGCCCGGCCCTGATAGTCAGCCATAAGCTTGTGCTTGCGCGGCGGGTCGTTATGCTAGGCCGCAAACCGGATAAGGAGCGAATTGTGAAAGCGTGGATCATGTTGTTGCTGGCCCTGTCTCTGCCTGTGGCAGCGCTGGCCGAAGAAGCCAAAGAAGGCGAGGCGCCGAAGGTAAGCTACATCACTCTGAGCCCGCCGTTCGTGGGTAACTATGGACTGGACGGCACGCCGAAGCTCAAGGTCTACAAGGCCGATGTGGCACTGCGTGTGACCGGTGAAGAGGCGAGCAAACTGGTCAAGGCCAACGAGCCGCTGATCCGTAATCAACTGGTGGCATTGTTCACGCAGCAGACAACCGAGGCGATGGGCAGCATCGAAGGTAAAGAGAAGCTGCGTCAGGAAGCGCTGAAACAGACCCAGCAAGTGATGAATGACGAGACCGGCAAGCCGGTGGTTGAGGATCTGCTGTTCAACAACCTGATCATTCAGTAATACAAATTCTGAAAGTCAAAAGATCGCAGCCTTCGTCAGCTCCTACATTGGAATGCGTTCCCCTGTAGGAGCTGACGAAGGCTGCGATCTTCTTTGTGGCCGTTACCGCAATCCCAGCACCGCCGCCCATTGCTCCGCCGTCACCGGCATCACCGACAACCGCGAACCCTTCTGCACCAACGGCATCTCTGCCAATGCGCTCTGCTGCTTCAGATAGTCCAGCTTCAACACCCGCGCAAACGTCTCGACGTGTTCAACGTCAATCGCACTCCAGGCATTTTTCTCCGGCGTGGCCTTGGGATCGAAGTAATGACTCTCCGGTTCCAGTGCGGTGGGATCCGGGTACGCCGCCTCGATTATTTTGCCAATCCCGGCAATCCCCGGCTCCGGGCAGCTGGAATGGTAGAAAAAGAACTCATCGCCCACTGCCATCGCGCGCAGAAAATTACGCGCCTGATAGTTGCGAACCCCATCCCAGCGCGCATTGCCGAGTTTTTCCAGGCCTTTGATCGAAAGTTCTTCGGGCTCGGACTTCATCAGCCAATAGGCCATGGTTTTTGCTCCTGAAACGGTCATTGGGCAGGTTGTCGGGCAATTTTATGACAAACCGACGGTCGGTTGACGTCAGCGTTTGCGCGCAGGTTCACGTTGTCGCAAAATGCCGGCCTTTAAAGCTTGACGCTGCTGCACGGCCTACAAACGGAAACCGCTGCTGTCATCGTGATGATGTGCCTTGAGGGGGGCAATCGATGAAACGCAAACCGGATTTACTATGGACTTTGGTAATTTTGTTTGGCTTGGGTGTCGTGACCACCGGTTACGCGCAGAGCCTGTGGTCGAACAAGGCCGATGCGCCGATTGAAGTCGCGCAACAGGTTCAACAGTCGACCGCTTTCAAGCGCTGAAACTGCTTTCTCGACGCCGCTGTTCTGTGCGGCGTCCTATCCCGCGAAATACCACGCCTTATCGGTGACCGTGCCTTGCAACGGTACATCCCAGCTTGCTTGCGCCAAGCGTTCGACCTTCTGACATTCATGAGCCAGCCCCAATAGCGTCGGCTTGCGCCAGTTCTGGCGCCGGGCCAGGTACGCAAGGCTGCGATCGTAAAAACCGCCGCCCATTCCCAGGCGTCCGCCGACGTCATCAAAACCCACCAGCGGTAACAACACCAGATCGAGCGCCCAGACCTTGCGTTGCCGAGCCAGATTGGCCCGCGGCTCAAGAATGCGAAAGCGATTGGCTTTGAGCTTCTCGCCGGGGCGAATGCGCTGGAAGACCATTTTGGTTCGCGGCCAGGCACTGAGCACTGGCAGGTACGTGGCTTTGCCTCGGCGCTGGGCTTCACGCAGCAGCAGGCGCGGATCGATTTCACCGTCGGTGGGCAGGTACAGGGAAATGTGTTTCGCCCGACGAAAGTGCGGGTCTTGGGCCAATTGCCGGAACAGGCCTTTGGCTGCCTGGCGTTGCTCGCCCGGCGTGAGCGCGCGGCGCGCCTTGCGCAGCAGGCGACGAAGTTGCGGGCGGGGTAGCAGCGCGGGTTCGGTCATGGTTCGGCTTCGGCAGGTTGGACGAAAACGTACGCATAAAAAATCCGATGCCGGCATTCACCGACATCGGATTCGAATCAGGCTCCCCGGATGAACCGCTGTCAACTTAGCCCTTGAACCCGAAAGTTCAAGGTGGAAGATGCAGTAGACTTTAAGGCTTTCCGTCTGGCGGACATGCACACCAGCCCAACGTGCAACTTCCAGGGTAGTGCGAATCGGCTCAGGGACATCGTCAACTGGCAAGCACCCCAGGGAGTGCCGCGAGTATACCGCAAGCGGCCAGTCGAATCAGCCCTTGGTGGTGTTCTGATCGTCGGCCAGCACCAGATCGACACGATCGAGCAAGTCACGCACCTGTTCACGGGTCGAACCGCTGGCCTGGATATCCGGGCGCTCTTCTTTGTGCAAGAGGTCATGGGTGATGTTCAGTGCGGCCATCACGGCAATGCGGTCGGCGCCGATGACTTTACCGCTGCTGCGGATTTCGCGCATTTTGCCATCCAGATAACGCGCGGCGCTGACCAGATTGCTGCGTTCTTCCTGCGGGCAGATGATCGAATACTCTTTATCGAGGATCTGCACGGTGACGCTATTGCTTGAACTCATGAGTCTTGCTCCAGGGCCTTGAGGCGCGAAATCATCGATTCGACCTTACGCCGGGCGATTTCGTTTTTTTCAATGAGGTGAGCGCGTTCCTCGCGCCAGGTCTTTTCCTGAGCTAGTAAGAGTGCATTTTGACTCTTTAGTTGCTCGACTCGGCCAATCAGCAGTTCGAGTCTGGCCATCAGCGCTTGCAGGTCGTTGTCTTCCATTGGTTTCACTGTCTGATGGGTTAGCTGGCGGACAGCCTTTAATAGTCTTGGCGAGTCTGTCGATGTAGGATACAAGGCCTTCATTCTAGACATAGCGCCGTCTGGCGCCTAGCTGCCCATGACCATTGCGAATTCCCCGTACCAAGCCTTTGCCACCCTGCTGACTTCCAGCGGCCACAACGTCTCGCCTGCCGAACTGCATGGCGTGCTGCTCGGACGCAGTTGCGCCGGTGCCGGCTTCGATAACGAAGGCTGGCTGATCGACGCCGCCGAACTGCTCGAAGGCGACATTCAGGACAACGTCCGCAACGCCCTGATCGGCCTGCAAGAGATGGTCAAAGGCGAGTTGACCGGCGACGACGTCACTGTCGTGCTGCTGTTGCCGACCGATGACGCACCGCTGGCCGACCGCGCCGCTGCACTGGGCGAGTGGTGCCAGGGCTTCCTCAGCGGTTTCGGCCTGAACTGCCGCGACAGCAGCATGCTCAGCACTGAAGCCACCGAAGTGTTGCAGGATCTGGCCGCCATTTCCCAGGTGCAAGACGCCCTCGAAGAATCCGAAGACGGCGAAACCGACTACATGGAAGTCATGGAGTACCTGCGTGTCGCGCCGCTGCTGCTGTTCTCGGAAACCAAGAAAACCGACGTGCCGCCAGCCGCCAAGCCGTCGCTGCATTAATCGCGTGCCAGGGAAAGCCATCTGCCCATGACCCATATCCCGAAAGCGGAATACAGCCGTCGCCGCAAGGCCCTGATGGCGCAGATGGAACCCAACAGCATCGCGATTCTGCCCGCCGCCGCGGTGGCCATTCGCAACCGCGACGTCGAGCACGTCTACCGTCAGGACAGCGATTTTCAGTACCTCAGCGGGTTTCCCGAGCCGCAAGCCGTTATCGTCTTGATGCCCGGCCGCGAACATGGCGAGTACGTGCTGTTCTGCCGTGAGCGCAATGCCGAACGCGAGTTGTGGGACGGTTTGCGTGCAGGGCAGGAAGGCGCGATCCGCGACTTCGGTGCCGACGACGCTTTCCCGATCACCGACATCGACGACATCCTCCCGGGCCTGATCGAAGGCCGCGACCGGGTGTATTCGGCGATGGGCAGCAACCCTGAATTCGATCGCCACCTGATGGACTGGATCAACGTCATCCGCTCCAAGGCGCACCTCGGCGCCCAGCCGCCGAACGAATTCGTTGCGCTGGATCATCTGCTGCACGACATGCGTCTGTATAAATCGGCGGCAGAAGTGAAGGTGATGCGCGAAGCCGCACGGATCTCGGCGCAAGCCCATATCCGCGCGATGCAGGCCAGTCGGGCCGGGCTCTACGAGTACAGTCTCGAGGCCGAACTCGATTACGAATTCCGCAAGGGCGGGGCGAAGATGCCGGCCTATGGCTCGATCGTCGCTGCCGGGCGCAACAGCTGCATCCTGCATTACCAGCAGAATGACGCGCTGCTCAAGGACGGTGATCTGGTGCTGATCGACGCTGGCTGCGAGATCGATTGTTACGCCAGTGACATCACCCGCACCTGGCCGGTCAACGGCAAGTTTTCGCCGGAGCAGAAAGCGATCTACGAATTGGTATTGGCCTCGCAAGAAGCCGCATTCGCCGAAATCGCCCCGAACAAGCACTGGAATCAGGCGCATGAAGCCACAGTGCGAGTGATTACCACAGGGCTGGTGAAACTCGGTTTGCTGCAAGGCGAGGTCGATGAATTGATCGCCAGCGAAGCCTATAAAGCCTTTTACATGCACCGCGCCGGTCACTGGCTGGGCATGGATGTACACGACGTCGGCGAGTACAAGGTCGGCGGCGAATGGCGCGTGCTGGAAGTCGGCATGGTGCTGACCGTGGAGCCGGGCATCTACATCGCCCCGGACAATCAGAACGTCGCGAAGAAATGGCGCGGCATTGGCGTGCGCATCGAGGACGACGTGGTGGTGACCAAAACCGGTTGTGAAATCCTCACCAGCGGCGTGCCGAAAACCGTCGCCGACATCGAAGCGCTGATGGCGCAAGCAAGGACACACGCAGCATGAGTCGAGTCAATCTGGCAATCATCGGTGGCGGCCTGGTCGGCGCCAGTCTGGCGTTGGCCTTGCAGGCCGGGGCCAAGGCGCGTGGCTGGAAGATCGTGCTGATCGAGCCGTTCGCTCCCGGCGACAGCTGGCAGCCGAGCTACGACGCACGTTCGTCGGCGTTGTCCTTCGGCTCGCGGCAGATTTATCAACGCTTGGGCGTGTGGCAGGAAATCTCCCGCCGCGCCGAGCCGATCAAACAGATTCACGTTTCCGACCGTGGGCGCTTCTCCACCGCGCGTTTGTCGGCGATGGAAGAGGGTGTGCCGGCGCTCGGTTATGTGGTGGAAAACGCCTGGCTCGGCCAGTGCCTGTGGCAGCACATCGATAAAGACGTGATCAGCTGGCGCTGCCCGGCGGAAGTCACGCGCATGGAACCGCTGCCCGACGGCTATCGCCTGACCCTCAACGATGAAACCACCCTTGAATGCGACCTCGCGGTACTCGCCGATGGCGGTCGCTCCGGGCTGCGCGAGCAGTTGGGCATCAACGTGCGTAAGCGTCCGTATAACCAGAGTGCGCTGATCGCCAACATCACCCCGAGTGAAGCGCACAACGGCATGGCCTTCGAGCGTTTCACCGACGAAGGGCCGATGGCCCTGCTGCCGCTGCCGGAAAACCGCTGTGCTCTGGTCTGGACCCGTTTGGGCATGGACGCGCAGCGTCTGGCCGATCTGAGCGAGCGCGATTTCCTCAGCGAATTGCAGGGCGTATTCGGTTACCGCCTCGGCACGTTGAAACAGGTTGGCGCACGGCATCTTTATCCGCTGACGCTGGTCGAGGCCGAAGAACAAGTGCGTTCGCATCTGGCTGTGCTCGGCAACGCGGCGCATAGCCTGCACCCGATCGCCGGCCAGGGTTTCAACCTGTCGCTGCGGGATGCCGACGCATTGGCCGCCGCGTTGTTGTCCAGTGAAAAGCCGCTGGGCGACTTCGCCACATTGCAGGCCTATCGCGAGCGTCAGCGTCTGGATCAGGACCTCACCGTCGGTTTTTCCGATCAGGTCACGCGGCTGTTCGGCAGCACGCAGCCATTGGTCTCGCTGGGGCGAAATATCGGCCTGCTCGGCCTCGATCTGTTGCCGCCGGCCAAGCGCTGGTTTGCCCGTCAGGCCATGGGTTTGGGAACGCGTCCGGATGCTTAAGTGGTTAACCGGCAAATTCGGTAAAGCACGATTGATGCGCTGGGTGATGACGTTCTACCCGCCGTATCTTGGCGCCGGTGTTCGGGTTCGGCACATCAGCGATGACTTTCGCGACGTGCAGGTGTCGATGGGCCTCGGCTGGTACAACCGCAACTACGTCGGCACCCAGTTCGGCGGCAGCCTGTATTCGATGGTCGACCCGTTCTTCATGCTGATGCTCATGGAGAATCTTGGCTCGCGCTACATCGTTTGGGACAAGGCTGCCGACATCGATTTCATTGCGCCGGGCAAAGGCCCGGTGTTCGCCCGCTTCACTATCGACGAGACCTTGCTCGCCGAGATCCGCCGGCAGACCGCCGATGGCGAGAAATACCTGCCACAGTTGCAGGTCGACATTCATGACGGCGCCGGCAATCTGGTGGCGCGGGTCGGTAAAACCGTTTACGTGCGGCTCAAGCCGCAAGCGAGACAGGCTTAAAGCATGGAAATGCGCGCAGATCTGCTGATTGTCGGAGCCGGAATGGTCGGCAGCGCTTTGGCGTTGGCGTTGCAGGACAGCGGCCTCGAAGTCCTGCTGCTCGACGGCAGCCCGTTGAGCGTCAAACCCTTCGACGCCGAAGCCGCTTTTGAGCCGCGAGTGAGTGCCTTGTCGGCAGCCAGCCAGCGCATTCTTGAACGCCTCGGCGTGTGGGAAGGCATCGCCAAACGCCGCAGCAGTCCATACACCGACATGCACGTCTGGGACGGCAGCGGCACCGGGCAGATTCATTTCTCGGCGAGCAGTGTGCATGCCGAGGTGCTGGGGCATATCGTCGAAAACCGTGTGGTGCAGGATGCCTTGCTCGATCGCTTGCACGATTGTGATCTGGGCATGCTGGCCAATGCGCGGCTGGAACAGATGCGCCGCTCCGGCGATGACTGGCTGCTGACGTTGGCTGACGGTCGCCAGTTGCGCGCGCCGCTGGTGATTGCCGCTGACGGTGCCAACTCGGCAGTGCGCCGTCTGACCGGTGTGGCGACGCGTGAGTGGGATTACCTGCATCACGCCATCGTTACCAGCGTGCGCAGCAGCAAATCGCACCAGATGACCGCGTGGCAGCGCTTTACCGATCACGGGCCGCTGGCGTTTCTGCCGCTGGAACGTGACGGGCAGCAGGATTGGTGTTCGATCGTCTGGTCGACCACGCCGAGCGAGGCTGAACGCCTGATGGCGTTGGATGAAGCGGATTTCTGCCGTGAGCTGGAACGTGCCTTTGAAGGGCGACTCGGCGAAGTGATGAGTGCCGATCCGCGACTGTGCGTGCCGCTGCGTCAGCGCCATGCCAAGCGTTATGTGGCGGAAGGCCTGGCGTTGATCGGCGATGCGGCGCACACCATTCATCCATTGGCGGGGCAGGGCGTAAACCTGGGTTTCCTTGATGCGGCGGTGTTGGCGGAAGTGCTGTTGCAAGCGGCGGAACGCGGTGAGCGTCTGGCGGATGTTAAGGTGCTGAGCCGTTACGAGCGTCGGCGCATGCCGCATAACTTGGCGCTGATGGCGGCGATGGAAGGGTTTGAGCGGTTGTTTCAGGCCGATCCGTTGCCGGTGCGCTGGTTGCGTAATGCCGGGTTGAAGCTGGTGGAGCAGATGCCGGAGGCGAAGGCGTTGTTTGTGCGGGAGGCCCTCGGGTTGACCGGGGATCTTCCGGCGCTGGCCAAGCCCTGATCTTTTCGTTGCTGCTAATGGCCTCATCGCGAGCAGGCTCACTCCTACAGGGGATCGCATTTCAAATGTAGGAGCGAGCCTGCTCGCGAAGGGGCCAGAACAGCCACTACAAATTTCAGGCTGTGCAACATCTGGTAACTCCTTCAAAAAGAGTTCGATTGAGGTGGTAAATGTGAGTCCTTATCATTTGGCCCACAATTCCCGACCGAGAGACCACTCCCATGTTGGCACCCAAGCGTCTTCTGACCGCACTGGCCCTGACCCTGATTGGCAGCACAACGGCCCAGGCCGCTGATGAGGTGGTGGTTTACTCGTCGCGCATCGATGAGCTGATCAAACCGGTGTTCGATGCCTACACCGCCAAGACCGGGGTGAAGATCAAGTTCATCACCGACAAGGAAGCGCCGCTGATGCAGCGGATCAAGGCCGAAGGTGAAAACGCCACCGCCGACCTGCTGCTCACCGTTGATGCCGGCAACCTCTGGCAAGCCGAGCAGATGGGCATCCTCCAGCCGTTCACCTCGAAGACCATCGACGCCAACATTCCGCTGCAATATCGCTCTTCGACTCATGCCTGGACCGGCCTGAGCCTGCGCGCGCGGACCATCGCCTACTCCACCGAACGCGTGAAGCCGGGCGAACTGACCACTTACGAAGCGCTGGCCGACAAGAACTGGGAAGGACGCCTGTGCCTGCGCACGGCGAAGAAGGTCTACAACCAGTCGCTGACCGCGACCATGATCGAAGTCCATGGTGCCGAAAAGACCGAGAAGATCCTCAAGGGCTGGGTTAACAACCTGTCCACCGACGTGTTCTCCGATGACGTTGCGGTGCTCGAAGCGATCAATGCCGGGCAGTGTGATGTCGGCATCGTCAACACTTACTACTACGGCCGCCTGCACAAGCAGAAGCCGGAGCTGCCGGTGAAGCTGTTCTGGCCGAATCAGGCCGATCGTGGCGTGCACGTGAATCTGTCGGGCATTGGCCTGACCAAACATGCGCCGCACCCGGAAGCGGCCAAGGCGTTGGTCGAGTGGATGACCACGCCTGAGGCGCAGAAGATCTTTGCTGACGTGAACCAGGAATTCCCGGCCAACCCGGCGGTGGCACCTTCGGAAGAAGTGGCGGCGTGGGGCAAGTTCATCGCCGATACTTTGCCGGTGGAAGTGGCGGGCAAGCGTCAGGCTGAGGCGATCCGGATGATGGATCGGGCGGGTTGGAATTGAGGCTTTTTCGATAGACTTGTCTGCTTCAAGATCGCTGCCCCTCACCCCAGCCCTCTCCCAAGGGAGAGGGAGCCGATCTGTGTTGTTTTCGAAACTTGAGTTCGACTCGATATCTCAGGTCGGCGTAATTCTCATAAACTACGCGGTCAGTCCCCTCTCCCTCCGGGAGAGGGCTAGGGTGAGGGCAGCAATCCCAACCTGAAATACTCAACCCAAGAACACCCCCAATCCCCCCAGAGACCCAAAAGTGGCCCACCCCGCCCAACGCCGCTGGTACCCCATCGTCTTCGCCATCGCCGCGCTGGTGCTGTTGCCCCTGAGCGTTCTGCTGCTCTCATGGCAGACCATCGATCAACAAATCTGGTCGCACCTGTGGCAAACCCAGATGCCGCGCCTACTGGGCAATACCCTGACGCTGGTCGTTGGCGTCGGTGTCGGTGTGACGCTGCTCGGTGTCAGCCTCGCCTGGCTCACCAGCCTCTGCGAATTCCCCGGGCGGCGCTGGCTCGACTGGGCGCTGATGCTGCCCTTTGCCATTCCGGCCTATGTGCTGGCGTTCGTCTTCGTGGGCCTGCTCGATTTCGCCGGCCCCGTACAAACCCTGCTGCGTGAATGGTTCGGCACCGGTCTGCGCCTGCCACGGGTGCGCTCCACTGGCGGGGTGATTATCGTGCTGGTGCTGGTCTTCTACCCGTACGTTTACCTGCTGGCGCGCACCGCGTTCCTCGCCCAGGGCAAAGGCCTGATGGAAGCCGCGCGGGTACTTGGCCAGTCGCCGTGGCAAGCCTTCTGGCGGGTGGCGTTGCCGATGGCGCGTCCGGCCATCGGTGCGGGCGTGGCGTTGGCGCTGATGGAGACCCTTGCCGATTTCGGTGCAGTGTCCGTGTTCAACTTCGACACCTTCACCACCGCCATCTACAAAACCTGGTACGGCTTCTTCAGCCTGTCGAGTGCTGCGCAACTGGCCAGTCTGTTATTGCTGGTGGTGATGCTGGTGCTCTACGGTGAACGCCGTGCGCGCGGCGCCAACCGGGCAAGCAACGAGCGGCCACGGGTCAAAGCCTTGTATCACTTGCGCGGATTCAAGGCTTTCGCAGCGATGAGCTGGTGCGGACTGGTGTTCGCTTGCGCCTTCGTCATTCCGATGCTGCAACTGATCGTCTGGTTCTGGCAGCGTGGTCGCTTTGATTTGGATGAACGCTACGCCGGGCTGATCCTGCACACCCTGTATCTAGGCGGCATGGCCGCGTTGATTACTGTAAGCGTTGCTTTGCTGCTGACGTTTGCCCGGCGCTTGGCACCCACGCAGACGATCAACTCCGGCGTTGGTCTGGCCAATCTTGGCTACGCCTTGCCGGGTTCGGTGCTGGCGGTATCGATCATGCTGGCGTTCAGTTATCTGGATCGTGAACTGGTGATTCCACTTTCCAGTTGGCTCGGTGGCGCAGGCAAACCGTTGCTGCTCGGCAGTCTGGCGGCATTGCTGATGGCTTACCTGGTGCGTTTCGTTGCGGTCGCTTACGGACCCTTGGAAAGCAGTCTGGCGCGTATACGGCCCTCTTTGCCCGAAGCGGCACGTAGCCTGGGTGTCAGTGGGCCGCGACTGTTTTTCAAAGTGTATCTGCCGTTGTTACTGCCCGGCACATTGAGCGCGGCGCTGCTGGTGTTCGTCGATGTGCTCAAGGAAATGCCCGCGACCCTGCTGATGCGCCCGTTTGGCTGGGATACGCTGGCCGTACGCATCTTTGAAATGACCAGCGAAGGCGAATGGGCGCGGGCGTCTTTGCCGGCGCTGACCCTGGTTCTGGTTGGATTGTTACCGGTCATCGGCCTGATTCGCCGCTCCGCCCATCGAAACACTTAGTAGTGAGTCCTGAATCATGCGGCTACAATGCGCGGCATTCGGTGCGGTTCGTCTGACAGATCTTTTCGCTGAGATTGGCTGAAAGCCTTCTATTACAAGGCTTTCACGCTGTGCAGCGACTGTCCGCACCTTCGCCACGCCCGGAAGGAGAAACCCATGGGACAGCGTACGCCTCTGTATGACCTGCATCTCGCCCTCGGCGCGAAGATGGTCGATTTTGGCGGTTGGGACATGCCCCTGCATTACGGCTCGCAGGTCGAGGAGCACCACGAAGTGCGCCGCGATTGCGGGGTGTTCGATGTATCCCACATGACCGTGATCGACGTCACCGGCCCCCAGGCCAAAGCCTGGCTGCAGCATTTGCTGGCCAATGACGTCGACCGCCTGCACCGCCCCGGCCGTGCGTTGTACAGCACCATGCTCAACGAGCGCGGCGGCATCGTCGATGACATGATCGTCTACCGCCTCGACGACGCTTATCGTCTGGTGTTCAACGCCTCCACCCGCGATCAGGATCTGGCCTGGATGAACGCGCAGCGCGGCGATTACGACGTGCAGTTGCACGAGCGCGCCGAACTGGCGATGCTCGCCATTCAAGGTCCACAGGCCCGGCACAAGATTGCCGAACTGGTGACCCAGTCCCGCGCCACGCTGATCCAGCACCTCAAACCGTTCGAAGGCTACACCGACGGTGACTGGTTTATCGCCCGTACCGGTTATACCGGTGAAGATGGTCTGGAAATCTGCCTGCCGGCCAGTCAGGCGCCGGGGTTCTTCAACGATCTGGTCGGCGCCGGCATTTCCCCGATCGGCCTCGGTGCCCGCGACACCCTGCGTGTCGAAGCCGGTATGAACCTCTACGGTCAGGACATTCATCAGGACGTTTCGCCATTGGCTTCGAATATGGCCTGGAGCATTGCCTGGGAGCCGGCTTCGCGCCAGTTCATCGGTCGCACTGCTCTGGAGGCGGAAAAAGCCGCCGGCGTTGCGCACAAACTGGTCGGTCTGGTGCTGGAAGAGCGCGGTGTTTTGCGTGCTCATCAGGTGGTTCGTATCGCCGATGTTGGCGAAGGGGAGATCACCAGTGG
The DNA here is from genome assembly GCF_900187515.1 of Pseudomonas sp. Irchel s3f10. Classification (NCBI taxonomy): domain Bacteria; kingdom Pseudomonadati; phylum Pseudomonadota; class Gammaproteobacteria; order Pseudomonadales; family Pseudomonadaceae; genus Pseudomonas; species Pseudomonas sp. Irchel s3f10. Next base: position 441,998 of record NZ_FYDZ01000003.1, read on the forward strand.
TAGTTTCTCTCCTACGCTAAGCAAATCGATTGCCCTGGCGCGTGTTCCGATGGCAACCGCCGACCGCGCCGAAGTGGAAATCCGTGGCAAGTGGTACCCGGTGCGAGTGGTCAAACCGACCTTCGTACGCCATGGCAAAACTTTGATCTAACCTTTTTCCGGCGGGCATGACCGCTGACCCAATTCCCGAGGACACCGAAGATGAGCAATATCCCCGCTGAACTGCGTTTTGCCGAAAGTCATGAATGGGCACGTCTGGAAGCCGACGGCACCGTCACCGTGGGCATCAGCGATCACGCGCAGGAAGCGCTGGGCGATGTGGTGTTCGTCGAGCTGACCGAAGTGGGCAAGGTGTTCGCCGCTGAAGATCAGGCTGGCGTCGTTGAATCGGTAAAAGCTGCTTCCGACATCTATTCGCCGATCAGCGGTGAAGTCATCGCGGTCAATGAAGAGCTGGGCGGTTCGCCAGAGCTGTTGAACTCCGACCCGTACGGCGCTTGGATCTTCAAGCTCAAGCCAAGCGACAAGGCTGAGCTGGACAAGCTGCTCGATGCTGCAGCGTACAAGGCTGCCATCGGCGAGTAAGCTTTAAGCAATACCCAAAGCCCCGACCCGTCGGGGCTTTTTCATGGGCGATACAAATCCCCTGTAGGAGTGAGCCTGCTCGCGATAGCGTTCTTTCAGACACATTAATGCTGACTGACACACCGCTATCGCGAGCAGGCTCACTCCTACAGGGGGAAGCGGTGCACTGAAAATGGGTTGCCATGTGGGCTGCTATGCTGGTTTGACCGTGTTGCATTGACGCCGAGCGCCAGCCAAGAGAGAGCCCGTCATGTCCCAGTTGCCGTCCCTGAGCCAGTTACGCGACCCCGATGCTTTTCTGCGCCGCCACCTCGGTCCCGACATCGCCGAACAACAGGCGATGCTCGACAGCCTCGGCCTCGGCAGCCGGGTCGAACTGATCGAGCAGACCGTGCCGCCGGGCATTCGCTTCAATCGCGCACTGGATCTGCCGCCCGCCCTCGATGAACAGGCCGCGCTGGCCAAACTGCGCGGTTACGCCGAGCAGAACCAGGTCTGGACCAGCTTGATCGGCATGGGTTACCACGGCACACTCACACCGACCGTCATCCTGCGCAACGTGCTGGAAAATCCAGGCTGGTACACCGCGTACACGCCCTATCAACCGGAGATCGCTCAAGGCCGACTCGAAGCGCTGCTGAATTTCCAGCAGTTGACCATCGACCTCACCGGCCTCGAATTGGCCAACGCCTCGCTGCTCGATGAAGCCACGGCGGCGGCGGAAGCCATGGCACTGGCCAAGCGCGTGGCAAAGTCGAAGAGCAATCTGTTCTTCGTCGATGAGAACTGTCATCCCCAGACCATTTCCGTGGTGCAGACCCGCGCGGAAGGTTTCGGCTTCGAGCTGATCATCGACGCTGTGGATAACTTGAAACAGCATCAGGTGTTCGGTGCGTTGTTGCAGTATCCCGACACCCATGGCGAGGTGCTTGATCTGAGTCCGCTGATCGATCATTTGCATGCGCAACAGGCATTGGCTTGTGTCTCTACCGATTTATTGAGCTTGCTACTGCTGACTCCACCAGGTGAGCTGGGCGCCGATGTGGTGTTCGGTTCCTCTCAGCGTTTTGGCGTGCCGATGGGTTATGGCGGGCCGCACGCAGCGTTCTTTGCCAGTCGCGAGGAATACAAACGGGCGATTCCGGGGCGGATCATCGGTGTGTCGAAGGACGCCCGGGGCAACGTGGCGCTGCGCATGGCCCTGCAAACCCGCGAGCAACATATCCGCCGCGAGAAGGCCAATTCGAACATCTGCACCGCGCAGGTACTGCTGGCCAACATTGCCAGTTTCTACGCGGTCTATCACGGGCCGGAAGGGTTGAAACGCATCGCCCAGCGCACGCATCGGTTGACCTGCATTCTGGCGGCGGGGCTTGAGCGCAATGGCATCAGCCGGGTCAATGCGCAGTTCTTCGACACGCTGACGCTGGACGTCGGCGGTGCGCAAACCGCGATTATCGAGAGCGCCCAGGCTGCACAGATCAACCTGAGGATTCTCGGCCGTGGTCGGGTCGGGCTGAGTCTCGATGAGACCTGCGATGAACGCACCGTGGCGAAACTGTTCGATGTACTGCTCGGTGCCGATCATGGGCTGAACGTCGACGATCTCGACGCCGAAGTACTGGTTTCCGGCATCCCCGACAATCTTCAGCGCAAGACGCCTTATCTGCGCCATCCGGTATTCAACGCCCATCACAGCGAAACCGAGATGCTGCGCTATCTCAAACAACTGGAGAACAAGGATCTCGCGCTTAACCAGTCGATGATCCCATTGGGCTCGTGCACGATGAAACTCAACGCCACCAGCGAAATGATCCCGATCACCTGGCCGCAATTCGCCAACCTGCATCCGTTCGTGCCGCGTGAGCAGGCAGTTGGTTACACCTTGATGATCGAAGAACTGGAGCGCTGGCTCTGCGCAATCACCGGGTTCGATGCGATCTGCATGCAGCCCAACTCCGGCGCCCAGGGTGAATACGCCGGGCTGCTGGCGATCCGCAAATATCACGAGAGCCGGCAGCAGGGCGCGCGGGATATCTGCCTGATTCCGTCCTCGGCCCACGGTACCAACCCGGCCTCGGCGCAGATGGTCGGGTTACGGGTGGTGATCGTTGAGTGCGACGAGGCCGGTAACGTTGATCTCGATGACTTGAAAGCCAAAGCCGCCGAGGCCGGGGCGAAACTGTCCTGTCTGATGGCGACCTATCCGTCGACCCACGGCGTGTACGAAGAGGGCATCAGTGAAATCTGCGAAGTTATCCACCAGCACGGCGGCCAGGTGTACATGGATGGCGCCAACCTCAATGCGCAGGTCGGTTTGGCACGCCCGGCAGATATCGGCGCCGATGTTTCGCACATGAATCTGCACAAGACTTTTTGCATTCCCCATGGCGGCGGTGGACCGGGCATGGGACCGATTGGCGTGCGCGCGCATCTGGCGCCGTTCGTCGCCAATCACCCGGTGGTGCCAATCGATGGGCCGTTGGCGCAGAACGGCGCCGTCAGCGCGGCGCCATGGGGCAGCGCAAGTATTTTGCCGATCAGCTGGATGTACATCGCCATGATGGGGCCGCAATTGGCGGACGCCAGTGAAGTGGCGATCCTGGCGGCGAATTACCTGGCGCAGCATTTATCCGGCGCGTTCCCGGTGTTGTATACCGGGCGCAACGGGCGCGTGGCCCACGAATGCATTCTCGATCTGCGGCCATTGAAGGCGCAGACCGGAATCAGTGAGGAAGACGTCGCCAAGCGCCTGATGGATTACGGCTTTCACGCGCCGACCATGTCATTCCCGGTGCCGGGCACGTTGATGGTCGAACCGACCGAGAGTGAATCCAAGGCTGAACTGGATCGCTTTATCGGTGCGATGCTGAGCATTCGTGCGGAAATCACCGAAGTGCAGAACGGCAACTGGCCGGCCGAGGACAACCCGTTGAAACGGGCGCCGCATACTCTGGCGGATGTCACCGGGGTTTGGGAGCGTCCCTACAGCATCGAGCAGGGCATTACCCCGGATGCGCACACCAAAGCGCACAAATATTGGCCGGCGGTGAATCGGGTGGATAACGTTTACGGCGACCGCAATCTGTTCTGCGCCTGCGTCCCGGTGGATGATTACCGCTGAACTCTCTGGTGGCACACCGTCCCCTGTAGGAGTGAGCCTGCTCGCGATAGCGGTGAATCAGTCACCGGAGAATTTGCCTGATACACCGCTATCGCGAGCAGGCTCACTCCTACAAGGGATTGTGGTAAGCCTGAAATTCAGGCAAAAAAATGCCGCTCATTTGAGCGGCATTTTTTGTTACTCGGAAGCCACGGCGTTCTTCGCCAGAATCGCATTCGCCAGCTCCATGTCCGACGCCTGCAGGCCCGGATTGTCGGCGCGGACTTTCTGCATCGCCGCTTCCAGATATGGGCCACGAATGCTGCCGTCACTGGCAACGAAACTGCCGGCATCGTCCTGCGCGGCGATGATCAGTTTGTGGTCCTTGAAGGTCAGGTAGGTCGAACCGGTGGTGGCACCGGACGAGATGACGTTACGCCAAAAGCTGTCCGCCATGGCCGAACCAACGGGAAGGGACAGCAAGGCCAGAGTGGCGACAGCAAGTTTGAGACGCATGATGAGATGACTCCTGGGGGTTAACTAGGGCCTTGGATCGCCATTTCCCCGATCCGGTTCCATGGTGACTTATTTCTGCTCGCTCTGCGGCGTCACCCGTAGCACTTCCTCTACCGTCGTCAGCCCTGCCGCAACCTTCTGCGCGCCGGACAAACGCAAACTGCGCATGCCTTCCTTGAACGCCTGCCGCCGAATGGCGGTGAGGTCGGTATCCGGAGTGATGAAGGCTTTGAGGCTGTCGCTCAATTGCATGATTTCGTAAACCCCGGCGCGACCGCGATAACCGGTGTCGCGGCATTCCACGCAACCGATGGCACGCTGCGCGTTACCTGGCAGTGGCGCTTGCCAGGGGCGGGTCAGGGTTTGCCAGTCTTCGTCTTCCAGCGTTAGCGGCGCCTTGCAATGCGGACACAAGGTGCGCACCAGACGCTGGGCCATGACCCCGAGCACGGTGGCTTTGATCAGGTAGTGCGGCACGCCGAGTTCGAGCAGACGGCTGATCGCGCTGGGGGCGTCGTTGGTGTGCAGCGTCGACAGCACCAAGTGCCCGGTGAGCGCTGCCTGAATCGCCATTTCAGCGGTTTCCAGATCGCGAATCTCGCCGATCATGATGATGTCCGGGTCCTGCCGCATCAGCGCACGCACCCCGGCGGCGAAGCTCAGGTCGATGTTGTGCTGCACCTGCATCTGGTTGAACGCGGGTTCGACCATTTCGATCGGGTCTTCGATGGTGCAGAGGTTCACTTCCGGCGTCGCCAGTTTTTTCAGCGTGGTGTACAGCGTGGTGGTCTTGCCCGAACCAGTCGGCCCGGTGACCAGAATGATGCCGTTGGGCTGACGGGTCATGTCCTGCCAGCGGCGCAGGTCATCGGCGCTGAAACCCAACTGGTCGAAATCCTTGAGCAGCACTTCCGGGTCGAAAATCCGCATGACCATTTTTTCGCCGAACGCGGTGGGGAGCGTTGAAAGGCGCAACTCGACTTCGCCGCCATCCGGGGTCTTGGTCTTGACCCGGCCGTCCTGGGGTTTGCGCTTTTCGGCGACGTTCATCCGCCCGAGGCTTTTCAGGCGACTGACTATCGCCATGGTCACCTGCGGCGGAAATTGATAGACGTTGTGCAGCACGCCGTCGATGCGAAAACGCACGGTGCCTTGCTCGCGGCGCGGTTCGATATGGATATCGCTGGCACGCTGCTGGAAGGCGTACTGGAACAGCCAGTCGACGATGTTGACGATGTGCGCGTCGTTGGCGTCCGGCTCCTGATCGCTGGCGCCGAGGTTGAGCAGTTGTTCGAAGTTGCCGAGGTTACCGCTCTGCTGATCGCCATTGCTGGCGCCGCTGACCGATTTGGCCAGGCGGAAGAACTCGACGCTGAAGCGCTGGATATCCGCCGGGTTGGCCACCACCCGCTTGATCGGCAGCTTCAATACGTGGGTGAGATCGGCTTCCCATCCGGTGACGTAAGGCTGGGCACTGGCCACGGTGACCGAGTCGCGGTCGACCGCTACGGCGAGAATCTTGTGCCGTTGTGCGAAGGCGTAAGACATCAACGGCGTGATCGCGGCGACGTTGATTTTCAACGGATCGATGCGCAGGTACGGCTGACCGGCCTGCTGCGCCAGCCACAGGGTCAGGCTTTCCAGATCGAGGTGTTTGCCTGGACGGCTAAGGTCATCGAGTTGCTGACTGGCGATGAATTCCAGCGGATGCATCTGGCCGTGGGCGGCGTGACGGCGACGGGCGTTCAGCGCCTGTTCCGCCGAGTCTTGGCCGATAAAACCTTGGGCGACCAGTTCACGCAGCACCTCGTTGAGTTCCAGCCAGCGGTCCTGAGTGGCGAGTTGAACGGACATGCGGGCTTCCTTTTGAGCGACAGTGCGCAAAAGGATAGTCGTGGCCCCGCAGACCGTTGGGCCACTACCCGACGAAGCCGTTGCCGGATTTGTCAGCCAGCGGCTTGCGCGGGTGCATCCCAGAAGCTGTCGGCGTTTTGCAGGTTCACCGAGCAAACGCTGATCAAGTTACGAAGTTTTTCCGCGATCACTTGCGCGCGATGCCAACTGAAACCGCCCATGACAATGTCGATCGACATCAAGTCATCCATGCGCTGCACGGTGACTTGTTCCGGTGTGAGGAATTGCAGTGCGAACAGGTTGAGCACCCGCACCAGCAAGTCCGGCTCAGCCTCGGCGAGAATCTGATACTGCGCCAGGCAATGGGTGTTGCTGACGCTCCAGACATCGGCGCGGGTTGGCGCGGTGGTTACGGCTTCGAGGTGCGGCATGACGAGTCTCCAAAATCTCTGGAGGAATTTTTACATTCGGTGCGGGGTATTTCTTGGCTATGATCGGCGTTATTGATGATTGATCGATTGGATCAATTCGTATAGTGCGCTATTTGAGGTTTTTTTATGCACAGCGAACTGGACGGCTACGACCGCAAGATTCTCGCCCTGCTGCAGGAGGACGCATCGCTCTCAAGTGCGCAGATCGCCGAGCAGGTCGGCCTGTCGCAATCGCCGTGCTGGCGGCGGATTCAGCGGATGAAGGAGGAGGGCATCATTCGTGGTCAGGTGACCTTGCTCGATCGCAAGAAGATCGGCCTGAACACGCAGATCTTTGCCGAGATCAAACTCAACGCACACGGGCGTTCGAACTTCACTGAGTTCACCGAAGCGATTCGCGGCTTTCCGGAGGTGCTGGAGTGTTATGTGCTGATGGGCGCGGTGGATTTTCTGTTGCGGATTGTCGCGGCGGACATCGAGGCGTATGAGCGGTTTTTCTTCGAGAAGCTGTCGCTGGTGCCGGGGATACAGGAAGTGAACTCGATTGTGGCGCTGTCGGAGATCAAGTCCACAACCAGTTTGCCGGTATAGCGAAGAAGCAAAAGATCGCAGCCTGCGGCAGCTCCTACAAGGGAATGGCGTACACCCTGTAGGAGCTGCCGAAGGCTGCGATCTTTTAGCGGTATTACATACGCAGCAGCATTTTCCACGCACGATTCTGGTAAACCGCAATCGCCTGCTGCTTGCGTGCGTCGAGCAGTTCGTCAGTGATCGTCGGCTCGTTGGCCAGTTGCGCCAGTTTGTTCAGCTCGCCGTACAAGCGATCCATTTCCGCGATGTCCAGCACGTTACGGGCGTGGTGCAGCCAGACCTGAATGCGCTCGATACGCGGCAGTTGTTCAGCCAGATCTTCCGGCTGCTGTTGATAACGCTGCAATTGCAGGGCCGTGGCTTCTTCGCCCAAGGTACGCGGCAGCCAGCTGTGCAATTGCGCGCCGCCCTGACGATTGCCACGCACGTTACGCTCGGCGGTCCAGGTGCGGGCCAGCAACCAACGCGAAGTGTTCAGCGAGAACAAGCCCCAGCGCGGGTCTTCGAGTTCTTCGAGGAACTGCTCCGGTGCGGCTTTGCGCACGTCTTCGTCTTCGATACCGGCCTGCACCAGCGGGCGCCAGTCTTCCAGCAACGCATCCAGAGCAACGCGCAAGTCGTGGGTCGACTGACGCGGCGCGGCCTGGCCGAGGCTGCTGAGCAGAGCGCGCATTTCCGCGAGGTTTTCAACCCAGTCGAGCAACAGGCGCCAGTGGCCGTTGAAGCGATACTGTTCAGCCAGACGCTGGCTGCTGCCGAGCAAGTGCCAGCTCAGCGCGGCGAAGGCGTCGTCGAGTTGGGTTTCCGGAGTCAGTTCCGGCGCCGGCAGGCTCAGCGAGTAGCTGTTGGCGTCGTACAGACGATAACCGCGCTCAGCCTTGCTGATGTCGCACGGCATCAGCGCCAGGGTTTCAGCCAGTTCGGCAGCCAGTTCCAGCAGCGCGGCAGGCTCGCCTTCGCGCAATTCCAGTTCCAGTTCGCAGATTTCTTCTTTCTGCTTGCCGACGACAACGTGACCAAGATCCAGCGCGGCTTCGATGACCACTTTGCTCTTGCCACGGCCCCAGGCGATTTCGGCGCGCTCACGGACGAAGTCGGTGGTGAAGATCGGCTTGAGGGTTTTCTTGTCCAGCTCGGCCAGCGACTCGGGCCAGCATTCGCCGTCGAGTTTCTTCACGTCGAGCTTGGCTTTCGGCAACTTCCAGTCGTACTCGTTACGCTCGGACAGACCGGCGACGCTCTGGCCACGGGTCTTGAGGGTCTGAATCACTTCGTCACCGTCCTTGCGCAGGCGCAGGGCGACTTTGGCCTGAGCCAGATCGCGCTCGGGGGTGTCGAAGTACTGGTTCATCAACTCACGGCGTTCCCAGCCACTTTTGTTGCGTTTTTTCAGTAACGGGTGCTCGCGCAGGGCGGCGAGGGTTTCGCGGCTGACGCGGAGTTTGATTTCGGTTTCTTTCTGCATGGCCGGAAAATCCAGGATCGGGAGCGCAGCCGGGGGAATGTGTGGCTGCCAAGGCCGTGCAGTGTACAGGACTCAAACTTCCTACGCCCTGCGGCGGTTTATTCCGAGCGCCGGATGGTTCTATGATGGACCTCAATTCGGGAGTTGGAGTCAGCGATGCCTTTGCCGTCCATGCAAGACCAGTTCGCTGCGCTGATCGCCGCGCCATCGGTCAGCTGTACCCAACCGAACCTCGATCAGTCCAACCGCGCGGTGATCGATTTGCTCGCCGGCTGGCTGGGTGACCTCGGTTTCAGCTGCGATATCCAGCAGGTCAGCCCCGGCAAATTCAACCTGCTCGCCAGTTTCGGCAGCGGCCCCGGCGGGCTGGTGCTGGCCGGGCACAGCGACACGGTGCCGTACGACGATGCGTTGTGGCAGACCGATCCGCTGAAGCTCACTGAAGTCGATGGCCGCTGGGTCGGGCTGGGCAGTTGCGACATGAAGGGTTTTTTCGCGTTGATCATCGAAGCGGTGTTGCCGCTGCTCGATCAGCCGTTCAAGCAACCGCTGCTGATCCTCGCCACCTGCGATGAAGAAAGCTCGATGTCCGGCGCCCGCGCGCTGGCCGAGGTCGGGCGTCCGCTGGGCCGCGCGGCGGTGATCGGCGAGCCGACCGGGCTCAAGCCGATCCGCATGCACAAAGGCATCATGATGGAGCGCATCGACATCCTCGGGCAGAGCGGCCATTCGTCGGATCCGCGCCTGGGCCACAGTGCCCTCGAAGCGATGCACGATGCGATCGGCGAACTGCGCGGCCTGCGTCTGTTGTGGCAGCGTGAATTCAATAATCCGCAGTTCAGCGTGCCGCAGCCGACGATGAACTTTGGCTGCATTCATGGTGGCGATAATCCCAACCGCATCTGTGGCCAGTGTTCGCTGGAGTTTGATCTGCGGCCGTTGCCGGGCATGGACCCGAAAGTCCTGCGCGCAGAGATCCTGCGCAAGCTCAACCCGGTCGCCGAGCGGCATCAGGTGAAGATCGATTACAAGCCGTTGTTCCCGGAAGTGCCACCGTTTGAGCAGTCGGAAGACGCCGAACTGGTGCGCATCGCCGAAAAGCTCACCGGTCATTGCGCCGAAGCAGTAGCGTTCGGCACCGAAGCGCCTTATCTTCAGCGCCTTGGCTGCGAAACCATCGTGCTCGGCCCCGGCGACATTGCCTGTGCGCATCAGCCCGGCGAGTACCTTGAAATGTCACGTTTGCAGCCTACCGTGCATCTATTACGGCAACTGATTGAACATTACTGCCTGAAGAATTGAACGCCTCCCTTGTAGGAGCTGCCGAAGGCTGCGATCTTTTGCTTTTGTTCTGAAGATCAAAAGATCGCAGCCTGCGGCAGCTCCTACAGGGGTGAGCCGCTAAATTAGTGGGAATCCAACCCGTATTCATGAGGAGAGCGCGCGTGTCGCCAAGCCTGTTCCGACGATAACCATCAGCCCGCTGTGCGTTTTCCGTTTCGCCCCTTTTTAGGCTGCTATTTATTACAGGCCCAGGTTCATGCCCGAATACGTTAACTGGCTTCGTCACGCGTCCCCTTACATCAATGCCCACCGCGACTGCACCTTCGTCGTCATGCTGCCCGGCGACGGCGTGGAGCATCCGAACTTCGGCAACATCGTCCACGACCTAGTCTTGCTGCACAGCCTTGGCGTTCGACTGGTGCTGGTGCACGGTTCGCGCCCGCAGATCGAAACCCGCCTCGCCGCGCGTGGGCTGACCCCGCATTACCACCACGGCATGCGCATCACCGATGCCGCGACCCTGGAATGCGTGATCGACGCGGTCGGCCAATTGCGCATCGCCATCGAAGCGCGTTTGTCGATGGACATGGCGTCGTCGCCGATGCAGGGCTCGCGTTTGCGCGTGGCCAGCGGCAACCTCGTTACCGCGCGGCCGATCGGCGTGCTCGAAGGCGTCGACTATCACCACACCGGCGAAGTGCGCCGGGTCGACCGCAAGGGCATCAATCGCCTGCTCGATGAGCGCTCGATTGTGCTGCTGTCGCCGCTGGGCTATTCGCCGACCGGTGAAATCTTCAACCTCGCCTGCGAAGACGTCGCTACCCGCGCCGCCATCGACCTGGGCGCCGACAAACTGCTGCTGTTCGGTGCCGACCTCGGTCTGATCGACGAAAACGGCAAACTGGTGCGCGAACTGCGTCCACAGCAAGTGCCGGCGCATTTACAGCGCCTTGGCAGCAACTATCAGGCGGAACTGCTCGATGCTGCCGCTGAGGCTTGCCGTGGCGGTGTCGCGCGCAGTCATATCGTCAGTTATGCCGAAGACGGCGCACTGCTGACCGAGCTGTTTACCCGTGACGGTGGCGGTACGTTGGTCGCGCAGGAGCAATTCGAACTGGTGCGCGAGGCAGCGATTGAAGACGTCGGCGGCTTGCTCGACTTGATCAGTCCGCTGGAAGAGCAGGGGATTCTGGTGCGGCGTTCGCGCGAAGTGCTGGAACGCGAGATCGAACAGTTCAGCGTGGTCGAGCGTGAAGGCATGATCATCGCCTGTGCGGCGCTGTATCAGATCGCCGATTCCGATGCCGGTGAACTGGCGTGTCTGGCGGTGAATCCGGAGTACCGTCATGGCGGTCGCGGTGATGAACTGTTGGAGCGCATCGAAACCCGTGCGCGGGCGCAGGGTTTGAAGACCTTGTTCGTTCTCACCACGCGCACCGCGCACTGGTTCCGTGAGCGCGGGTTCGAACCGAGCAGCGTTGAACGCCTGCCAGCGGCGCGGGCTTCGTTGTACAACTTCCAGCGCAATTCGAAAATCTTCGAAAAGACTCTGTAACCGAGGCGCTCCATTCGCGAGCAGGCTCGCTCCCACATTTGTTCAATGAACCCATGTGGGAGCGAGCCTGCTCGCGAAGCTTTTTACTGGGCGATGAACTTCGCGCTGACGTACGGCGAGTAGTCCGGCAGCACCGTCTCAACCTTGCCCTGTTCCTTCAAAAACTTCGCCGTCTCGCCAATCGCCTTTGCTGTGCCGCCGTCCAGCAGCGCTGTAGTTTGCTGCGCCTTGGCATCCGGGAACGCTGAACCTGCGAGCAATTCCGGTACATCGGCGGCGTTGGCACCGGTCAGTTTGGCGATTTTCTGTACCGGCACCGAGTCGGCCGTCCAGCTGTCTTTATGCGCCGCGTAATCGGCAAATGAATCCAGCGTGACCTTGGCGAATTTCGCTACGACGTCGGGGTGCTTCTCGGCGAAATCCTTGCGCGCGACCCAAACCTCGAAGGTCGGCGCGCCCCACTGACCGACCTGTGCGGCATCGGTCAGAGTCTTGCCGGTCTTGCGGATTTCCCCCAGCGCCGGCGACCAGACAAACGCGCCATCGATATCGCCACGTTTCCACGCCGCTGCAATCTCTGCCGGTTGCAGGTTCACCACTTTGACTTTCGAGCTATCCAGCCCCCAATGCTTGAGTGCGCCGAGCAGGCTGTAGTGGGAGGTGGAAACGAAGGGCGTGGCGATGGTCTTGCCGACCAGATCCTGGGGTGTGTTGATGCCGCTGCCATTGCGCACCACCAACGCTTCGGCGGCATTGATCTGCGCTGAAACGATGAACGCGACAATTGGCAGATTACGCGAGGCCGCCGCTGCCAACGGGCTGGAACCGAGGTTGCCGATCTGCACGTCACCCGAAGCAATGGCTGTCACAACTTCCGGGCCACTGTTGAAGCGGCGCCAGTCGATTTTCTCGCCGATGGTTTTTTCGTAGACGCCGTCGGCCTGGGGGACTTTGCTCGGGTCGATACCGGTTTGATAACCCACGGTGAGGTTGGCGGCATGGGCGGAAAAACTAATCATCGCCGACACACAAACTGTAACAAATTGACTAGATAGTGCGCGTTTGGCCATCATGGCGTCGCCTTTTCGATAGGGTTTGACGATTCGGGGTTGCGCCAAAGCTAATCGATATAAAAAAAGGCTAACAAATACCATTTAGGAATGAGCTTAGTCGCCGATACGCTGTTTCCCAGCGGAGATGGCACGATAATGGCCATATTCCGAAATGATATGAAAAAGAATGAATAAATTCTTTTTGGGTTTATCAGGAAATCTTTACTCTGCACGGACCAAATCACTGCGATTAGACCTTGGTCGTAGACATACAAGGTTACGATTGACTTGTCAGTCACGGTCTGGCGCTAATCGCGCATCTTAGGACCCAGGGCATCAGACCCCGGGCCAGGAACACAAGAATTAGAAACGAGAGGAGCTTTACATGAACAAGTCCACCTTGGCCCTGGCTGTGGCCGTAGGGGTTATGGCGCAGCAGGCAGGCGCCGCCGGTTTCATCGAAGACAGCAAAGCTACTTTGGGGCTGCGTAACTTCTACATCAACACTGACAACCGTAGTGGTCCGGGCGCCAACAAGAACGAAGAGTGGGGCCAAGGCTTCGATCTGCGGTTCATTTCCGGCTACACCCAAGGCACTGTGGGCTTTGGTGTCGACGCTATCGGCCTGTTGGGCGTGCGTCTGGATTCAGGTGGCGGCACCAACGGTGCTTCCAACAACTCGTACGGCGGCACTGTGTTCCCGAGCAAGTCCAATGGCGAAGCAGTTGATGACTTCTCCAGCCTGGGCCTGACTGCCAAAGCCAAGATCTCTCAGACCGAACTGAAACTGGGCACCCTGCAGCCAAAACTGCCGGTTATCGTTACCAACGACGGTCGTTTGCTGCCACAAACCTGGCAGGGTGGTCAGATCACCTCCGCCGAGATCAAAGACCTGACCCTGGTCGGCGGTCAGATCGAACACGTTAAAGGTCGTAACTCCAGCAACAATGAACAGCTGTCCATCGGTGGTGCAAACGCGCGTACCGCTAACAGCAACAAGTTCATCTATGCCGGTGGTGATTATAAAATCACCAAGGACCTGACAGCTCAGTATTACTACGGCAACCTGGAAGACTTCTACAAGCAGCACTTCCTGGGCCTGGTTCATAACTGGTCGATCGGCCCAGGTGTATTGAAGTCCGATTTCCGTTATTTCAATAGCTCCGACGACGGTCTGAACGGCCACAACCCGGCTTATTACAGCAACGGCAACTACAGCAGTACCGGTAACGGTAAAGGTAAAGTCGACAACAACCTTTACAGCGGCCTGTTCCTGTACACCGTTGAAGGCCACACCTTCGGTGGCGGTTATCAGGTCAGCAACGGCAGCAGCGACTTCCCTTGGCTGAACCAGGGCGACGGTTCCTCGAACTACACCATCACTGACATGCAAATCCAGAAGTTCGGTCGTGCTGGCGAGAAAACCTGGCAGGCACGCTACTCCTATGATTTCGCCAAAGTTGGTGTGCCTGGCCTGACTGCTGGCATGGTTTACCTGCGTGGTGACGATATCGACACCAACAGAACCTCTACCGCTCCAGCTGGCAACAACAGCTCCGAGTGGGAGCGCGACCTGACCATCGGTTACGTCGTACCGGAAGGCCCGTTGAAAAACGTCGGCTTCATGTGGAAAAACGCTACCTGGCGCACCAACATCCCGGGCGTTCGCGACCAGGATGAAAACCGCTTGATCCTCAGCTACTCGATCCCGCTGCTGTAATAGCGCGCCTCGACTCGCTGAAGTAAAAAAAGCCCCGTCCGGCATCGCGCCGGACGGGGCTTTTGCGTTTTCGAGTCAGACTCACCCCCGTAAGCCCTCCCCGAAATTCCCCTCTTTACAGCAACTCAAGGCCTTCTCGAACCTTGGGGCCGATGTTCGTCGGGATGCCTGCCAGCGTCCAGTGAACAGATGTTTAATATTCACTTATGATCTAGATATCTCATTATTTATTCTTTTTCACGATGGCAAATCACGGGCTACAGTTGAGGTCTCGAACAACTCATCAGGAGCAGCACCATGAGCCTCAGACTCGGCGACATCGCCCCCGATTTCGAACAGGATTCCAGCGCCGGCAAGATTCGTTTCCACGAATGGCTGGGCGATAGCTGGGGCGTGCTGTTCTCCCACCCGGCGGACTTCACCCCGGTGTGCACCACTGAGCTGGGCTTCACCGCCAAGCTCAAGGATGAGTTCAGCAAACGCGGCGTCAAAGCCATTGCGCTGTCGGTCGATCCGGTGGACTCGCACCACAAGTGGATCGAAGACATCAACGAAACCCAGAACACGGTCGTCAACTTCCCGATCCTGGCCGATGCCGATCGCAAAGTTTCCGACCTCTACGATCTGATCCACCCGAACGCCAACGACACGCTGACCGTGCGTTCGCTGTTCGTGATCGACCCGAACAAGAAGATTCGCCTGACCATCACTTACCCAGCGAGCACCGGGCGCAACTTCCACGAGATTCTGCGGGTGATCGATTCGCTGCAGCTCACCGACAACTACAAGGTGGCCACCCCGGCCAACTGGCAGGACGGTGAAGAGGTGGTGATCGTGCCTTCGCTCAAGGATGAGGAAGAGATCAAGCAGCGTTTTCCGAAGGGTTATCGTGCCGTGAAGCCATACCTGCGCCTGACGCCACAGCCGAACAAGTGAAATTTGCGGTGTAGCCACCACCGCCATCGCGAGCAGGCTCACTCCTACAGGGAGACGCATTCCAAATGTAGGAGTGAGCCTGCTCGCGATGGCGTTAGTCCAGTCACCACGGAACCACTAAGCAGGGGATTTCAGGCCGTCTCGACGGCCTTTTTTTCGCCCGAAACAAAGCGAATCGCATATCTCCTAAATGCATAACCAAATGAATAAATATGATTTATGGATATATAAATCAGCTGGTAAGGTCACTCCCATCGAAGCGAGATCGCAACCCGCGAATCGCCTGTAACGCTTAAGGAATTGTCTCGATGCTGGTCGTCTCACTCGGTGGCAGTCCCAGCCTGCGCTCCCGTTCCGGGGTGCTGCTGGAACGCTCGCAACGCTGGTTGCAGGCGCAAGGGGTGGAAGTGGTGAGTTATCAGGTGCGGGACTTCCCGGCCGAAGATTTGCTCCATGCCCGCTTCGACAGCCCGAAGGTGCTCGACCTGCTGCAACAGATTGAAAACGCCGACGGCCTGCTGATCGCCACACCGGTTTACAAAGCATCGTTCTCCGGCGCCCTGAAAACCCTGCTGGATCTGCTGCCCGAGCGCGCGCTGAACCACAAGATTGTCTTGCCGATGGCCACTGGCGGCAGCATCGCCCACATGCTGGTGGTCGATTACGCCCTCAAGCCTGTGTTGTCGGCGTTGAAAGCCCAGGAAATGCTCCAGGGGATTTTCGCCGAGGACAGCCAGATCGCTTACGGCGAAGGCAGTGCTGCGGCGCAACTGGCACCGGCGTTGGAGCAGCGTCTGCATGAAGCGCTGGATCAGTTTGTCGGCGCCATGGCCCGCCGGCCGAAACCGCTGGAACCGGGCCTGTTGAACGAACGTTTGTTGAGTGCTCGCTGGAGCATTTAAGCCACACCCGCATTTGATGTAACTCACCTTACTTCGCCGCTAACGGTCAAGCAGGTGCAGCCAAAACCCAACAGCAAAAAGGAGAGCGCTATGCGCACTGTATTTTTGCGTCGTGGTCTGGTCGCTCTGTTTGCTGCGGCTGTCACCTTCGGCGCCATCACTCAAGCTCAAGCCGAGACCCTTCGGATCGGTTATCAGAAGTACGGCACGCTGGTGCTGCTCAAAGCCAAAGGCACTTTGGAAAAACGTCTGGCCGCTCAAGGCGTCGACGTGCAATGGACTGAATTCCCCGGTGGCCCGCAACTGCTCGAAGGCCTGAACGTCGGCTCGATCGACTTCGGTGTCACCGGCGAAACCCCGCCAGTCTTCGCCCAGGCTGCCGGCGCCGATTTGCTTTACGTCGCTTATGAACCACCCGCGCCGAACAGCGAAGCGATCCTTGTGCCGAAAGACTCGCCGATCAAATCGGTGGCCGATCTCAAAGGCAAGAAAGTCGCCCTGAACAAAGGCTCCAACGTTCACTACCTGCTGGTGCGTGCACTGGAAGACGCCGGCCTCAAATACACCGACATTCAAACCGTATTCCTGCCGCCAGCCGATGCTCGCGCCGCGTTCGAACGTGGCAGCGTCGACGCCTGGGTCATCTGGGATCCGTACCAGGCTGCCGCCGAGAAACAGCTGCAAGCGCACACCCTGCGCGACGGCAAAGGCATCGTCGACAACCACCAGTTCTATCTCGCGACCAAGCCTTACGCACAGAAAAATCCCGAGGTGATCAAGACCCTCGTTGAGGAAGTGCGCGCCGTCGGCGAATGGTCGAAAGCCAACCCTGAAGACGTGACCCAACAAGTCGCGCCACTGCTCGGCCTGCCGGCGGACATCACCCTGACCTCGGTCAAGCGCCAGGGCTACGGCGCGCTGTTCCTGACTCCGGAAGTGGTCGCCGCGCAGCAGAAAATCGCTGACACGTTCTTCCAGCTCAAGCTGATTCCGAAGCCGCTGAGCATCAAGGATGTGATCTGGACACCACCGGCCGCTGTGGCTAAAGCGCAGTAATTCGAATCCCCAAGGAGACCACTCCATGAGCCTCAATATCTTCTGGTTCCTGCCTACCCACGGCGACGGCCATTACCTTGGCACCGCCGAAGGCGCTCGCGCCGTCGACCACGGTTATCTGCAACAGGTCGCGCAAGCAGCGGATCGTCTGGGCTTCGGCGGTGTGCTGATCCCCACCGGCCGCTCCTGCGAAGACTCGTGGCTGGTGGCGGCGTCGCTGATCCCGGTGACCCAGCGTCTGAAATTCCTCGTTGCCCTGCGCCCCGGGATCATTTCCCCGACGGTCGCAGCGCGGCAGGCAGCCACACTCGATCGCCTGTCCGGCGGCCGTGCGCTGTTCAACCTCGTGACTGGCGGTGACCCGGAAGAATTGGCTGGCGACGGTCTGTTTCTCAGCCACGAAGAACGCTATCAGGCCTCGGTGGAGTTCACCCGCATCTGGCGTCGTGTGCTGGAAGGCGAAACCGTCGATTACGACGGTCAGCACATCAGCGTGAAAGGCGCCAAGTTGCTCTACCCGCCGATTCAGCAACCGCGTCCGCCGCTGTACTTCGGTGGCTCGTCGGAAGCGGCGCAGGACTTGGCTGCTGAACAAGTGGAAATGGTCCTGACCTGGGGCGAGCCGCCAGCAGCCGTGGCGGAGAAGATTGCACAAGTTCGCGCCAAAGCCGCCAAGCTTGGCCGCACCGTACGCTTCGGCATTCGTCTGCACGTGATCGTTCGTGAAACCAACGCTGAAGCGTGGCAAGCGGCGGATCGGCTGATCTCGCATCTGGATGACGACACCATCGCTCGCGCTCAAGCGTCGCTGGCGCGTTTCGATTCGGTTGGCCAGCAACGCATGGCCGCCCTGCACGGTGGCAGCCGCGACAACCTCGAAGTCAGCCCGAACCTCTGGGCCGGCGTCGGTCTGGTACGCGGCGGTGCCGGTACGGCGCTGGTTGGCGACGGCCCGACCGTCGCAGCGCGCGTGAAGGAATACGCCGATCTGGGCATCGACACCTTCATCTTCTCCGGTTATCCACACCTTGAAGAGTCGTATCGCGTCGCTGAACTGCTGTTCCCGCACCTCGATATCGAGCGCCCGGAACTGCCGAAAAGCGCCGGTTACGTCAGCCCGTTCGGCGAGATGGTCGCCAACGACATTCTTCCCAAAGCCGCGTCGCAGAGCTGAGGCGCGCCATGAAGAAAATCATCCACAGCCTCGCGCCCTGGGCGTTGCCGGTGTTGTTGCTGGCGGTGTGGCAGTTGTCGGTGTCGGCGGGTTGGTTGTCGACACGGATTCTGCCGGCACCGGTGGCGGTGATCGAAGCCGGCGTGAGCCTGGTGCGCAGCGGCGAAATCTGGACGCACCTGGCGATCAGCGGCTGGCGCGCGGCCCTCGGTTTCACCATCGGCGGCAGTATCGGTCTGGTCTTGGGTTTCATCACGGGCCTGTCGAAATGGGGCGAACGCCTGCTCGACAGCTCGGTGCAGATGATCCGTAACGTGCCGCATCTGGCGCTGATTCCGCTGGTGATCCTGTGGTTCGGCATCGATGAGTCGGCGAAGATTTTTCTGGTGGCGCTGGGCACGTTGTTCCCGATCTACCTCAACACTTATCACGGCATCCGCAACGTCGACCCGGCGCTGGTGGAGATGGCGCGCAGTTATGGCTTGAGCGGGTTCAGCCTGTTCTGGCAGGTGATTCTGCCGGGCGCGCTACCTTCGATTCTGGTCGGCGTGCGTTTCGCCCTGGGCTTTATGTGGCTGACGCTGATCGTCGCCGAAACCATTTCCGCCAGCTCCGGCATCGGCTATCTGGCGATGAACGCCCGGGAGTTTTTGCAGACCGACGTGGTGGTGCTGGCGATCCTGCTTTACGCGGTGCTGGGCAAACTCGCCGACCTCGCCGCCCGTGGACTTGAACGTGTGTGGTTGCGTTGGCACCCGGCCTATCAGGTTGCCAAAGGAGGTGCGGCATGACTGCTCAACAACCTCCACGCCTGCTTCGCGGGATTCCGCTGGCGGTGCGCAACCTGCAGAAAACCTTCGGTTCGCGGCAGGTGCTGCGTGACATTGATCTGCACATTCCGGCGGGGCAGTTCGTCGCCGTGGTCGGGCGCAGTGGCTGCGGCAAAAGTACCTTGCTGCGCTTGCTCGCCGGCCTCGATCAACCGACTGGCGGCGACTTGCTCGCCGGTTCTGCGCCGCTCAGCGATGCGCGGGAAGACACCCGATTGATGTTCCAGGAAGCACGTCTGCTGCCATGGAAAAAGATCATCGACAACGTCGGCTTGGGCCTTAAAGGCAACTGGCGTTCCAAGGCTCTTGAAGCACTGGACGCGGTGGGTCTGGCGGATCGCGCCAATGAGTGGCCGGCGGCGTTGTCCGGCGGGCAGAAACAACGCGTCGCACTGGCACGCGCACTGATCCATCAACCGCGCCTGCTGTTGCTCGACGAACCGCTCGGTGCGCTGGATGCGCTGACCCGTATTGAAATGCAGCAACTGATCGAGCGTCTCTGGCAGCAACACGGCTTCACCGTGCTGCTGGTGACCCACGACGTCAGCGAAGCGGTGGCGATTGCCGACCGGGTGATTCTGATCGAGGACGGCGAAGTCGGCCTCGACTTGCATGTGGAACTGCCGCGGCCGCGAGTGCGTGGTTCGCACAGACTCGCAGCGCTGGAAACCGAAGTGCTTAACCGTGTTCTCTCCCTGCCCGGCGAACCGCCGGCGCCGGAACCTGTTTCACCACTGCCTACGCAACTGCGTTGGGCGCAATGAAGCCGCTGCGAGCCTCAAGCTACAAGCTACAAGTAGAAGCGCTGTGCTTTTGCTTGCCGCTTGAAGCTTGCCACTTGCCGCTTATTTCGACCTCAGGAGAAATATCATGACTATCAAAGCCATCAACGTCCGTAACCAGTTCAAAGGCTCGATCAAGGAAATCGTCCTCGGCGACGTGCTGTCGGAAATCGACGTGCAAACCGCTTCCGGCATCGTCACTTCGGTGATCACCACCCGCTCGGTCAAGGAGCTGGAACTGGTGGTTGGCAGCGAAGTGATCGCCTTTGTGAAATCCACCGAGGTGTCGATCGCCAAGTTGTAAGCCAGTGAGTAAAAAACAACCCCGGAGGGCGTGAGCCCTGCGGGGTTTTTTGTGCCTGATCTGAAAACTGCGGTGCGGCCTTCGCGAGCAGGCTCGCTCCCACAGGGGATCGCATTCCAAATGTGGGAGCGAGCCTGCTCGCGAAGAGGTCAGTCAGATCACTAGAGATGGCGATCGTTCCCATGCTCCGCGTGGGAATGCCTCTTGGGACGCTCTGCGTCCAGTGACGCGGAGCGTCACGGGCTGCATTCCCACGCAGAGCGTGGGAACGATCATGGCTCAGCGCTTGGGCAGGTAAGGCGGCAGATACAACCCAATGTAGGCATCAAACACGCGCATCCCTTCCTCGGCCATGCGCGGTGTGATCTGCCCGTGCTGTTGCACCGAGCGCGCATAAACCCGGTCACCCAACTCCATCGCCAAGGCAAACACATCGACATCCTCCGGCAGCCTCGGCAACTCGAAGTGATGATCGAACAGCTTGTGCATCAGGTCGCCCAGCTCAATGTCGTGCTGCCGGTCAGCCTGGGTCACTTCGGTCAAGCCGTGCTGGGCGAGAATCAACTGGCGTGCGGCGGCGTCTTCGTCGTAGATCTCCAGCATCCGTTGCTCGACCAGTCGCGACAGATCACGCCAGTCACGCAAAGCTTCGTGAGCGATCGGCGCTTGCAGGCAGGCGCGAAACGCCGCGTGCACATCCGCCGTCAGTGCCTCAAGCAGCGCCGGGACGCTGGCGAAGAAGTGATACACGGAGGAGGGTGGAATCTGCGCGCGCTCGGCGACGCTGTAGATCGACAGACTCGCCACACCCTCGGCGGCCAGCAGCGTGCGTGCGGCGTCGAGTATCGAATCGATGCGCGCCTGGCTGCGGGCACGGGGTTTGCGGGCGGGGGCGGGTCGCGTCATGGAAGTCTCCTGCGGGGCAGCGGGCATTGTACGAGCCGGCTTGTGCGTTGTCTTGTCGGCCTCTTCGCGAGCAGGCTCGCTCCCACATTTGATCTCCAGTGAACTTGAGTATTTGTACACACAGCCCCCTGTGGGAGCGAGCCTGCTCGCGAACCGCCGCAGGCGGCCATAAAAAAACGCCGTGGGCTGCGATAGCCAACGGCGTTCCTTTTGGCGCTGTAACCGCTTAAACGGTATGCAGATACCAGTTGTACTCAAGGTCGGAGATGGAGTGTTCGAACTCCTCCAGCTCGCTTTCCTTGCAGGCGACGAAGATATCGATGTACTTCGGATCGATGTACTTGGCCATCACCTCGCTGTCGTCCAGCTCGCGCAGGGCATCGCGCAAGTTGTTCGGCAGGCTTTGTTCGTTCTGCTCGTAGCTGTTGCCTTCGACAGGCGCGCCCGGCTCGATCTTGTTGGTCAGACCGTGGTGCACGCCGGCCAGAACCGAAGCCATCAGCAGGTACGGGTTGGCATCGGCACCGGCGACGCGGTGTTCGATACGCACGGCATCGGACGAACCGGTCGGTACGCGAATCGCCACGGTGCGGTTGTCCAGGCCCCAGCACGGCGAGTTCGGCACGTAGAACTGTGCGCCGAAACGACGGTAGGAGTTGACGTTCGGGCAGAGGAAAGCCATCTGCGCGGGCAGGGTCTCGAGCACACCGCCGATCGCGTGACGCAGCGCGGCGTTCTGCTCGGGATCCTCGCTGGCAAAAATGTTTTTGCCTTCTTTATCCAGAATCGAAATGTGTACGTGCAGACCATTACCTGCCTGGCCCGGGTACGGCTTGGCCATGAAGGTGGTGTCCATCTCATGGTCGTAAGCGATGTTCTTGATCAGACGCTTGAGCAGTACCGCGTAGTCGCACGCCTTGATCGGGTCGGCGACGTGGTGCAGGTTCACTTCGAACTGCGCCGGGGCACTTTCCTTGACGATGGCGTCGGCCGGGATGCCTTGCTCTTTGGCACCTTCCAGAATGTCCTGGAGGCAGTCGACGTATTCGTCGAGGTCGTCGATCAGGTAGACCTGCGTCGAGTGCGGACGTTTGCCGGAGATCGGCGAGCGTGGCGGCTGTGGACGGCCGTTCACGTTTTCCTGGTCGATCAGGTAGAACTCGAGTTCGAATGCGGCGCAGATGGTCAGGCCGAGCTCGTCAAACTTTGCAACAACTTGACGGAGCACTTCGCGCGGATCGGCGAAGAAAGGATCGCCTTCGAGTTCGTGCATGGTCATCAACAGTTGCGCGGTCGGGCGCTTCTGCCATGGCTCGTTGCACAGGGTGTCGGGGATTGGATAGCAGATACGATCGGCGTCGCCGATGTCCAGGCCCAGGCCGGTGCTTTCCACCGTAGAGCCATTGATATCCAGAGCAAATAGAGAGGCCGGCAGGTTGATGCCTTTCTCGTAAACCTTGTGGAGGCTGGTGCGTTCAATGCGCTTGCCGCGCACCACACCATTCATATCCGCAATCAGAAGGTCAACGTACAGAACCTCAGGATGTTCCTTAAGGAACGCGTTCGCTTCGTTAAGCTGAACGGCACGCGGGGGTACCGACATGATGCAACACCTTTGTTGTTAAAAATATCAATCATTGATCTTTTCTGGTTTCAGTCAACCCGAACGGCCTGCCGAAGTCAAGCGAGGCCTTTTTTGCCCTAAAAAAGCGCTGTGAGGGCATTTATGGGGCACTTTCGGGCGTTTTTTTGCCCTTGGGAGACTGTGCACCCGCAGGCTTGAGCAGGCCGTGTTGTATTTTTTACGGGGGTGTTGTGTAAAAAAATGAACAAGGCTAAGCTCCGATCAAACCCATAACAGCAATAATACCGGGGTGCTTCATGTCTCGCCTGCCGTTAATCGGCATCACCGACTGCTCGCAACAGTCCGGTCTGCATGCTCATCACATCAGTGGCGACCAATCCGTCCGTAGCGCAGCCAGCATGGCTCGCCCGTTAGCGACGATGTTCCCGTCCATGACCGCTCAAGCGTCAGCGTCCGATATTCTGGACGTACGGGAAAGCATCCTGTTTATGGCGTCCCCTTCCAATATAGATCGCTTTCACCCTCAAAGCCTGTGCCGCTTGCCAAGCCGTGCTCATGATTCTGCACGCCTTGAGTGTGCACAGGAAATGCAACGCCAGCGTAAAGGGCAGGTAAGCTCCTCTTTCATTGTCTATGCGCGGTGCCAGGCGTAAGCCGGCACTGCGCGAGCAAGCCCCCTTTAACGCGACGCTGCAAGCGTCAAACTTTGCCTGACATCATGTCAGGAGACTCAGCCCAGAGGCATTTATGAGTAACAACCTCGACCAGCTCACCGATTGGTTGAAAGACCACAAGATCACAGAAGTCGAATGCATGATCGCCGACTTGACCGGGATCACGCGGGGCAAGATCTCGCCGACCAACAAGTTCATCGCCGAAAAAGGCATGCGTCTGCCAGAAAGCGTGCTGTTGCAGACCGTGACCGGCGACTACGTCGAAGACGACATCTATTACGAACTGCTCGACCCGGCCGACATCGACATGATCTGCCGCCCCGACCAGAATGCCGTGTACCTGGTGCCGTGGGCCATCGAGCCAACTGCTCAAGTGATCCACGACACCTACGACAAGCAGGGCAACCCGATCGAGCTGTCGCCGCGCAACGTCCTCAAGAAAGTCCTCAAACTCTATGCCGACAAGGGCTGGCAGCCAATCGTGGCGCCGGAAATGGAGTTCTACCTGACCAAGCGCAGCGACGACCCTGACTATCCGTTGCAGCCGCCAATCGGGCGCTCGGGTCGTCCGGAAATCGGCCGCCAGTCGTTCTCGATTGAAGCGGCGAACGAATTCGATCCGCTGTTCGAAGACGTCTACGACTGGTGCGAACTGCAGGAGCTGGACCTCGACACGCTGATCCACGAGGACGGTACGGCGCAGATGGAAATCAACTTCCGTCACGGCGACGCACTGTCGCTGGCCGACCAGATTCTGGTGTTCAAACGCACCATGCGCGAAGCCGCGCTCAAGCACGACGTCGCTGCGACCTTTATGGCCAAACCGATGACCGGCGAGCCGGGCAGTGCGATGCACTTGCACCAGAGCATCATCGACATCGAGACCGGCAAGAACGTCTTCTCCAATGAAGACGGGACCATGAGCCAGTTGTTCCTGCACCACATCGGTGGTTTGCAGAAGCTGATTCCGGAATTGCTGCCGCTGTTCGCGCCGAACGTCAACTCGTTCCGCCGCTTCCTGCCGGATACCTCGGCACCGGTCAACGTCGAGTGGGGCGAAGAGAACCGCACCGTCGGCCTGCGCGTTCCGGATGCCGGCCCGCAGAACCGTCGCGTCGAGAACCGCCTGCCGGGCGCCGACGCCAACCCGTATCTGGCGATCGCCGCTAGCCTGCTCTGCGGTTACATCGGCATGGTCGAAGGCCTCAACCCGAGCGCGCCGGTGGTGGGCCGTGGTTATGAGCGCCGCAACCTGCGCCTGCCGCTGACCATCGAAGACGCGCTGGAGCGTATGGAAAACAGCGCCACCATCGAGAAGTACCTGGGCAAAACCTTCATCACTGGCTACGTCGCGGTAAAACGGGCCGAGCATGAAAACTTCAAGCGCGTGATCAGTTCCTGGGAGCGTGAGTACCTGCTCTTCGCCGTCTGATACGCCGGGCGCGGTCCTCAGCGGCCGCGTCTTCACCGATAACAAGGAGAATTGGCATGACCAGCAACAACCCGCAAACCCGCGAGTGGCAAGCACTCAGCAATGATCACCACCTGGCCCCGTTCAGCGACTTCAAGCAGCTGAAAGAGAAAGGCCCGCGGATCATCACCAACGCCAAGGGCGTTTACCTGTGGGACAGCGAAGGCAACAAGATTCTCGACGGCATGGCCGGTCTGTGGTGTGTGGCCATCGGTTATGGTCGCGATGAGCTGGCCGACGCGGCCGCCAAACAGATGCGCGAACTGCCGTACTACAACCTGTTCTTCCAGACCGCGCACCCGCCGGCGCTGGAACTGGCCAAGGCAATCGCCGACGTGGCACCGGAAGGCATGAATCATGTGTTCTTCACCGGTTCCGGTTCCGAAGGCAACGACACCATGCTGCGTATGGTCCGCCACTATTGGGCGATCAAAGGCCAGCCGAACAAGAAAGTCATCATCAGCCGCAAGAACGGTTATCACGGTTCGACCGTGGCCGGCGCGAGCCTCGGTGGCATGACGTATATGCACGAACAAGGCGACTTGCCGATCCCGGGCATCGTGCACATCGCGCAGCCGTACTGGTTCGCTGAAGGCGGCGACATGTCGCCGGAAGAGTTCGGCATCTGGGCGGCCAATCAGCTGGAAGAGAAGATTCTCGAAGTCGGCGTCGACAACGTCGGTGCCTTTATTGCCGAGCCGATCCAGGGCGCCGGCGGCGTGATCATTCCGCCCGACAGCTACTGGCCGCGCATCAAGGAAATCCTCGCCAAGTACGACATCCTGTTCGTCGCGGACGAAGTGATCTGCGGTTTCGGCCGTACCGGTGAGTGGTTCGGTAGCGATTTCTACGACCTCAAACCCGACATGATGACCATCGCCAAAGGCCTGACCTCCGGCTACATCCCGATGGGTGGCCTGATCGTTCGTGACTCCGTTGTTGCGGTGCTCAACGAAGGTGGCGATTTCAACCACGGCTTCACCTACTCCGGTCACCCGGTGGCGGCGGCGGTGGGCCTGGAAAATATCCGCATCCTGCGCGACGAAAAAATTATCGAGAACGCGCACAACGAAACGGCACCGTATTTGCAGAAACGTCTGCGGGAACTGAACGATCACCCGTTGGTGGGTGAAGTTCGCGGCGTCGGTCTGTTGGGCGCGATCGAGCTGGTGCAGGACAAGGCCACGCGCAAGCGTTACGAAGGCAAGGGCGTCGGCATGATCTGCCGCCAGTTCTGCTTCGACAACGGCCTGATCATGCGCGCTGTGGGCGACACTATGATCATCGCGCCGCCGCTGGTGATCAGCAAAGCCGAGATCGATGAGCTGGTTACAAAGGCACGCAAGTGTCTGGACCTGACCCTCAGTGCGTTGCAGGGCTAAGTGCTAGGCTTTGAGCGGGGGAGCCGTGGCGCTCGCGCTCAAAGCTGTCAGAAAGGCTGGTCTTTTCTTGAAAGACCGCCTCGGATCTTGCCAGACTAGCCGCGGTTCCAGTTGTCCGGGTTCGGCCGCTGAACAAAGTGGTTCAAAAAAGAAAAATTTGGAGCATTAACGCATGAAGGCATTAGGCAAAAAGCTCGCTGGCAAGACTCTGCTCGCCATGTCCCTGATGGGAGTCATGGCGGCTGCGGCTCAGGCGGACGACAAGGTGTTGCACGTCTACAACTGGTCCGACTACATCGCCCCGGACACCGTGGCCAACTTCGAAAAAGCCACCGGGATCAAAGTCGTCTACGACGTCTTCGACAGCAACGAAACCCTGGAAGCCAAGCTGCTGGCCGGCAAGTCCGGTTACGACATCGTGGTGCCTTCCAATAACTTCCTCGCCAAGCAGATCAAGGCCGGTGTCTATCAGGAGCTGGACAAGTCCAAGCTGCCAAACTGGAAGAACCTCGACGAAGACCTGCTCAAGGCGGTTGGCGATGCCAGCGACCAAGGCAACAAGCACGCGTTCCCGTACATGTGGGGCTCGATCGGCATCGGCTACAACCCGGCCAAGGTCAAGGCTGCGCTGGGCATCGACAAGATCGATTCCTGGGACGTGGTGTTCAAGCCTGAAAACATC
Source organism: Pseudomonas sp. Irchel s3f10 (assembly GCF_900187515.1). Taxonomy (NCBI): domain Bacteria; kingdom Pseudomonadati; phylum Pseudomonadota; class Gammaproteobacteria; order Pseudomonadales; family Pseudomonadaceae; genus Pseudomonas; species Pseudomonas sp. Irchel s3f10. Next base: position 468,838 of record NZ_FYDZ01000003.1, read on the forward strand.
GAGAAGCTCAAAAGCTGCGGCGTAAGCTTCCTCGACGCACCGACCGAGATGATTCCGGCGGCGTTGCACTACCTGGGCAAGCCGACCAACAGCAAGGACAAGGCTGACCTGAAAGCCGCCGAAGACCTGTTCCTGAAGATTCGTCCTTCGGTTGCCTACTTCCATTCCTCCAAGTACATCTCCGATCTGGCCAACGGCAACATCTGCGTCGCCGTCGGTTACTCGGGTGACCTGGAACAATCCAAGACCCGCGCCCAGGAAGCCGGTGACAAGGTCAAACTGGCCTACACCATTCCAAAAGAAGGTGCTGGCACGTTCTACGACATGGTCGCCATTCCCAAGGATGCCGAAAACGTCGAAGCCGCCTACAAGTTCATGAACTACCTGCTTGAGCCGCAAGTGATGGCCGGCATCACCAACGCCGTGCGTTTCCCGAACGGCAACAAAGCTGCTACGCCACTGGTCGACAAAGACATCACCAGCGATCCGAGCATCTACCCGTCGGCTGAAGTGAAGAAACAGCTCTACGCGATCAGCGATCTGGACGCAGCGACCCTGCGCCTGATCACTCGCAGCTGGACCAAGATCAAATCCGGTAAATAAGCCGGTTTGAAGCAACAACCACTGGCCGTCGTCTCCCGCGAAGGTGGCCAGTGGATCAATTAAATGACAGGAAGTTTTGCAGGAACGGTTTTTCGAGGGTAAGTTGCGCGCCGGTTTTGTTGCCGGGCAGTCATGGCTGTCATGCAGCGCGGGGCAACTTGGGCCCAACTAATTTAGAGGACCTCCACTTGCCTATTTTTTCTTCTTTGCGCAAAGCCCTGCTGGCCACTGCCGGCCTGACGATTGCTGTCGGAGCCCAGGCCGCCGGTACGGTGCATATTTATAACTGGTCCGATTACATCGGCGAATCCACGCTGGCCGACTTCGAGAAAGAGACCGGGATCAAACCGGTCTACGACGTCTTCGATTCCAATGAAACACTGGAAGGCAAGTTGCTGGCCGGGCGTACCGGTTACGACGTGGTCGTGCCGTCGAACCACTTCCTCGGCAAGCAGATCAAGGCGGGCGCGTTCCAGAAGCTCGACAAGTCGCAGCTGCCGAATTATTCCAATCTCGACCCGGCGCTGCTCAAGCGTCTGGAGCAGAACGATCCGGGCAACCTGTACGCCGTGCCGTACCTGTGGGGCACCAACGGCATCGGTTACAACGTCGATAAAGTCAAGGCTGTACTGGGTGTCGACAAGATCGACTCGTGGGGCGTTCTGTTCGAGCCAGAGAACATCAAGAAGCTGCAAAGCTGCGGCGTGGCGTTCCTTGATTCGGCAGATGAAATGATGCCGACCGTGCTCAACTATCTGGGCCTGAATGCCAACAGCACCAATCCCAAGGACTACGAAAAAGCCACCGACAAATTGCTCGCGGTGCGTCCTTACGTGACCTACTTCCACTCCTCGAAATACATCGGTGATCTGGCCAACGGTGACATCTGCGTGGCCATCGGTTTCTCCGGCGATATCTTCCAGGCGAAGAACCGCGCAGCGGAAGCCAAGAAAGGCGTGAACATCGCCTACGCGGTGCCGAAAGAGGGCGGTGCGCTGTGGTTCGACATGCTGGCAATCCCCAAGGATTCGTCGAACGTGAAGGAGGCCCATGTCTTCATCAACTATCTGCTGAAACCTGAGGTGATCGCCCAGGTCAGTGATTACGTCGGTTACGCCAACCCCAACCCGGGTTCGGACAAGTTGATGGAGCAGTCCATCCGCACCGATGCGTCGGTGTATCCACCGCAGGCCGTTATCGACAAGGCCTACGTATCGACCGAGTTGCCACCGAACATTCAGCGTCTGATGACCCGCAGCTGGACCAAGGTCAAGTCGGGGATGTAAGGCACACACTATCCTGGGTTCGCCTTGCGGGGCGAACTGCATTGTTTTTTTCTGGGAGTTTCGTAAATGGCAGTTGCCTCCGGCGCCTATAAGAAAGCCCTCGAGGGCGACCAGACACCGAAACAGGTGCTGGTCAAAATCGACCGGGTCACGAAGAAGTTCGACGAGACGATTGCCGTGGACGATGTGTCCCTGGAAATCAAAAAGGGCGAGATCTTCGCCCTGCTCGGCGGTTCGGGATCGGGCAAATCCACTCTGCTGCGGATGCTGGCAGGGTTCGAACGGCCCACGGAGGGGCGCATTTTCCTCGACGGCGTCGACATCACCGACATGCCGCCGTACGAACGTCCGATCAACATGATGTTCCAGTCGTACGCCTTGTTCCCGCACATGACCGTGGCGCAGAACATCGCCTTCGGCCTCAAGCAGGACAAGATTCCGGCGGCTGAAGTCGATGCTCGCGTGGCCGAGATGCTCAAGCTGGTGCAGATGAGTCAGTACGCCAAGCGCAAGCCGCATCAACTGTCTGGCGGTCAGCGTCAGCGTGTGGCACTGGCACGCTCGCTGGCCAAGCGACCGAAGCTGCTGCTGCTCGACGAGCCGATGGGCGCACTGGACAAGAAACTGCGTTCGCAGATGCAGCTGGAACTGGTGGAAATCATCGAGCGCGTCGGCGTGACTTGCGTGATGGTGACCCACGACCAGGAAGAGGCCATGACCATGGCCGAGCGCATCGCGATCATGCACTTGGGCTGGATCGCCCAGATCGGCAGCCCGATCGACATCTACGAAACCCCGACCAGCCGTCTGGTCTGCGAATTCATCGGCAACGTCAACATCTTCGAAGGCGAAGTGATCGACGACGCCGAAGGCCACGCAACCATTACCTGCAAAGATCTCGATCGGCAGATCTATGTCGGCCACGGCATCAGCACCTCGGTGCAGGACAAATCGGTGACTTACGCGATCCGTCCGGAGAAGCTGCTGGTTACCGCCGATCAACCGACCTGCGAATACAACTGGTCGAGCGGCAAGGTGCATGACATCGCCTACCTCGGCGGGCACTCGGTGTTCTACGTTGAATTGCCGAGCGGCAAACTGGTGCAGTCATTCGTGGCCAACGCCGAGCGCCGTGGCGCGCGTCCGACCTGGGGCGATCAGGTTTACGTGTGGTGGGAAGACGACAGCGGCGTGGTACTCCGCTCATGAACATGCGCAAATTCAAACGCCGCATCAACCGAATAATCCCCAATGGCCGGCAGTTGGTCATCGGGGTCCCGTTCATCTGGCTGTTTCTGTTCTTCATGCTGCCGTTCTTCATCGTTCTGAAGATCAGCTTCGCCGAAGCCGACGTGGCCATCCCGCCGTACACCGAAATTTACACCTACGCCGAGCAGAAGCTGCAACTGCTGCTGAACCTGGGCAACTACGCGATGCTGGCGGGCGACGAGTTGTACATCGCCGCTTACCTCGGCTCGTTGAAGATGGCGCTGATCAGCACCATCCTCTGTCTGGTGATCGGCTACCCGATGGCCTACGCCATCGCCACCGCCCGTAAAGAGCTGCAAACGGTGCTGGTGCTGCTGATCATGATGCCGACCTGGACGGCGATCCTGATCCGCGTTTACGCGTGGATGGGCATCCTCAGCAACAACGGTTTGCTCAACGGTTTCCTGATGAGCATGGGCTTCATTGATGAGCCTTTGCAGATCCTCAACACCAACCTGGCGGTGTACATCGGCGTCGTTTACTCGTATCTGCCGTTCATGATCCTGCCGCTGTACGCCAACCTGGTGAAGCACGACAACAGTCTGCTCGAAGCGGCCTCGGACCTCGGTTCGAGCACCTTCAACAGCTTCTGGAAAATCACTATTCCGCTGTCCAAGAACGGCATCATTGCCGGCTGCATGCTGGTGTTTATCCCGGTGGTGGGTGAGTTCGTGATCCCGGAACTGCTTGGCGGTCCGGAAACCCTGATGATCGGTAAAGTGCTCTGGCAAGAGTTCTTCAACAACCGTGACTGGCCGGTGGCATCCGCGCTGGCAGTGGTGATGCTGGCGATCCTGATTGTGCCGATCATTCTGTTCAACCGCAGTCAGGCCAAGGAAATGGAGGGTAAAGAATGAAGCGCATCCGTTTCTCCAGCCTGATGCTGGTCATCGGTCTGTTGTTCATCTACCTGCCGATGCTGATCCTGGTGATCTACTCGTTCAACGCCTCGAAGCTGGTGACGGTGTGGGGCGGCTGGTCGATCAAGTGGTACGTCGGCCTGCTCGACAACACCCAGCTGATGGGCTCGGTGCTGCGCTCGCTGGAAATCGCCTGCTACACCGCGGTTGCCGCGGTGGCGCTGGGCACGCTGGCGGCGTTCGTGCTGACCCGCATCACTCGCTTCAAGGGTCGCACGCTGTTCGGTGGTTTGGTGACGGCGCCGCTGGTGATGCCGGAAGTGATCACCGGTCTGTCGCTGTTGCTGCTGTTCGTGGCCATGGCGCAGATGATCGGCTGGCCGCAGGAACGTGGCATCGTCACCATCTGGATCGCCCACACCACGTTCTGTGCGGCGTATGTGGCGGTGGTGGTGTCGGCGCGCCTGCGTGAGCTGGACCTGTCGATCGAAGAAGCGGCGATGGACCTCGGTGCGCGGCCGTGGAAGGTGTTCTTCCTGATCACCATCCCGATGATCGCGCCGTCGCTGGCGGCGGGCGGCATGATGTCGTTCGCGTTGTCGCTGGATGACCTGGTGCTGGCGAGCTTCGTTTCCGGCCCGGGTTCGACGACCCTGCCGATGGAAGTGTTCTCGGCGGTGCGTCTGGGCGTGAAGCCTGAGATCAACGCTGTGGCGAGTCTGATTCTGCTGGCCGTGTCGATCGTGACCTTCATGGTCTGGTTCTTCAGCCGCCGTGCCGAAGAAGCGCGCAAGAAGGCGATTCAGCAAGCTATCGAAGAAAGCGCTGCCGATTCGTGGAAGCAGCCGGACGTGCGTCGGGCGCCAAGCCCGGAAGCCGCGTAAGCACTAATGGGTTGGCCTCATTATCGAGGCCAACCCAATTCAAACTGTAGGAGCGAGCCTGCTCGCGATAGCGGTGTATCAGCCAGGAAGTTTTCAGCTGACACACCGCTATCGCGAGCAGGCTCACTCCTACATGGGTTTTATGCAGTCCAGGGAGAGTTGCGGATGACCTCGACAAAGTTCATCGGCTTGAACCCCGGCTCCTGATCCCTCAGCACATCGGTCTTCACATTGCCAAACGTGGTCTGCGGACGATGGCGCAAGCCATCGGCAAACGCGCAGATGATGCATTCCTTGAAACCTTCCCCTCGCGGGTGCGCATGCACCACCGCCTCACGCTGCACGGTGCTGAAGGCTGCGTAATCCATGCCCAGCACATCCATCTCGACGCCTGCGGTCACCAGTGCCACGGTCGGGCGCAGATACTTCGGCACGCCTGGCGTGGTGTGCAGGGCAATCGACAGCCAGACCTGTTCGATATCGTAATCGCTGAGCCCGTACGGTTTGAGAAACGCTGCCGCTGCATTGGCACCGTCGACTTCAAAACGCTCGTCATCACTGCGGTGGCCTTCGACCAAACCGAGGTCGTGGAACATTGCGCCGACGTAGAGCAACTCCGGGTTGTAGGCCAGTTGCTGGCGCTCGCCGCTCAATGCACCGAACAGAAATACCCGACGCGAATGGTGGTAGAGCAGGTCGGACTCGATGTCGCGGATGTATTCGGTGGTGGCGCGGGCGAGGGCGCTGTCGGGGATATTGATGCCGGCGATGGTGGTGCTCATAACGGTTTCCTCGTCGAAAACGCCGTTGTGGCGCTGATGGGGAAAGTCTGTTCCCGGCGCGGGAAGCGAACAATCGATGCATGGCTGCGATCCTTGCCATTCGAAGCGCAAATCGTGCCAAGCTAAAAAGATCGCAGCCTGCGGCAGCTCCTACATGGGAACGCGGACACCTGTAGGAGCTGCCGCAGGCTGCGATCTTTTGTTCTTTAAGGGGGAATCCACAGCCATGAACAAAACCGTCGCCATCGTCGTGTTCGCAGGCGTGCAGTCGCTGGACGTCAGCGGCCCGATGGATGTGTTTGCCGAGGCCAACCGCTTCCTGGCGCCCGAGGATCACTATCGGCTCGAAGTGATCGGCGTCGAACACGGCTCGATGGCCTGTTCCAACGGTTTGAACCTGAATGCCCATTGGCATTTCAGCGAAGCCCTTGAGGCCTACGACCTGTTGCTGGTCGCTGGCGGCCCGCAACTGCCATTCATGGATTTTGGCGCGACGTTTGATGATTGGCTGCGCGAGGCGTGTTCACGGGCGCAGCGCTTCGGTTCGATCTGCAACGGCGCGTTCATCCTCGCGCGGGCCGGGTTGCTTGACGGGCGCACCGTGACCACGCACTGGAACGATGCCGAAGCGTTGGCGCAGTTATGTCCGACCACACAGGTCGAGGCGGATCGTTTGTACGTCGAGGACGGCGCGCTCTACACCTCGGCCGGGGTCACGGCGGGGATCGATCTGTCGCTGTATCTGCTGGCGCGTGATCACGGCGCTGAGGTGGCGCTGAGCGTGGCCAAGCGGCTGGTGGTGTTTACTCAGCGCTCTGGTGGGCAGTCGCAGTTCAGCCCGTTCCTCACGCCCCATGCGGAGCCGACGTCGGCGGTGGCGATGGTGCAGTTGTATGTGCTGGCCAATCTGACTGGCGATCTGACCATTGCCGATCTGGCCAATGCGGCGAACATGAGTGCGCGTAATTTCTCGCGGGTATTTGCGCGGGAAGCCAAAGTCACCCCGGCGGAGTTCGTCGAGCGGGCGCGGGTGGATGCGGCGCGGGTGATGCTGGAAAGTACTGTGGCGCCGTTGAAGACGGTGGCGTATCAGTGCGGGTTTCGTGATGCGCAGCACATGCGCGGGGTGTTTAACCGGCGGTTGGGGGTGACGCCGCAGCAGTTTCGGCTGAATTTTGCGGTGATGGTTTGACCCTTACCCCAGCCCTCTCCCAGAGGGAGAGGGGGTCGATTGGGGGATATTGGGGAGATACGCCGACGTGATATTGCTGTTCCGAATCCATAATCGACTCGATCTCTCAGGTAGGTGCATAGCGAAAGACACCTCGGTCAGTCCCCTCTCCCTCGGGGAGAGGGCTAGGGTGAGGGGCTTTTAAGGCGCTGCCCGCGCCGGCAACAGCTTCAACGTACTACGCGTATTCGCCGTCACCTCTTCGGCATTGAAATGCGCCTGCACATACATCCCGTCGACATACGCCTCAGCCTGATCGTCATAGTGGCTATCAAACGGCACACCACTCTGCCCGACCGGGTTAATCGTCAAGCCATGCGCCGGATCGGCAAAATCCACCAGCCGCCGCGTCGACGGCCCATAAGTCACCGGCCATGGCGCCGGGCCGATCTTCGCTGAAAGGTTGTTCGGCACTTCATGACTGCCCGGCGCCGCAAACGGCCCAACGTTGAATATCCGGTCCAGCGGCTTCTGCTGTCCCAGCGGATGGCCGTGAGTCAGCGTATGCGCCGCGCCCCATTTCCACTCGGCAGAGTTATCGCCGAGGGTCAGCTTCAAGTGCTGCATGCTCGCCTGCCACGCCGTGCGCACGACATCGGCACGGGTCTCCTTGTTCGGCGTGCTGCGGTTATCCCACCACGGTGAATCGGCATTCGCCGCCAGCTTCGGCAGCGCCGCATCGATCACTCGCGTCGACAGCAGCGTGTCGAAAAAGTCATTGCCCAACTCATCCCGCATTGCCGCATCGGCGAGGTCGTAGAGGAACTGGTTGAACACCGTTGCATTGACCGAATCCAGCGGATAGTCGCCTGGCCACTGCGCCAGTTGCTCGACCAGTTTCAGTTGCGCCGGATCGCTGACCACCTCGCGCAGCACCGGCAGCAATGGCGCCAGCAAGCGCGGGCCGTAACCGGTGGCGGTGCCCAGTTGCAGTTTCTGGTTGGCCTCGTTGGTCCACTTCACGCTCTTGTCGCTGAGCTGACGATTGAGTTGCTGGCCGCGATCGGCGAGGTTGTAGTAACCGGGAATCTCCATGCCGGTCGGCGAGACGGGTTGGAAGTTGGCCGAGACGATGTAGCCGCGCGCCGGGTTCTCTTCCTGCGGGTTGGCGCTGAACGGGTAGAAGCCATCCTTGTCGGCCTGATTGCTGCTGCCGTCGAGCATGAATTCCGGCCGCACCCCGGCCGGACGCTTGGGCTGCAACGCCGAAGCCCACCAGGCGATATCACCCTTGGCGTTGGCGTAGACGAGATTCAGCCCCGGCGCCTGCACCTTGGCCGCTGCCGCGCGAGCCTTGGCCAACGTATCGGCGCGGTTGAGTTGATAGAAGCCTTCGAGGATCGGATTTGGCGTTTCGAGGAAAGCCCACCACATGGCGATCGGCGTCTTGCCGGCAGCGGTGCCGAGCGCATCGTTGACGATCGGGCCATGGGGCGATTGACGCAGGGTGAGGGTTACCGGTGTTTGGCCCTTCACATTGATCTGCTGTTGGGTGACGACCATGTCGGTCCACTGGCCGCGATACCAGACCTGATTGGGGTTATCCGGGTTGACCTTCTCGGCGATCAGGTCCAGATCGTCGTTCTGGAACATGGTCAGGCTCCAGCCGAAATCGAGGTTGTGCCCCAGAAAAGCAAACGGCACCAACGCCTGATGATGGCCGTACAACTCGAAGCCCGGCGCCGACAATTGCGCCTCGTACCACACCGACGGCACCGAGAAACGAATGTGCGGATCACCGGCCAGCAGCGGTTTGCCGCTCTGGCTGTGGCTGCCGGCAATCACCCAGGCGTTGCTGCCTTCGAACTGCGGCAGGCCATTATCGATCAGTGCCTGTTCGCTGAGGCGGGCGAGGGCGTTGAGGTCTTTCCAGTCGCCAGCGGCCAGGGGTGGAGTCGATTTGCCGTGATCCTTGGCGAGGACGCCTTTTGGCTGCCAGTCGAGGTCGAAGACCTTGAGGTAATCGGCGCCAAGCTGATCGCGCACGTAGGTCAGCAGCGGTTCGGTGCGAAACGCCGCCGCAAAGCTATAGGCCATGTAGCCGGCGACGCTGATGCTGTCTTCCGCCGTGAACGGCCGTTTGGGGATGCCCAGCACGTCGAACTCGATCGGTGCGGCGTGGGTGTCCTGATATTGGTTGATGCCATCCAGATAGGCTTGCAGGCCCTTCCATGCCGGCGACTGTTTATCGAGGCTGGCGACGTAACTGGCGGCGCGCTCACGGATGCGCAGGCTGCGGAACAGTTTGTCGGTGTCGAGCAGCTTCGGCCCGAGCACTTCGGCCAGCTCACCACGGGCGAGGCGGCGCATGGCTTCCATCTGGAACAGGCGATCCTGGGCATGCACGTAGCCAAGGGCGCGGTAGAGGTCGGTTTCGTTCTCGGCGCGAATGTGCGGCACACCGCGTTCGTCGTAGCGCACGGTCACCGAGCCCTGCAGGTTGCGCAGTTCGACCTGGCCCTGGCGCGTCGGTTGTTTGCTGTAGACATACCAGCCGACGCCGGCGAGCAGAACAACGATGAGCAAGCCAAGTACGGTGAACACGCGCTTCATGGTGACTCCTTGTGCAGGCGGGATTGCCGCCCGTCGGGCTGCAAACAATTAGCACAGACCTTCTGTGCCGTGCAGCGCTGTCCTTGAAAAGTCCGGAATGCCTTATGGCGTTTCCACCGGCCACGGACAGTAGCAACCGACCGCCAGGGTGTGCGTGGCATTGACCGGGCGATCTTGCGTCAGGGCATTCAAAATCGGTTCGATAAAGCTGTTGCTGGAGTTGCAGGTCAGGCCTTCGCTGTACGGGCCGAAGTAGGCCAGTTTGCCGCTGCGGTCCCAGATCGCCACGGCCGGGCTGGCGGGCACCTGTTCGGAGCCGGGCAATATCGTGATGGTTTTCAGGCTGCTGAGGGTCGCGGGCAACTGGCCGTGGCTGCCAGTTTTTTGCACGGCGAAGAACTCAACGCCTCTGGCGCCGAACTGCTCGACCATTTCGGTCAGGTGCTGTTGATTGCCGACATTGCACGGGCAGGCCGGGTCCCAGAAGTGCACCAGGCGGATCTTGCCGGGGCCGGCGAGATTGTCCGGCAGACGCAGCGGATCACCGGAAAACACTGCCGTGTGTTCGCTGAAAGCACGCAGATAACGCCCCTGAAACCAGTCGTACGCCGCCCACAGCACCCCGGCGCAAATCAGCGCGAGCAGGCTGGCAAACAGTGCGGTGCGGTAGGGCGAACGCATGGATTTGGTTCCTCAGAGGCGGGCTAGCTTGCCATGTCTGCCACGACAGATGAATATCGCAGGCCGATAAAGTCTGTTTACCGCTTTGGAATCGCCTTATGTCTGCCACTTTCGACCCCGATCAAATCCGCGCCAGCCTCAAGCCTCTGGCCGAGTGGCAGCCGTTGTCGGATGAGGCGAAGGCGTACCAGCAGTTTTATAAAACCGATTTCCCCCATCGTGATGTCTGGCGTGGCATGGGCCGTTTCGAGGTCGATGGCTATGAAGTGGTCAACCATTGCTGGTGGCCGGAGAAGGTCAAGGCGACACTGTTTCTGCTGCATGGATACTACGATCACACCGGGCTGTATCGGCATGTGATCGAGTGGGCGCTGGATCAGGACTTCGCGGTGATCGCCTGCGACTTGCCGGGCCATGGCCTGTCGAGCGGGCCGCGCGCGAGCATTCGCGATTTTTCTGAATACCAGGACGTCCTGCAGGCCTTGTTCGCCGAGGCGCAGTCGATCGCGCTGCCGCAGCCGTGGCATCTGTGCGGGCAGAGCACCGGCGGGGCGATTGTGGTCGATCATTTGCTCAACCATGCTGAAAACAGCCCGGCGCAGGGCCAGGTGATTTTGATGGCGCCGCTGGTTCGGCCGCGGGCATGGGGCTGGTCGCAGTTGAGTTATTACCTGCTCAGGCCTTTCGTTCGGGGTGTCGCTCGACGCTTCAGCGAGAACTCCAATGATCCGGATTTCCTGCCGTTTCTGCAGGCAGATCCGTTGCAGCCACGGCGCTTGCCGACGAAATGGGTGGGGGCGTTGTCGCGTTGGATCATTCGCGTCGAGCACGCGAAAAAAAGTCCGCGGCGGCCGCTGATCATTCAGGGGCAGGCGGACATGACCGTCGACTGGCAGCACAATTTGCAGGTATTGAAATGGAAGTTTGATCGACCGCAAATTCTGCTGCTGGCCGAGGCGCGGCATCATCTGGCGAATGAGACGGTGGAGATGCGTGAGGAGTATTTCGAGTTCTTGAGCAAGCGGATCAGGGGGCGGAATCTCTAGCGTTGGTGAGGGCCCTATCGCGAGCAGGCTCACTCCTACATTTGGAATGCGTGCCCCTGTAGGAGTGAGCCTGCTCGCGATAGCGGTCTAAGAGACGACGAAGATCATTGCCCGACCGCCAACCCCGCCCGAATCGCTGCCAGCGCCGCCTGGTAATACGCCTTGCCCTCAGTCGACTCGGCAAACGTCGCAAACTCTTCGAGCTCTTCATCCGACAGATCGCGATAGACGTAAAGCAACGTGTTGTTCATGTCCGCGCCAATCTGATCCATCAAGCGCTGGCGCTGACCATTCAACATGCCCTGCGCCTGACCACCACCGAGCAGTCCCGGGATCATCGAACTCAAACTGTCCGCCGCCACGCCGGCAATCGCCAGGCTCACTTCGGCGCCAGCCTCACGGGCAGGCAAGGCTTGCGCGAGGTGGCCGATGATCAGCAGACGGCTGTCGCTGGCCTGCATCTTCGGCAGGCCCTTGGCGTTTTTCGCCAGTTGATCGCGGCGAGTCGCGAGCAATTCAGCGGCGACGATTTTCTTGCCCAGTGGCGATTGAAAGAAAGTCAGCGCCGGTTTCGGGTCGGCGAGCTTCTGCCGCAGTTGCGCTTCGGCGCGTTGATCGACGGCCTGCGGGGCAAAGCGCTGATTGCTGTTGTTCACCAGCGCCTGAAACACCGCCGGCGGCAGGCTGTTCTGATAGCGCTGCTGTGCGGCCGTCAGGGCATCGTTGAAATGCGCACGTTGATCTGGCCAGCCGGCGACCTTGTACAACTGATCGTGGCCGTCCGCCCAGGCGGGCAACACGCAGAACATCAACAGTGAAAAAAGCAAACGGCGCATAGGGACTCCTGTCAGCAGCGGACTATTCTCCGTGCGGTGCCGGTACTTGTCGAGAATTCGTAGCAAGCCGCCGCGTGGCTCTGTCGGATTTCTTGCCGCCGACATACTATGCGCGGCATGCAAATATCCTCTGAACACCCACTGCTGTTACGCATTGTCGATGACCTGGCCGAACACGGCTGGTCGCAGCAGAACATTTTCCTGCCCGCCGGTTTGACCCGCGAGCTGGCGGCCGAGTGCCGTAAACGTGAGGCCGAAGGCGAGTTGGCCCCGGCGGCGGTGGGGCGTGGGCCTTTTTCGGAGATCCGCGAGGGGATTCGTGGCGACCACATTCAGTGGATCGATCCCGGTCAGGCCGAGGCCAGCGACCGTTATCTGAACCTGATGGAGAGCCTGCGCGAGGCGCTCAATCGTGGCTTGTTCCTCGGCCTTGAAGACTTTGAATGCCATTTCGCGCTGTATCCGCCGGGTGCGTTTTATCGCCGACATGTCGACCGCTTTCGCGACGATGACAAGCGCATGGTGTCGGTGGTGGTTTACCTCAATGATGCGTGGATGCCGGAAGATGGCGGCCAGTTGCGCATGTACCTGAATGATGAGCGCGTACATGACGTGCAGCCTACGGGCGGGTGTCTGGTGGTGTTTCTCTCCGGCGAAGTGCCGCATGAGGTGCTGCCGGCCAATCGCGAACGTTTGTCGCTGACCGGCTGGTTCCGCCGCCGTGGCAACGAGCCGTTCTGATGGAAAAAATTCTGGTCAGCCGCTGTCTGTTGGGCCACCGCGTACGTTACGACGGTGGTGCGAGCGGGCCGTTTGATCTGCTTGAGCAGTGGATTGCCGAAGGGCGGGTGGTGCCGTTGTGTCCGGAGGTCGCGGGCGGTTTGCCGACGCCACGCGCGGCGGCGGAGATTCCGGGCGGGCAGGGTGGTGAAGTGCTCGATGGTGACGCAGCGGTGATCACCACCGAGGGCGAGGATGTCAGTGCGCAGTTTCTCGATGGCGCGCGGCAGGCGCTGGAGCTGGTGCAGAAATATGGCATCCGCGTGGCGGTGCTGAAGGCCAACAGTCCTTCTTGCGGGAATTTGCTGACTTACGACGGGACGTTCAGCGGGGTCAAAATCTCTGGTGAGGGCGTGACGGCCGCGTTGCTCAAGCGCCATGGTGTGCAGGTGTTCAGCGAGCTTGAACTGCCGCAGGCCGCGCTGGCCCTTGCTGCTTTGGATTGATCCGGAATCGTTGCCCTCACCCCAGCCCTCCCGAAACGTCGGACCGCCCGGAGGGAGAGGGGGCCGACCGAGGTGTCTGGCGTCTTGCATCGACCTGGAAGACCTTATCGACTATGGATTCGACATAGCCATGACCGATCGATTATGGATTCGACAAAGCCATGACCAATCGATTTCGGATTCGGTATAGCCATCCCAAGTCGGCGTATCTCTGAAGCATCCCCCATTCAGTCCCCTCTCCCTCTGGGAGAGGGCTAGGGTGAGGGGCTTTTAAGGCTTCAACCACTTCTCGGTCAGCGCTGCCAGGCGCCCATCTGCCTTGATCCGCTGCATCGCGCTCGCAAGACTGGCCTGAAACGCCGGATTACCCTTTTGAAACGGAATCGCCAAATCCACCGGCTCCGCCGCTTTCGGCTTCTCTTCAGTCAATGCCTGCACTAACACCATCGGCCGTGGCTGCTCATCCTTCTTCGCCAACAACTGCGAATCGACCTTGCCGTAAGGCTCGCTGAAGTCGAAACGATCCTTGAGTTCGGATGTCAGTGCTATGTGGTTGAGCGCGACGTCGTACTTGCCGCTTTCAACGCCCTGGAGCAGGTCGGCCTCGTCGGTGACGATGAAGTCGGCGCGCACATCCAGTTCGTTGGCCAGCAGTTGCCCAAGCTCGACCTCGAACCCCGTGAGTGTGTCGCCTTCCTTGAAATTGAAGGGCGGTGTATTAGCCTCAAGGGCTATGCGCAGCTCGCCACGGTCGTTGACGTCATCAATCAGTTCGGCGTGAGCCAAAGGGCTCAAAAGGGGTAGCAGGCAGATCAGGCCAGGCAGAAAACGCATGGTCACTCCTTTGAAATCATTATCGCGACGCTCTGATTCAGGCTCGCTTTGCTATGGTTGTCGAGTGCCTTCGACAACGAATGGTCATGAAGTTGTCATGACCGTGCGGATTTTACGGAAAAACTGGAGAAGAAAATGAAAAGCTTTATGTCACGTGCAGCGTTCGCTGGTGTGCTGATGGGCGTTTCGGTGCTGGCCAGTGCGGCGACACCGGCCCCCAAAGGCGCTGAAGTGTTCATCGTTTCTCCCGAAGACGGGGCCACGGTTTCGCAGACCTTCACCGTCAAGTTCGGGACCAAGGCCGTCGCACTGGCACCAGCCGGTGATGTCACCAAAAACACCGGTCACCATCACCTGCTGATCGACGCCAAGGAAATTGTTCCTGCCGGTTCGGTCGTCCCTACCGATGCCAACCATATGCACTTCGGCAAGGCGCAGACCCAGGCTGACATCAAGCTCGCCCCGGGCAAACACACCTTGCAGCTGGAACTTGGCGACAGCGGTCACATGGCATTCGACCCGCCAATCGTCTCGAAGAAAATCACCATCAACGTGGAATAAAAAAGGGAGCCCTTTCGGGTAATGCCGATCAGTTAAGCCTTCTCGCTTGACCTTTGGCCGCAAGAAATCAAAATCCGATGCCTGTACTGGCATCGGATTTTTTTATGCGTCTCGCTCGGGCACTGGAACTGACCCACAACATCGCCTCTACCCCCAACGCCATCGAGGGATTGGATGCTTTGCTCGATCCTTCTTTGGTCGAA